>JBAXUY010000011.1:0-44843 GCA_037129475.1 Planctomycetia bacterium | reverse complement strand
GCTCGCCCGTCGTGCTCGCGAAGATCACGCCGTCGAAGAGGGCGAGCGACTCCGGCGCGAACGCCTTCGCAAACTGTTCGCGGAGCGTCGCCTGCCACGGGGCGTCGTCCTTTTTGAACTGCTCCTGCGCCGCCTTGAACGCCGCCTGCTCCGCCGTCCATGCCTCGTCGGCCACATCCTTGCCACGCTTCGGCGCCTTGGGCGCGGCCGGACGGCCGGGGGGCATCCGCAGGTAGTCGACGTGAAACAGGCCGCTCGTGCGGCCGAGTTCTTCGAGAACTCCCTCGGCGGTCGCGATCGACGCGTGCCGAAACCCGGTTGTCACCGTGACGACGAGCAGGCGGGCGGGCTTGGGGGCATCGGCCGCCAACGTGGCACCTGCTGACAACAGACTGGCGACGAGACCGAAGAACCAGATCTGACACAAACGCATAGGGGACCATTCCAATACAAGGATGATGAATTGCAGGCGTTGTCGCTGCAGGTCCGGCTCGGGGGCGGCAAAAGTCTCGTCGCGTGGGCCGCAGCGGCCCAATGCTCCTCGAGCGTTCGCCGACCCCCTCGCCTACCGTTCTCGATTTTTTGAGAGCGTATTCCCCGAAGTCTACCCGGCCTTGCGGCGTGGCACTGCGGCCGGCCCGAATGGATCGACCGGCTGGGGGTTGGGCGTGGGCATGGCCGCCCCCACCCGCTTCCGCCACGCCGCGAGCCTGGCCTTCAATTCCGCAGCCCGCTCGGGGCGCTCGCCGGCCAGGTCGTGACGCTCACCGGGGTCGTTCGCCAGGTCGAAGAGTTCGAGCTTCCCGGTTTCGAAATGCTCCACGACCTTCTCGCTCCCCGACACGAGCGCCGCGGCCGGGCGGCCACCCTGATTGGAATAGTGCGGGTAGTGCCAGACGAGGTCGCGCGGACTCGGTGGGCTCGCACCCGCCAGCACCGGCCGGAGACTCACGCCATCGAGCGGGGCGTCGTCGCGATTTGGGATCCCAGCCACGTCGAGCACGGTCGCCGCGATGTCGAGCGTGGTGACGGGCACGTCGCTCGTGGTGCCGGGCTGCACGACCTCCGGCCAGCGCACGATACACGGCACGCGGATGCCCCCCTCGTACACGAAGCCCTTGCCGGCTCGCAGTGGCAGGTTCGACGTGGGTGCTCCTTCCGCGGTCGAGAGCCCGCCGTTGTCGCTCGTGAACACGACGAGCGTGCTTTCCTTGCGACCCGCCTTCTCCACGGCGGCGAGCACCGTCGCCACCGTCTCGTCCATCTCGCGGATCATGCCGGCGTAGACCGGATGGTTTTGCACGGTGCGCGTGGCCGGGTCTCCGGGAACGGAGGGCGGCACGTCGAACCTCGGGCCCACGCCCACGGCCCGCCGACCCTCCTCCGCGGCGAGCTCCGGCCGCGTGAGCAACGGCACATGCACGGAATGCATCGGCACGTAGCAGAAGAACGGACGGTCGCGGTTCGAATCGATGAATGCTGCGGCCTGCGCCGCGATCGCCCGGGCATGCATCGGATCAGCGCTCGGGCCGCTGCCAGGGGCCACCGTCGTGAAGCCGGTCACCTCGAATCCATGGGCCGGGATGTCGGCGGGTGGCCCGAGGTGCCACTTACCGAACACGCCGGTCGCATAGCCCGCGTCGCGCAACCGTTCGGCGACGGTGACTTCGCTCGCCGGCAGCGCATGGAGATAGTCGGCCGGCAGCAGGCTGCCACGGCGGTCGCCGGCGATGAAGTTCGTGATCCTCACCCGCGCCGGATGCCGCCCGGTGACCAGCGCCGCCCGCGTCGGCGAGCAGACCGGCGCCGCCGCGTAGCCACGGGTGAAGAGCATGCCCTCAGCTGCGAGCCGGTCGATCGCGGGCGAGCGGTGGAACGTACTGCCGGTGCAGCCGAGGTCGTGCGCCCCGAGATCGTCGGCGAGGAAGATGACGACGTTCGGCGAGAGACCCTGACTGGATGCCACGCGATCCTTCCCAGCTTTCCCAGATTCGGTGCCAGGCACCGTTTTCCACCAGGCGTCGAGGGTCGAGCGGAGTTCGGCGACGACGTCGGGATGCGCCGCGGCGACGTTCGTCGCTTCGTTGGGGTCGGCCACGACGTCGAAGAGTTCGATCTCGCCGCGCTCGTACCGGCCCTGCGAGTGGTGATCGACGCGACTGGCTTCGGCGGCTGGGAAGGTGCCGCCCGCCCCGGCTGTCGCCGGCACGATCAGCTTCCAGCGGTCGCGCACGGTCCAGCGCCAAAGCAGGCTCTGCGCCGGATCGTCGAGATCGACGAGCGTGTGCGTGAAACACTCACCGAACACCTGCCGCCGCGCGGCCACGGCCCTGTCATCGAGCAGATTCACGCCGGGGAGCCCGGCCGGTGATTCGACACCGCAGGCGGCGAGCACGGTGGGCATGATGTCGATCACACTGGCGAGTTCGTCGCTCGTGCGTGGCTGGATCGTGCCCGGGCGGCGGAGCATGATCGGTGTCCGCAGGCCGCCGTCATACGGCGAGAGCTTCGACCGTGGCGCAAACCGCGGCGCGTCCGGGCTCTGGATCCACCCGTTGTCGGTGACGTAGACGACGAGCGTGTTCGCTGAAAGGTTTTCGCGGTCGAGATGGTCGAGCAGGTCGCCGACCGTGCGGTCGAACCGCTCGACGTTGCCCCAGTAGCGGGCCACATGGACGCTGTCCGTCCTCGATTGATAGTGTTCCACGAGTTCCGGAGCGGGATCGTGCGGATCGTGCGGCAGCATCGGCGCGTACCACACGAAGAACGGCTTGCCCGCGGCCCGCGAGCGGCCGATGAAATCGTAGACAGGCTGCATCGTCTTGCGGCCGATGGCGAGCCCCTCGTCGCCGTGCCGCTTTCCCTGCGTCATCCCCTCGGTGAACCCGCCCCGCGAAAAATCCCCCTGCCACCACTTGCCGGTCTGCAGGCTCGCGTAGCCGCGGGCGCCCAGCAACCGCGGCAGCGTCGGCCACTCCTCGAGGTGGCGGGTCATCCGTTCCCGGCCGGCCGCGAAGGCCTCCTTGCCGCCCGGCGGATCGTTGCCCACGATCCGGTGCTCGTGCGGATACCTCCCGGTGATGATCGAGGCGAGGCTCGGGGAGCAGAGGCTGGTCGTCACATAGCCTCTGCGGTAGACGAGGCTCTCGCGGGCGAGCCGATCGAGGCTGGACGTGCGCAGGTGCGGGTGGCCCATGAAGCCGTAGTCGCCCCAATGCTGGTCGTCGGAGAGGATGAACACGACGTTCGGCGGCGGTGCCTCGGCCACGACGGTCTTCAGGCCGGTGATGCACCAGCCTGCCAGGCATACGACCATCACCTGCCGAAGTTTTCTGTGAGACCATCGGTCCATCGGGAGTCGCTCTCGTCGCTCGGCGACTGCAAGCGCCGCGAAGTTGCGGTGCCGTTCGCCACGGGTGATATTGTCACAGCGGGGTCGCGATCACTCCACCCAGCCTGTTTCAACGCCGCACCCTCGTGAGAGTTTCCTCCGCATGAGCAGACGTCTTTCAGTCATCGGCCTGCTGACTGTGTGTGCCGCGGCGTCCCTTGCGACAGCGACCGCTGCACCGTTCGCCGCCACCGACATCGCGGCGCAGCCGTTCGGCCCGGCGTTTCCCGATCTCGACGGCTGGGCGACGGGGGCCTGGTGGGAGAACCCTGCCGCCACGACGGCGAAACCCGGTGCGAAAGGCGGCCGGCCGTTTCTCATCGACGTGCCGCGGCAAGACGTCAT
The DNA here is from genome assembly GCA_037129475.1 of Planctomycetia bacterium. GTDB lineage: Bacteria > Planctomycetota > Planctomycetia > Pirellulales > UBA1268 > RGVT01. Next base: position 41,107 of record JBAXUY010000011.1, on the reverse strand, counting down.
CGCCTTCGCGGTCTACACCGTGACGGTCCGGCCGGGAGCACGTGGCGCGCTGAAACGTTCCGCACAGCTCGATGAGAAGCCGGGCGGACATCCCGTACCCTCCAGCGCGATTCGCGCGGACGACTGGCGGCTCGTGCGGTTCTCCGACGACGGTCGTCGCGCCCGGGACAAGACGGCCGCCACCCCGCAAAGTCCCCGCGTGCCGAACGTGCTGTTCGTCATCGCCGACGACGCCTCGTGCCACTTCGGTGCCTACGGCTGCCGCTGGACGAGGACCCCGGCGGTCGACCGGCTCGCACGGGAGGGCATCGTCTTCGACAACGCCTACGTGCCGACGTCGAAGTGCGCCCCGTGCCGGGCCGCGATCCTCACCGGCCGCAACCCTTGGCAGCTCGAGGCGGCTGCCAACCACTGGCCGACGTTTCCACCCGAGTCCATGGCTTTTACCGAAGTGCTCGCAGCACGCGGACTCGCCTGCGGCGGGGCCGGCAAGGTGTGGGGCCCGGGCGTGGCGCTGACGCCATCGGGCGACCAGCGGACCTGGGGGCTCTCGATGATGAAGCGGGGGAAAGGAAACGATCCCGGCTCGGCGTTCCGTGCGTTTCTCGGTCAGAGGCAGCCGGGGCAGCCGTTCTTCTATTGGTACGGGAGCAAGGCCCCGCACCGCCCCTATAAGGCTGACGCCGGCCTCGCGGCCGGCAAGAAGCCCGCCGACATCGACCGCGTGCCCGCCTGTTGGCCCGACACCGACGTCGTCCGCCGCGACATGCTCGACTACGCGACGGAGATCGAGGCCTTCGACGCGGAGGTGGGTTCGCTGCTTACGGCGCTCGAAGCCGCCGGCGAACAGGACAACACGCTCGTCGTCGTGACCAGCGACCATGGCATGCCGTTCCCGCGGATCAAGGGGCACACGTTCGATCTCGCCCACCGCGTGCCGCTCGTGATGCGCTGGCCTGCCGGTGTCGTCCACCCCGGACGCCGTGCCGACGGCTTCGTGAGCGCCATCGACTTCGCCCCCACGATCCTTGATCTCGAGTCGGTCGACGGGGTCGCCGCCGGCATGCGGCCGATCACGGGCTCGAGCCTCGCAGACATCCTGCGCGATGCCCCCGAGCAGCCGCGCGACCGCGTGATCCTCGGCCGCGAGCGGAACGACGTCCGCTGCCGTCCGGGCATCGAATCAGGCCTCGGCTACCCGGCCCGGGCGATCCGCCGCGGCAACCTCTTCTACGTCCACAACTTCGCCCCCGACCGCTGGCCCTGCGGCGACCCCGACCTCGGCCTCGCCGACACCGACGCCGGTCCCACGAAGGCGCTGATCGAGGCGGCGGGCCAGGGTGACCGCTTCTGGCAACTCTGCTTCGGCAAGCGACCGGCCGACGAACTCTACGACCTCGCCGTCGATCCCGACTGCGTCACGAACCTCGCCGCCGATCCGGCGCGCGCCGCCGACGTGCGACGTCTGAAAGAAGAACTGGTCGCCGAGCTTACGCGCCAAGAAGACCCGCGCGTGCTCGGCCGCGGCGATATGTTCGACAAATACCCCTCGCCGCGACGCGCCGACAAGTAGGACAGGCTTCACCCTGTCCTCCTTGCAATCCGATCACGCCAGCACCGCCTTGATCGGCTTGCCGCCGCCGCCGATCTTGAACGGGCGGCCGTTGGGGGCCATGAACTCCTTGTCGTACGGGAGGCCGCACGCGGCGGCCACCGTCGTGAGGAAGTCGGGCACGCTGACGGCGTCGCGGTCGGGCTTGAATCCCCGCTCGTCGCTCGCCCCGTGCACGACGCCCCTCTTCACGCCGGCACCGGCGAGCACGCACGAGAATACGGCCGGATGGTGGTCGCGTCCGGCGTTCTCGTTGATCCGCGGCGTCCGGCCGAACTCCGTGGCGAGCACGACGAGCGTCGAGGAGAGCAGCCCGCGGTCGCCGAGGTCGGCGATCAGCGCGGCCATGCCGGTGTCGAGCGTGCCGGCCGCCTCGGGCAACTCTTCGAAGATCTCGCGGTGCATGTCCCACTTGCCGTATTCGACTTCCACGCAGCGCACCCCGGCCTCGACGAGCCGCCGGGCGAGCAGGCAGCCCTGACCGAACTGCGACGCGCCGTAACGCTCGCGGGTCTGTTCCGATTCCTTCGCGATGTCGAAGGCCTCGAGATCGACGCTGCCGAGCAGCCGCACGGCGTCCTTGTACATCTGGTTGTAGGCTTCGAGTTGCGGGCCGGCGTACGTCCGTTTGAAGTCGGCGTCGATCTTGTCGGCGAGCGCGAGCCGGCGGTTGAAATTTTTCTCCGTGAGATACGCGGGCCGCACGGTGTTCTCGAGCCCGAGCTCCGGGTCGGCCACCGGCACGGGTGTGACGGACGGATCGAGGAACCCGGCGCCGGGGTGCTCGTTGCCGTTGCCGACGAGCACGTAGCCGGGCAACTCGCGGCTCGCCTTCCCCTGCACGTGGAGCGCCCAGGAGCCGAGCGACGGGTGGCGGATGCTGCCGAGCACCGGGTAGGCCGTCCGCATCACGTACTGGCCCTGCTGGTGGTCGCCCGTCTCGGTGGTCATCGAACGGATGACGGCCAGCCGCTCCGAGTGCTCCGCCAGTTTCGGCAGATGCTCCCCGAACAGCACGCCGGGAGTCTTCGTCTGGATCGGCTTCGTCTCTCCCTGCTCCTCGCGGCCCGGCTTGGGGTCAAAGGTGTCGAGGTGGCTCATCGCGCCGCGCATCGAGAGGATGATCAGGTTCATCCCCTCCTTGCCCGATGCGGCGGCGGCGGCCGACAGGCTCCCGCCGATCCCGTCGAGCAGCGTGACGCCCAGGGTCGAGCGGGCGAGGCGGCCAAGCACGGCCCGCCGGGCGATCCGCTCATCGAACCAGTCGGCCGTGATTCGCATTCCCATGGCATGCCTCTCCATGATCGCACCTGCGTGCGTCGCTACTGGATGAAGATGAATTCCCGCGTGTTCAGGAGTGCCCAGATCACGTTGCCGCACCCGGTCGCCCGATCCTCGGCCGACATAATCTCCCGCACGGCGAGCGTTCGCTCCTCGGCGCTCGGACGGCGCGAGAGCACCGACAGAAAGACCGCGTCGATCGCCTCCCGGGGCTCGTGGCTCGTGACCTCGTCGTAGATCACGGAACCCCGCTCGAGCATCGCATGCGTGATCGGGCCGTTGAACATCGCGAGGATCTGCGGAATCGTGGCGACCGTGCGGCCCCCCTCGATCGTCTCCCGATCGCTCTGGCCGAACTGCCGGAGAAAATGTCCCAGCGGCAGTGGCGCGGGCAGCTCGCTCGCCCGGACGAGCTCCAGGCCACGGTAGCCGCAGATTTCCATCATGCGCCGCTTGGTCGGCCCTTTCCCATACCGCGACAGGAAGGCCTCGAGTCCGCGATCGACGTCGGTGAGCGAGGCTGTGCGGAGATCGACATCGAGCACGTCGGCAACATCCTCCCGCGACGGCCGCTCGACCGCCCAGAGGTTGCGGGCCACGAGCGTGAGGATCGAGTCCCAGAGCTGTTCGGCGGTCATCCGCTTGAGTGCCGGCCCGGTGAAGCGAAACGGCGCAGCCGACATGGCGTCGTGAAGCACGGCCCGACGCTGGTACGCCTCGGTCGAGACGACGAGCCGCACGAACTCCCGGAGATCGAACTGCAGACGCAGCATCTCGTCGGTGAGGTGCTCGAGCAATTCCGGGTAGCTCGCCGGATTGCTCTCCTTGAAGTCGTCGACGGGCTCGACGAGGCCGACGCCCATCACCTTTTTCCAGAGCCGGTTGGCGATCGTACGGGCGAACTGCCGGTTGTCGCGCGACACGGTCCACGCGGCGAACTGCTCCCGGCCGCCGGATCGGCGGGCCGACTCCGGCACCTCGCCCCAGAGCACCCGCGGGCTCACGGCCGCGAGCGGCTTGGCGTCGTCGTATTGATAGTCGTGCGGCAGGAGCAGGTTTTTGTCGGCGAAGGCCACGCTCGTGACGTTGGCCCGGAGGTACTGGGCCACGGCCGCCTTGTTCCGCTGGTTGCGATCCCGGTTCGCCATGTGCAGATCGCGGGCGGCGACGGCGACCGGGCTGCTTCGGCCAATCTGCCGCATCCGGGTGCCGGCGGTGAACGCGGCCAGTTCGTAGAACTCGCGCTGCGTCCAGTGGTCGAAGGGGTGGTCGTGGCACTGCGCACAGCCGATCTGGGTGCCCAGGAGCACGCGCACCGTGTTGTCGACGTAGGGCAGCGGCATCCCCTCATCGCGCAGTTGGAACCCGACGGCGGGGTTTTCCCAAAGCCGGCCGTCGGCGGTGAGCATCTCGTGCACCCACGTGTCGTAACGCTTGTTCGTGCGGATGGCTTCCTTCACGTAATGCAGGTACGGCTCGAACACGAGATGCTTGTCGGGCCGCTCCTGGAGCCGGAGGATGTCGGCCCAGAAGTTATAGAAGTGGCTCACGTAGTCGGGGCTCTCGAGCAGCGCGTCGACGAGGTCGGCACGCTTGACGGGCCGGTCGGAGTCGAGAAATGCCTCGATCTCGTCGTGCGTGGGGATCCGGCCGGCGAGTTCGAGATACATGCGCCGCACGAACTCGTCGTCGGCAAGCGGCCGCGACGGCGCGACGCCGTGCTCCTGCCAGTGTCGAGCGAGGAGACCGTCGATCCGTCCGGCGGCCGCGCGCACTGCACCTCGGGTGCTCCGGTCGACGGCGACGACCTCCATGACCGACCGCGGTGGCGGCTTGGTCACCGCCTCCGGCAGCCGCATCATCGCCACGGCCTGTCGCGGCTTCGCCCGCGACTTCGTCCCCGCGCCGAGCGCCGCAGCGAGCACCGCGACGGCGACGCATGCCGCGACGACACGAATCTGCCACGGGGGCATCATCGGCTCACCTGGTGCACGAAGGACGCTTTACGACTTCTTCGCCGGCATCCCGGCCTTGAACTCATCGAGCGAGAGCTTGCCATCGCCGTCGGTATCGATCTTCTTGAATCGTTTGTCGGCGTTGTCGAGGGCCTTGTCCTTCAAGCCCGTCTTGAACTCGTCGAGCGTGAGAGCCCCGTCACTGTTCGCATCCTTCCGGGCGAAGCTCTTGGCCGGGTCGGGCGCTTTTTTCCCCTCGGCGGCAAACGCTGCCGGAGCGACCACGAGCGCGACAACCGAGACGGCAAACAGGCGGGCGAGCATGACGGAAACCTTTCACGTTCGAGGATGGAAACCACCGCAGGCGGAGGCCTCTGGTTCCTCGTATCCAACGGCCCGTCGGGCCGTGAGTTGCGGAATGGGCTCGGGGGCGACGGTGCCGCTCGCGGAGGGCTCCCGGAGCGGTATTGTATAGGGATCGCCCTGCCCACCCCCAGTCGCGAGGCACCCATGCGTTCCACGACGGCCGTCGTCTCCGCCCTGCTTGCGTGCATCGTGGCCATGTCCGGCCGCGCCGCGGACCCCACCGATCCCGCGTGGAAACAGCGGCCCGAGGCCATGCCCCTCGCCTCCGCAGCCCAACCGGTGGCGAATCCTGCCGGCCAACCCGCGCTGGCCCCGTGGATCTGGGGCCCCGACGAGCGGCGCGAATACCGGCTCACGAAGTCATTTCGTGGTGGAGCCGCAGCGGCGGTGCTCGTGGCCACCTGCGACAACCGGATGCGGCTGTTCGTCAATGGCACCGAAGTCGCGGCCAGCGACACCTGGGAAAAGCCACTCGCAGTCGATGTCAGCAAGCATCTCCGTGACGGTGACAACGAGCTCGCGGCAGTCGTGGCCAACGCCGGCGGTCTCGCCGGTTTTTCCTGCCGTCTCGTGCTCACCGACCCCGACGGCGGCGTGCGGGTGGTCGAAAGCGATGCCTCGTGGAGCGCCTTCGACACGCTCACACCGCCGAACCCCGTCGCCCTGCGGGTGGTCGCCGAACCGGGCAAAGGTCCGTGGGGCGACGTCCTCGCTGTCGGCGGGCGGCAGCCCGCCGACACGCCACCGTTCGTCGTGCCGGCCGGGTTCCGCGTGGAGCGGCTGTTCGTCGTGCCGCGCGACGAACTGGGATCGTGGGTCGTGCTCACGACCGATGCCAAGGGACGCATCATCGCCAGCGACCAAGGCGACAAAGGACTCGTCCGGATCACCCCCGCGCCGCTCGGCGGCTCGGGCGAAACGCTCGTCGAAAAGATCCCTGTGCCGCTCTCGAGTGCCCAGGGGCTTCTCTGGGCGTTCGATGCGCTCTACGTGGTCTGCAACGGCGGTCCAGGCAGCGGCCTGTACCGCGTCACCGACACGAATGCCGACGACACGCTCGACACGGTCGAAAAACTCCGCGCGTTTCCCGGCGGCGGTGAGCATGGGCCCCACAACATCCTCTTGTCTCCCGATGGCCAGCGGCTGTTCATCATCTGCGGCAACCACACGAAGACGCCGTTCGAGGTGAAGAACGTCACGGAACCACAGACGATGGGTGGCATTCGCTCGACGCAGCGCCGGGTCGAGCTGCCCGCCGACGCGTCGAGTCGGCTGCCGGCGAACTGGGACGAAGACCAGATCATTCCCCGGATGTGGGACGCCGGCGGCCACGCGGTCGGGATCCTCGCCCCTGGCGGCTATGTCGTGAGCACCGACCGCGACGGCAAGGCATGGGAAATCTGGACCGCCGGCTACCGCAATCCCTACGACTTCGCCTTCAACGCCGACGGCGAGATGTTCGTCTACGACGCCGACATGGAGTGGGATTTCGGCATGCCGTGGTACCGCCCCACGCGGGTGAACCACGCCCCGAGCGGCAGCGACTTGGGCTGGCGCAGTGGCTCAGGCAAGTGGGCGGCGTCGTTTCCCGACAGCCTGCCGGCGCTCGTGAACATCGGACCCGGGTCCCCCGTGGGCGTGACGTTCGGCTATGGCACGAAGTTTCCGGCCACGTACCAGCAGGCCCTGTTCGTCTGCGACTGGACGTTCGGGACGATGTATGCGATTCACCTCGAGCCCTCGGGCTCGACCTATGCCGGCACGAAGGAGGAGTTCGTGTCGCGGACGCCGCTGCCGCTCACCGACGTGACGGTCGGCCGCGATGGCGCGCTCTACTTCGCCGTCGGCGGCCGCGGGGGCCAAAGCGAGCTGTATAGAGTCACGTATGCCGGTTCCGAATCGACCGCGGCCGTCGACGGCCGCGTGGCAGCCGGCGCCGCCGAGCGGGCGCTGCGGCACGACCTCGAAGCCCTGCATCGGCGCGTGGACGATCCGGCTGCGGCGGTTGCCAAGGCCCTGCCCAGCCTCGCCAGCCCCGACCAGTTCATCCGGTCCGCTGCCCGCGTGGCGCTCGAGCACCAGCCGCTCGAACTCTGGCAGGAGAAGGCCCTCGCGGCCGCTCATCCGCACGCCGTGATCACGGCCGCCATCGCCGTCGCCCACCAGGCGGATCCGGGGGCCTTGCCGGCGGTGCTTGCAGCCCTCGACCGGATCGATCCTGAGGTGCTCGACATCGCGGGCCGGATCGACCTCGCACGGGCCTATGAACTCGCGATCGTCCGGCTGGGCGAGCCGCCGGCCGAGGCCAAGGCCCGGATCACCAACCGGCTCGGGCCGTTCTTTCCCTCCGGCCATTTCGACCTCGACCGTGAACTGTCGAGCGTGCTCGTGGCCCTGCGGGCGCCCGGCATCGTGCCGAAGCTCGTCGGCATGCTCGCCGCGCCGACGCAGTCGGCCGCCACCACCAACCTCGCCCCGAGCGAGGCCGATCTCCGGCAGTTGCTCGAGCGGAATGCCCATTACGGCAACGCCGTCCGTGCCTCGCTCGAGAAGCGGGCGGATCTGCTCCAGATCCACTACGCCTATGTCCTGCGAACCGTGGGCGAGAAGGATTCCTGGGCCCCGTCCGACCGCAAGGGCTACTACGCGTGGTTTGCCCGGGCACGGGAATGGGCCGGGGGCAACAGCTTCCGTCGGTTTCTCCTCAACATGGAAAACGAGAGCCTCGCGCACCTCACCGATACTGAAAAGATGGCGCTCGAGACGCTCGGCGTCCGCACGCCGTACACGCCGCCGCCGCTGCCGAAGCCGGAGGGCCCCGGCCACGCGTGGACCCTCGACGAGGTGCTCGCACTGGCCGCCAAGCCGGGCCCTGACGGCCTGGCGAAGGGCCGCGACTTCGAGCATGGCAAGCGGATGTTCGCGGCGGCACGCTGCGTCGTCTGCCACCGCTTCGGCGAGGAGGGCGGCGCCACGGGACCCGACCTCACGCAGGTCGCCGGCAGGTTCCAACTCAAGGACCTCGTCGAAGCGATCGTCCATCCGAGCAAGGTCGTCTCCGACCAGTACAAGGCGAGCATCGTGCAGACGGCCGACGGCAAGGTGGTGAGCGGACGGATCGTGGACGAGACACCGGAGACGATCACGATCGTCACCGACCCCGAGGACGCGACGAAGTTCGTGAAGCTCGCCCGGGCCGACATCGAGGAGGTCCTGCCGGCCACCGAATCACTGATGCCGAAGGGCCTCCTCGACCAGCTCAACGAGCGCGAGGTGCTCGACCTCCTGGCCTACGCCCTGTCCCGCGACAGGCCGCAGGACGCCCGATTCAAGCGCAAGTAGCGACGGTGCCCATATCCCCGCGGCCTGGCGTTGAGGGAGGATCACGATCATGAACGTGTTGCGACGGTGCATCATGGCATGGCTCGGCTGCGGGGCGGCGGCGTGTTTTTCGTCGGCCCGCGCCGTCGACTTCGCCCACGAGGTCGTGCCGCTCATCAAGAAGCACTGCGGTGAGTGCCACGCCGGCGACGCCCGCCAGGGCGGCTTCTCGATGAACACTCGCGAAGACCTGCTCACCGGCGGGGACTCCGGGACCCCCGGGATCGTTGCGGGCCACGCGGCCGACAGTGAAATCATCGCGCGGATCACGAGCGACGATCCTGACTATCGGATGCCGAGCGAGGGCGATCCGCTGCCCCCGGAGGCGATCGCCGTCCTGAAGCGATGGATCGACGACGAGGCGCCGTGGGAGCCGGGGTTCGCCTTCAAACGGACGACCTGGGAACCGCCGCTGGCGTTGCGGCGGGTCGATCTGCCGCCGCCCCAGGACGGCCGCACGAACCCCGTCGACCGCATCGTCGACGCCTACTGGCACGACAAGGGTGTCGCCCGACCTCCGCGGGCGGACGATCGCACGTTCATCCGCCGCGCGAGCCTCGATCTCGTCGGCCTCCTTCCCGATCCCGACCGTGTCGCGCGATTCGTGGCGGACCAAACGCCAGAGAAGCGGACCGCGCTCGTCCGCGAGCTGCTTGCCGATCGCGTCGCCTATGCCGAACACTGGATGACGTTCTGGAACGACCTGTTGCGGAACGACTACACGGGCACCGGCTTCATCACGGGAGGCCGGCGGCAGATCACGCGATGGCTCCACACGTCGCTCGTGCAGAACAAGCCGTTCGACCAGTTCGTGCGTGGCTTGATCGCGCCCACGGAAGACGCACGGGGCTTCATCGACGGGATCGTGTGGCGCGGCACGGTCAACGCGAGCCAGACCGTGCCGATCCAGTTCGCCCAGAACGTCGGCCAGACGTTTCTCGGCATCAACCTGAAGTGCGCCAGCTGCCACGATTCGTTCGTCGACCGCTGGACACTCCGGCAGACCTACGATCTGGCGGCGATCGTCTCGGCGCAGCCGTTGGAATTGCATCGCTGCGACAAGGCCACCGGCACGATGGCGACGCCGGCGTGGCTGTTCGCCGATCTCGGCCAGGTCGATCCCGAGGCGCCGCCTGCACGGCGGCTCGACCAGCTCGCCGCCCTGATGACGAGGCCGGAAAACGGCTGGCTGTCGCGCACGCTCGTCAACCGGCTGTGGCACCGGCTCATTGGCCGGGGTGTCGTGCATCCGGTCGACAGTCTGAGGTTGCCGCCCTGGAGCGAGGATCTACTCGACATGCTCGCGGCGGATCTCGTCGATTCCCAGTGGGACGTCAAGCACGTGCTCGAGACGATCTGCACGTCGGAGGCCTACGCCGCCGCCACGCCGGCCGCCACCGCACAGCCCCAGGGCGGCGACTACGTGTTCCGAGGGCCCCTGCCGCGCCGGATGACCGCCGAGCAGTTCACCGACGCGGTCTGGCAGTTGACGAACACGGCGCCGCCGCGGCCCGACGCCGAGGTGCTGCGATTCGAGCCGCCTGCCGACGCCGACGTCGAGCCAGCGGCGAAATGGATCTGGTCCAACGACCTGGCGTCCTCGCCACCGGGTGAGAAGCTCACCTTCCGCACGACGTTCAACCTGCCGAGCGCTGCTGCGCACGCGGTCGTCGTGTTCGCCGCCGACAACGAGGCGGCGGTGGTCGTCAACGGCAAGCCTGCCGCCAAGGGGACCGACTGGACGAAGCCCGTCATGGAGATCGTCACGAACGACCTCCGAAAAGGGGCCAACGAGATCGTCGTCACGGCCGCCAACGGGGCCGCGGGCGGCCCCGCGGCCCTCACGTTCGACCTGCGTGTGAAGACCGTCGATGGCGCGACGCACACGATCGCCAGCGACCAGTCATGGCAGTGGACCAGCGCCACGCCCGACGCCAAGGGGGCGTTTCCCAAGGGACAGGAGCCCACCGACTGGGCCCCCGCCGCCGTCGTCACGACCCAGAACACGTGGAGCGCCGCGATGGCCGACTTCGCCGCGAAACTCGTATATGCGATCGGCCCGGACACGCTGCCGATGGTGAGGGCGGTGCTCGTGAAGGGCACCGCGTTGATGGCCGCCCTCGGCCGGCCGAATCGCGATCAGGTGGTCACCAGCCGCCCGAGCGACCTCACGACGCTCGAGGCGATCCAACTGGCCAACGAGCAGAGCCTGGCCGACGAATTCGCCCGCGGCGGCGTGGCGATTCTCCGGTCCCACGGCCCGTCAACCGCGGCCATTCTCGAATGGATGTTCGCGGCGGCGTTGGGGCGGGAGCCGACCCCCGCCGAGGCCGCCGCCGCACGCGAATTGCTCGGCGAGACGCCGACCGCGGAGGGCATCGCCGACTGTCTGTGGGCGATCGTCATGCTCCCCGAATTTCAGTTGATCCGATAGGAGGCACTCCATGCACAGCCGACGTGAACTCTTGAAGAGCCTGGCTGCGGCGGCCACCGCCACGATGGCGCTGCCCGAACCGCGGGCCCGGGCGAGCACGGGTCCGGCGACGATCGTGCACCCAGCCCCGAAGGCCGACGCCGTCATCGTGCTCTGGATGGCCGGCGGCATGGCCGCGCCCGATACGTTCGACCCCAAGAAATACAAGCCGTTCGAACCGGGGCTCGCCGTCGCCGACGTGATCAGCACGTTTCCTTCCATTCCCACGGCGATCGACGGCGTGCGGATCGCCGACGGCCTTCCCGAGATCGCCCGCGTGCTCGACCGGGCCACGCTCATTCGTTCACACGTGCAGCCCGATCTCGGCAGCATCCTCCACTCGCGGCACCAGTACCACTGGCACACGGGGTACGTTCCGCCGCAGACGGTGGCCTGCCCGCATCTCGGTGCGTGGACGAGCCGCGTTCTCGGGCCCCGCAATCCCGTGATGCCGGCGTTCGTGAACATCGGCCAGCGGCTGGAGGGCATCGGCGAAAACGAGGAAATCAAGGCATTCACCACGGCCGGCTTCTTCGGCAGCGAATATGGCCCGATGAACCTGCCCTATCCGGAACAGGCGGCCCTGGCCGTGCGGCCCCCGAAAGGTATGGAGCCGGGGCGATTCGCCAATCGCTACGAGCACTTCAAGCGGCTCGTGAAGGCCACGCCACACGCCGAATTCACCAGCGACTACCACCAGGAGTCGATGCTCCGCAGCCTGGAGAACGCCCACCGCCTCCTGGGCGCGAAGGAACGGGAGGCGTTCGACATCACGCTCGAGCCGAGGGACGTGCAGGAGCGGTACGACAGCGGGGGCGAGGAAGGCCGCTTCGGCCGCGGCTGCCTCTTGGCCCGCCGGCTCGTCGAGAACGGCGCCCGCTACGTCGAGGTGACGACCGAATACATCCCGTTCGTCCACTGGGACACGCACGAGCGCGGCCACGAACGCATGGAGAAGCTTCACCGCATGGTCGACCGTCCGATCGCGACGCTCATCCGCGATCTCGAGGCCCGCGGACTGCTCGAGCGCACGCTCGTCGTCATCGCCAGCGAGTTCAGCCGCGACATGATCACCGAGGGACAGCCGGGCTCGACGGCGAAAGATCAGGCGAGCTCGCCCAAGGACTTTCTGCAGAAACCCGAGCACTACGGCCAGCATCGGCACTTTACCGGCGGCTCGAGCGTCGTCCTGTTCGGTGGCGGCGTCAAGAAGGGGTTCGTGTACGGAAAGACGGCCGACGAGCGGCCATGCGTGGCGATCGAGAACCCGGTGACCATCACCGATCTGCATGCCACGTTGTTCACGGCCCTGGGCATCAGCCCGAAGACGATGTACGAGATCGAGAATCGCCCCTTCTACGCCACCGAGGATGGCAAAGGCCGTCCGGTCGAGGCGATCTTCGCGTGACGCCGCTTGCCTTTTGACGGGCCGCATGCGAACGATGTTCGCCGCGGGGATGCGTCGCCCACGACGCCGGCAGCCGGACGCCCCTTCCTCTGGAGGCTGTTCGGCATGGCACCCTGGTTCGCGGGCGATCCGCTCGAGATCGTGCATCTCTCGCCCGAAACGGTGCGCGAGGCCGTGGCTGAGCACCCGGCCCCCTGCCTGTCGCTCGGCATGCCGACGCACCGCAAGGTGCCGGACAACCTGGTCGATCGGCCGACGTACCGTCATCTGGTCGAGGCGCTTGAGGCAGCTCTCCTCCTGACCCATTCCCGCACCGAAACCGCCCGGCTGCTCGCGCCGCTGCACACGCTCGGCGAAACTGTCCGCTTCTGGGAGCACACCCGCCGCGGGCTCGTCGTCTTGGCGGCCGGGGGAAAGGCCCGGGTGTTCCTGTTGCCCGTGCCGGTGAAACCCATGGCGATGGTGGCGTCGCGGTTCCACACGCTGCCGCTGGTGCGTCTTGCAGCATCGACCGATCGCTACAACCTCCTCGTCCTCACCAGCCGCGAGGCACATGTCTACGAGGGCTGCCTGGTGGACGGGACGGCGGACACGCTCGACCAGGTGGCACTTCACGGGCCCGACGGGCCACCCGCGCTCGTCCGCGCGGAGGCGATCGACGCGGAAACCTATCAGCCACACCGGGTGTTCCGCGGCATGGGGCCGGCCGGGCTCGCAGCGGGAAGCGTCGTGCACGGCGGCACGGGATCGAAGCAGGACGACATCGACGCCGACACCGAGATCTTCCTGCGATACGTGGACGAAATCGTGCACGAACGCGTCTCGCGGCGGTCGGGCCTGCCGCTCGTGCTCGTGGCGCTGCCGCGGCTGGCGGCGGTGTTTCGTGGATGCTCGATGAATCGCCACCTGCTCGACGAGTTCGTGCCGCACGACGCGCATCTGCTGCCGCCCGAACGCCTGCCGGAACTGGTCGCGCCGGTGTTCGCGCGGGCCCACGACCGGGTGATCGAGCATGCCCTGCGGCGATTCTCCGTGGCCCGCGACCGCGGGCTGGCCGCCGGGGACCTCTCCGACATTGCCCGGGCGGCGGTGACGGGGAAAGTGTCCGTGCTGTTGCTGGAAAAGGACCGGTTCGAGCCGGGGCGTTTTGATCGGGCGACGGGCGCGATCGAGACCGACGGCGCGGTTCCCGACGACCTCTCGCGGTCGGGCGACGAGCCGGCCATGCGCACCGAGGACCTGCTCGGCGCCCTCGCGGAAACCGTCCTCCTCCACCGCGGCGAGATTCTCGCGCTCGACCGCATCCGGATGCCCACCGAAGGTGGCGTGGCGGCCATCTACCGCTATGCATGACGAGCGGGTGGCGGTGGTATCCTGCGGTCGCCATGCATTCACGCGACGAAGCCGCATTTGACTCGTGCCCCGACCGGGGCGGAACGGGCTCGGAAAAATGGGACCGCTGGGCCGGCCGCGACGTGCTGCCGGTGTGGGTGGCAGACATGGATTTCCGGGCGCCGGACGTCGTGCTCGACGCCATCCGGGCGCGGACCGATCACGGCGTGTTCGGCTACACGCACGAGCCGCCGGGCTTCCGCCCCGCACTCGCCGGGCATCTCGCCAGCCGGCACGGCTGGCCGGTCGACCCCGACTGGATCGTGGCTGTGCCGGGCGTCGTGACGGCGCTGGCACTCACGGCGCGGCTCTGCGCGGCACCCGACGACGGCATCATGACGTTCACGCCGGTCTACCCGCCCTTCCTCGGGCTGCCCGGTCTCGCAGGCCGGTCCTCCGTGCGGGTGCCGCTCGTGCAGGGAGCCGACTCCTGGTCGATCGACTTCGACGCACTCGCCGAGGCCGCGGGCACGTCCCGCACGAAACTCCTCTGGCTTTGCCACCCTCACAACCCGACGGGCACCGTGTATGCACGCGACGAACTCGTACGGTTGGCCGACGTGGCCGAACGCCACGGGATCACGGTGGTGAGCGACGAGATCTGGGCCGACCTCGTCCTCGACGATGACACGCAGCATGTGCCGTTTGCCAGCCTCGACCACCCGGCAGCCCGGACCGCGATCACCCTCGTCGCTCCGTCGAAAACCTGGAATCTTGCGGGGCTCGGCTGCGCCGCGGCGATCATCGGCGACGAGTCACTCAGGAGTCGCTGGCGGAGTGCGGGCGGGGGCCTCGTGCCGATGGTCAATCCGCTCGGCTATGCCGCGGCGGAGGCCGCATGGCTGCACGGCGACGCCTGGCGGAGGGAACTCGTCGCACTCCTGCGCCGACACCGGACGCTCGTGCTCGAACGGGTGGCCGCGATCCCGGGGCTTTCCTGTCTCTCGTGGCCCGCCACGTATCTGGCCTGGATCGACTGCCGCGCGACGGGGAGCACCGATCCGCAGGCCGCCTGCGAGGCAGCCGGCCTCGGCCCATCCGACGGGCGCCAGTTCGGCCTCCCGGGGTTCATCCGCATCAACACCGCCTGCCCGACCGAGCGGCTCATGCGCGCACTCGATCGGCTGGCTGTCGCGTTTCCGACAGCGTGAGCGGGGAAGGGGGCGGCGAGGCGGGGAACTACGCCGAGTTTGCGGCTGCCGTCGGCTCTGATCCGCTCCCCGGGCCGCAGTACAGGGCCGGGCGGCCGGGCGACGATCTCTCCTGAGGAAGACAACTCTCGAGGAGGAATGCAATGGCCGGCAGAAAGAAGAGTTCGAAGAGCATGAGCTACACGCAGCGAATCGCCCAGGTGGCGACGGTGGGCATGCCGGCGCCCGTGCAACAGGTGGCCATGTCGAAACTCGGCTCCCGGCTGTTCCTCCTGTTGATTCCGATCCTGATCGCCACGGGGGTGATCACCGTGTCGTTTTCGGGCGGCATGCCGTCCGTCACGTTCAATCGTGACCGGGCCCAGGCCGTGGGCCGCGAAATCGGCGCCGACGCCATGCGGGCCGCCGAACGCGTCCGCCAGGCCAGCGACCCGACGTATCGGTAGCAAACTGCTATACTCCCGGGGCTTCCTTCACCCCCAGGAGCCCCGACCGATGCGTCGCCTCTGCGTGTCCGCCGTCGTTTGCTGCCTGTTCGTCTTCACCCTCGCCCCCCGGGAGACCCTCATGGCAGCCGACGTGCCCCATCCTCAATTGCCGGCCGGCGCCGGTGCAATCGACGCCGCTGCGCCGAAGGCGTTTGCCACGACCGGCTCCGGCCTCCAGTACCGGGTGCTCCGCAAGGGTGCCGGAGCGAACCCCAAGGCATCGAACACCGTGAAGGTCAACTACCACGGCTGGCTCGACGACGGGAAGGTATTCGACAGTTCCTACCAACGCGGCGAGGCGATCGAGTTTCCGCTCAACGGCGTCATCCCGGGCTGGACAGAGGGCATGCAACTCGTCGGCCAAGGTGGCATGATCGAGCTGTTGATCCCCGCCAATCTCGGCTACGGAGTCCGCGGCGCGCCGCCGGTCATCCCGCCCAACGCCACGCTCCACTTTCTCGTCGAACTGCTCGAAGTCCGGTAGCCGTCGGCTGGCTGTCTGCTCGTCGCCAGAACATCTCGCTGCGCCGTCGCCGTCATGCCCGCCACCGGCCAATCGGCGGCGAATGCATCGTGAACGTTCGCCGTTCACACGACGAGCCGGTCGCGATTCAGCAGTCTGCCGTTCCGAGAACGGGCATGATCCCAGTCTGGATTCACCTGCCAACCAGACGGGTTTCGACAGGCATTCGACACCGTTTCAACATCGCACATATGCATCCCATCGTGTTGCCCTGAAACGGTTTCCGGAGCAGACCAGCTCGGTTTTTCATCGCCGTGGACGGACGCCATATTCTTTCTTCTTATTACTCCTCCTTCCTCACTGATTTCTGCTCCAAATCATTCCTTTTGAGAAGAGAAAGAAGAGGGCTCTGTCCGGGCACAAAAACCCTGCGGAACGACGGGGTTTGCAGGGGATTTCAGCGAGCCCCGCGTCGGGTACAGTAAGGGATCTCCCCCTGCGGCACGTCCCTGCAGATCCCTTGGAAAGGACCGTTCCAGCCTGATGAAAGTGCGTTGTTCCCGCGAGCCGCTCCTCGCAGCCCTGCAGAGTGCGTCGGCCGTGGTGCCGGCTCGTTCGCCAAAGCCGGTTCTCACGAACGTCAAGCTCGAGGCGACGAGTGATTCCGCCGTCCTGTCGGCGACCGATCTCGAGGTGGGTATTCGTACCGAGATCGAGGGTGTCGAAACTCTGGCGCCGGGTGCCGCTCTGCTGCCGAGTGCACGGCTCGCCGCGATCGTTCGCGAGAGCGCCCCGGGCACCGTCTTCGAACTGTCCGCGGATGGAACGGCCACGGTCGTGAAGGCCCCGCGGAGTGAGTTCCGCCTTCCGGGAGAGGATCCGCTCGAATTCCCGTCGGTGGCCACGTTTCCGAACGAACCCTGCTTCGAACTCTCGACGCCGCTGGTCCGGGAACTCGTCAAGCGCACCGTGTTCGCGACCGACAACGAATCGAGCCGATTCGCCCTGGGTGGCGTGCTCCTGGAACTTTCGACGCGGACAGTGACCGCCGTCGGCACGGACGGCCGCCGTCTCGCCAAGATGGAGGGCCCGGCCGCGGGGTTCAATGGCAGTCCGTCCGATGCCCAGCCGATCGTGCCCGCCCGCGCGATGCAACTCATGGAACGGTGTCTCGCGGCAGCCGACGCGCCCGTGCACGTGGGCGTTCGCCCCGCGGAAATCCTCGTGAAAACCGGACCGACGACGATTTCCGCCCGGCTCGTGGAAGGACGTTTTCCACGCTGGCGTGACGTGTTTCCCGAGCGGCCTGAGGCGGTGCGGGTGAGCCTCGTCACCGGCCCGTTCCTGGCCGCCGTGCGTCAGGCGGCGATCGTGACCAGCGAGCAGTCGAAGGGGGTCGATTTCGTGTTCGAGCCGGGCCGGCTCGTGCTTTCGGGGCGATCGGCCGAGAGTGGTGAAAGTCGGATCGAACTGCCGGTCGACCACTCGGGCACCACCGTCAGGATCAAACTCGATCCCCGGTTCATGAGCGACTTCCTCCGTGTCCTCGACGCCGGAGCGAGCGTGTCGGTGGAACTCACCGACCCCCAGAGCGCATGCGTGTGCCGCACCGAAGACGGCTACGGCTACGTGATCATGCCGCTGGCCGCTGACTGACCCATGGCGATGCCGATCCCGATGAACAACACTCCCGGCGGACCGCGATCGATCGGTGGCCTCGTGTCGCGGCTCCTGGCCCGCACCGGCTACGACCAGGAGCAGACCGCAGGGGCGCTCGTCGACGCCTGGGAGCAGGCGGTTCCGGGTGTGTTCCGCGGCACGTCACAGCCGGGCCTCGTGAAGCGTGGCGTGCTCGAGGTCTTCGTGAGCCACTCGGCACTCGTGCAAGAGATGGGTTTCCACAAGCGGGACATCCTCGCCAAGCTCGCGGCAAGCGTGCCCGGCGAGGGTATCGCCGACATCCGTTGCCGCGTGCTCGCCGACGCCGGCCGATCGACATCGTCCAACGACAGGGGGAGTTGAACCATGGCAGATGCGTCCAGCCAGCCGGACTACACGAGTGCCGATCTCAAGCACCTTTCCGACCGCGAGCACGTGCGCGAGCGGTTCGGCATGTACATCGGCGACAACACGTCGCGCGGTCTGCACCACCTCGTGTACGAGGT
Organism: Planctomycetia bacterium; assembly: GCA_037129475.1. Classification (GTDB taxonomy): domain Bacteria; phylum Planctomycetota; class Planctomycetia; order Pirellulales; family UBA1268; genus RGVT01. The sequence goes on along the minus strand of JBAXUY010000011.1, from coordinate 22,972 downwards.
GGTCGACAACTCGATCGACGAGTGCATGGCCGGGTATGCCAAGAACGTCACGGTGACGGTGAACGTCGACGGCAGCGTGACGGTGGAGGATGACGGCCGTGGCATCCCGGTCGACCGGCATCCGCAGCTGTCCGAGGAGATGGACCGCGAGGTGTCCACTCTCGAGGGGGTGATGACGGTCCTCAAGTTCGGCGGCAAGTTCGAAAAGGGCGCCTACCAGACGTCGGGCGGCCTGCACGGCGTGGGCGTCACGGTGGTCAACTTCCTCTCCGAATGGTGCGAGGTGGAGGTCTCCCGCGAAGGCCACGTCTGGCAGCAGGAATACCAGCGGGGCGAGCCGACCGGCCCGGTGCGCAAGATGGGCACGACCACCCGCGCCGGCACGAAGACGACGTTCAAGCCCGACCCGCAGATCTTTCCGCAGACGAAGTTTTCCTGGGACGTCCTCTCGCGCCGCCTGCGGGAACTCGCCTTCCTCAACTCGGGTGTGAGCATCACGTTCACCGACGCGGCGACCGGGTCGAGCGAGCAGTATTGCTACGAGCGGGGCGTCGAGGAATTCGTCGAGTATCTGAACAAGGCGAGCGACCCGATCCATGCCGACGTCATCGCGATCAAGGGTGCCGGCGACGGCATCACCTGGGATATCGCCCTGCAGTACACCGGTGAATACACCGAAAGCCTCCACAGTTACGTCAACAACATCTCGACGACGGAGGGGGGCACCCACGTGTCTGGATTTCGCGCCGCGATCACGCGTGCCCTCAACGCCTACGGCAAGAAGACCGGCCTCTACAAGGATCTCGTGCCGACCGGCGAGGACGTCCGCGAGGGGCTGACGGCCGTGATCAGCGTCCGCGTGCCACACCCGCAGTTCGAGGGGCAGACGAAGACGAAGCTCGGCAACGGCGAGGTGGAGGGGATCATCAACTCGGCCGTCGGCGACTTTCTCTCGAAGTATCTCGAGGAAAACCCGAAGAGTGCCAAGGCGATCGTCCAAAAGGGCGTGCTCGCCGCCGAAGCCCGCGAGGCCGCGAAGAAGGCGAAGCAGCTCTTGCGCGAGCGCAAGGGCGCCCTCTCCGGCGGCGGCCTGCCGGGCAAGCTCCGCGATTGCACGAGCCGCGACGTCGCGCGGTGCGAGCTGTATCTCGTGGAGGGCGACAGTGCCGGCGGCAGCGCCGAAGGAGGCCGCCATCGGGAGTACCAGGCGATCCTTCCGCTGCGTGGCAAGATCATCAATGCCTACAAGAGCCGCGAAGACAAGGTGCTCGCCAACGAGGAGGTCAGGAGCGTGATCTCGGCGATCGGCGCCGGGATCGGCGTGGAGGCCGACCTCGCGAAAAGGCGCTACGACAAGGTCGTGATCATGACTGACGCCGACGTCGACGGCTCGCACATCCGCACGCTCCTGCTCACGTTCTTCTACCGGCAGATGTACCAGCTCGTGGCCGCTGGCCACGTCTACGTGGCCCAGCCGCCGCTGTTCCGCGTGCGGTCGAAGAAGACCGTCTACTACGTGCAGACGGAGGAGGAGATGAAGACGCAGCTTCTCGACCAAGGCCTCGGCGAAGGCGTTTTCCTGCCGGGAGACGGCCGCGAAATCTCGGGCGAACAGATGCAGAAGCTCTGCCGGACGCTCGCCGGCCTCGAGGACGCGCTCATCGCGCTCGAGAAGCGGGGCATCAGCCTCCGCGATCACGCCGCCCGGCGCGATGCGAAAACGGGCAAGCTGCCGATGTATCACGTCTATTACGGCGTCGAAGAGCACTGGTTCACCAGCCGTGACGACTTCGAGGCGTTCGTGAAGGGGAAGGAGCAGGCCGCCGGCGGCACGCTCGCCGTGGGCCGGATCGAGGAATCCGTGGCCGCCAACGACGCGACCCCCGGCACGGCCCACGATACGGGCCGCGACCAGCTCGTGGTCATCGACCTGCACGAGGTGCGGAGCATCAACGCCGGCCTGAAGGAACTCGAGGCGATGGGCTTCGGGATCGACTCGCTCATGCCGCAGGACCGCACCGGCAGCGAGGACGCCCGCTACACGCTCCGCCGCGGCGAGAACGAGATCGGCCTCGAGGACCTGCGCGGACTGCTCACGGCCGTGCGCCGGGCCGGCGAGAAGGGGCTCTCGATCACCCGCTTCAAGGGCCTCGGTGAAATGAACGCCGAAGAGCTTCGCGACACAACGCTCGACCCGGCCAATCGCACGCTGCTGCGTGTCACGATGACCGACGCAGCGGCGGCCGACGATCTGTTTCGCGTGCTGATGGGTGAGAAGGTGGAGCCGCGCCGCGAATTCATCGAACGTCACGCGCTCGACGTCAAGAACCTCGACGTGTAGACGAGGCGTCGAGCCTGTCATGCTGCCATGCTGCATGGTGGTCGACGCCCGCGCCGGCTCCGAATGCGGGCGGTTAGCAAGTGCCCTGCCGTTCGGCGACGGGATATGGGGAGCCCGAAGCCGGGTTGGATCAGGGGGTAGTTTCAAAAAGCAGGCGTCACGCTCGGCGCTGGAAGGCGCTGGGGGAGACTCCGGCGACGCGCTTGAAAGCCCGGGAGAACTGCGAGGCGTCGGTGAAGCCCAGGCGGACGGCGGCCTGTTGCACCTGGAGACGATCGTGCGCGAGCAGGTCGGCGGCAAGGGTCATGCGCTGGCGCAGGAGTTCCTGGTAGGGGCTCGTTGTCCCGTAGCGACGGAAGAGGCGGCAGGCGTAGGCGGTGGAGATGCCGAACTCGGCGGCCGCCTGCTCGACCGACACGAGCCGGTCTCGGTGCGCGGCCAGAAATCGTCGGAACGCCTCGAAGGTTCCGTAGGCGACGCCGCCGACGCCGTCGGCGGCCAGCGTCACCTCACGGAGCTTCGTGAGCAACACGCCGAGGAGCTGCGAGCAGAGGGACTGGCTGTGCGCCGAGTGGGCCAGGCCACACTGCTGAAGGAGGTTGAAGATCGCCCGAATCTCGCCCGGCCTGCCGACGGCCGCGTGGCTGCCCGGAGCGAGCCGGGCGGAGCGCAGGAGTCGCGTGGCGTCGCGGCCCACGAAATCAACGTAGTATTTCCATAGCCTGTGCCGGCGGTCAGTTTGAATGGCGTGAGCGATGCCCGGGCCGTAGGAGAAAACGGAGCCGGCGGCGAGCGGCTTCACGCGGCCGTCGAGCGTGAGCGTGCCCCGGCCCGCAGCGACGAATTCGACGCAGTAGTAGGGGAAATCGTCGCGTGCCACGCGGTAATCGTTCCGCACCCGCTCTTCACCACCGCACACGACCGTGAGCGGCCCACGGTGGGTGGGCCGCAGGTCGAGAAAATACCGGCGGGCCGTCACGACCTGACGCGAGACGAATGCCGGCAGAGGCCGGCGTGGTCGGCCCGAAGAGGGGGGCTGCGGAGTGGTCATGAAGGTCAAGAATAGTCATGCGACAGTCAAGAATCATCATTCCAGTCGCCGCCCTGCCCTCGCTATGCTCACGGTATGAAGCCGCTTCCCAGACTCTCGTTCGGCGTCGGTGACCGGTTCGCCCAGGAGGCGGAGGCCCACCTCGCCGCGTTCGAGAAGCTTGCCGCGCGGGGCGTGGTCGTCGCCCCGGTGTGGAACAAGTCGAACCGCGAGCACTCCTTCATCGGCAGCGAGCCGGCAAGCGTGCGGGCGGCGGCTGCGAGAGCCGTGGCGGCGCGGCGGTGGCCGCACCCGTGGTTCGTCGATGCCGACCACATCCGGCTCGAGACGGTGGACCGGTTCCTCGACTCGAGCGACTTCTTCACGATCGACGTCGCCGACTCGATCGGAAAGCCGGCTCCCGTGGCCGACGTGAAGGCGTTCGTGGCCCGGCATCCGGAGCTCGCGAAGCCCCTGGCCGTGCCGGGGATCACGAAGGTGATCCGGCTGTCGGAAGACGCCGTGGCCCGGATCGCCGGCACGTACCTACTCGCCTGCCGGGAGGCGGGGGCGATCTGGAGGCATATCGAGCGCGGCCGTGGGGGCGACGTCGTCATCGAGGTCAGCATGGACGAGACCGACGAACCGCAGACACCGCCGCAACTGCTCGTGATCCTCGCGCTGCTCGCCGAGGAGAAGATCCCGCTCCAGACGATCGCACCCAAGTTCACGGGACGGTTCAACAAGGGGGTCGACTACGTCGGCGACCTCGCGCAGTTCGAGCAGGAGTTTTCCGACGACATCGCCGTCTGTGCGTTCGCCGCGGCACACTACGGGCTTCCCGCATCGCTCAAGCTCTCGGTGCACTCGGGGAGCGACAAATTTTCGCTCTATCCGGTGATCCGCCGGACGCTCGCACGCACCTCCGCTGGTGTCCACCTGAAGACGGCGGGTACGACGTGGCTCGAGGAGATGATCGGCCTGGCCGAGGCCGGCGGTGACGGTGAGGCGCTCGCCAAGGAAATCTACGCCTACGCCCTCGACCACGTCGACGAGTTCTGTGCTCCCTACGCCTCGGTCATCGACATCGACCGTGCCCGGCTGCCTCCGGTGTCGGAGGTGGCAGGCTGGGATGGTGCGCGGTTCGCGGCGGCGGTCCGCCACGTGCCTGCGAACCCGGCGTTCAATCCACACATGCGGCAGTTGCTCCACGTGTCGTTCAAGGTGGCTGCCAAGCACGGGGCCCGGTACACCGACCTGCTCCGCGTGAACCGGACGATCGTGGCGAAGCACGTCACGGACAACATCTTCGATCGTCACCTCGCCCCCCTGTTCCTCGACCCGTAGCCTGTTCCTCGACCCCGAAGGACAGGCCGCAGCCTGTCGGCATCCAGCCTCTCACCCCATGCAATCCGCGGTCACGATCTGTCTCGTGCCGGAAGCCCGCCAGGGTCCGTTCGTCTTCCACGACGGCCTCGAGGCGGGCTGTCGTGCCGCCGCCGAGCTCGGCTTCGACGGTGTCGAGGTGTTTCCCGAGTCGCCGGAAAGCCTGCAGGATTGCGACCTCACCCGGGTCCTCACGGTGCACGGGCTGGCGCTCGCGGCCGTGGGCAGCGGCGCCGGGTGGGTGAAGCATACGCTCCATCTCTGCCACGCCGATGCCGTCATCCGTGCCCGGGCTCGCAGGTTCATCGGCGACCTGATCGACCTGGCCGGTGAACGCGGGGCACCGGTGATCATCGGTTCGATGCAGGGCCGCAGCGAAGGTGCCGTGACGAGGGAGCAGGCGCTCGTCCACCTTGCCGACGCCCTCCACGAGCTCGGCGACCGGGCCGCCCGACATGGCCAGGTGCTGCTCTACGAGCCCCTGAACCGCTACGAGACGAACCTCTTCAACCGCCAGGCCGACGCAGCCAACTTCATCACGGCGCACGCCCTCCAGCATGTGAAACTCCTCTGTGACCTGTTTCACATGAACATCGAGGAGGCCGATCTCGAGGCGGCGCTCGTCACCTGCGGCGATCGCGTCGGCCACGTCCACTGGGCCGATTCCAACCGGCAGGCGATGGGCTTTGGCCACACCGCGGCTCGGCCGGTCGTCGCCGCGCTCGAGGGCACCGGCTATCGCGGCTTCCTGTCGGCCGAGGTCTTTCCGGCGCCCACGCCGCTCGCCGCGGCCCGGCAAAGTCTCGCGAGTTTCCACGCCTGCACGAAAGGTTGACCCATGCTCAACGGCGCGTTGCTCCACCCCGACATTCTCCGCATCCTCGCCCGGTCAGGGCACCATTCGAAGGTGCTGATCGCCGACGGCAACTACCCGGCGGCCAACAAGCGCGGACCCCGAGCGGAGCTCGTGTCGCTCCAACTCATGCCTGGCGTGCCGACCGTGGCCCAGGTGTTCGAGGCGATTCTCGGCACCGTGCGGATCGACGAGGTGCACACGATGGGTGTCGACCGCACCGATTCCTACGCCGCCGCGACGCCCGGCGACCCGCCGGTGTGGGCCGAGTACAGGCGGATTCTCGCCGCGGTGAACTCCTCGTGCGAATTGACGCCGATCGTGAAGTGGGACTTCTACACGACCGTGGCCTCGGACGACCACGTGCTCACGATCCAGACCGCCGACACGCAGCCGTGGGCGAATCTTTTGCTCTCGCTCGGCTGCCGTACATTCGGGTGACACGATGCAGACTCGCCGCCTGGGAAACACCGGTCTCGACGTCCCGATCCTCGCGTTTGGCGCGAGCTCCCTCGGCCAGGAGTTCCGCTCGATCACGCTCGACGAGGCCTTGGGGAGCGTCCGGGCGGCGCTCGACTGCGGCATGACGCTCATCGATACGAGCCCGTTCTACGGCCGCGGCATGAGCGAAGTGCTCCTCGGCGTGGCGCTGCGATCCATACCACGGAATGAGTACCTCGTGTGCACGAAGCTCGGTCGGTACGATCTTCCCCACTTCGACTTTTCGGCGAAGCGGGTGGCCGAGAGCGTCGATGTGTCGCTCCATCGGCTCGGCACCGACCACCTCGACATCGTCCTCTGTCACGACGTCGAATTCGTGCCGATGCAGCAGATCGTGGACGAGACGATTCCCGCCCTGCGGCGCACCCAGCAGGCGGGCAAGGTGCGGTTCATCGGGTTCAGCGGCTATCCCCAGAAGATCTTCCGCTTCATCTGCGACCAGGCCGACGTCGACTGCGTGCTCAACTACAACCAGTACACGCTGCAGAACACGCGGTTTGCCGAGGAGACGGTTCCCTATCTCACATCAAAGGGGATCGGCGTGATGCACGCCGGCCCGTTCAGCGCGAGGCTCCTCACCGACGCCCCGCTACCGGCGTGGCTCAAGGAGCCGGAAAGGGTGAAGGCGGCGGCGCGGCAGGCAGCCGAACTGTGCCGGGAGCGGGGCAGTTCGATCGCGAAAATCGCCCTTCAGTTCGCACTCGCGAACCCCGACATCGCGACCACGGTCGCAGGTAGCGCGAACCCCGCGAACATCCGGGCCTGGGCCGAGTGGGCCGCCGAGCCGCTCGACGTCGAGCTCGTGCGCGACGTCCAGGCGATCTTTGCCCCGGTGCGGAATGTCGGACACGTGGAAGGACTGCCCGAGAACAATTGACAGGTTTGCCGATCCCGATCCCGAGCCGGTGCCCCGCCACCATGTGCCGCCTCTCAAAGTGAACCCTTATCGGACGCGTATCGATGCGCATCGACGCCCATCAGCACTTCTGGAAGTTCTCCGCCGCGGAATACCCGTGGATCGGCGTGGGGATGGAGCGGCTGGCCCGTGACCATCTGCCGGGCGACCTCGCAGCGGTCGCCGTGCCGGAGGGGATCGGCGGCAGCGTGGCCGTGCAGGCCCGGCAGTCGCTCGAGGAGAGCCTCTGGCTCCTCGAGCTCGCCGACCGCGCCCCCTTCATCCGCGGCGTCGTGGGCTGGGTCGATCTGCGGAGCGGACGCGTCGCGGAGGAACTCGACGTGCTCGCGCGGCGCGAAAAATTCGTCGGCGTGCGGCATGTCGTGCAGGACGAGCCGGATCCGCGGTTTCTGCTCGGGGAGGCGTTCGTGCGGGGCATGCGGATGCTCCACCAGTTCGGCCTCACCTACGACCTGCTCGTGTATCCGGCGCACTTGCCGGCCGCGATCGAACTCGTGGGCCTGCTCCCCGAGCAGCGGTTCGTGCTCGACCACCTGGCGAAGCCGCGGATCAAGACGGGCGAGATCGCGGAGTGGCGGCGCGACATCGAGGCGCTCGCCCGCCACGAGAATGTCTGCTGCAAGCTGTCGGGATTGGTGACGGAGGCGGCCTGGCGGCAGTGGCGTCGGGCCGACTTCGTGCCCTGCCTCGACGTGGCCCTCGCCGCGTTCGGCCCGGAGCGGCTCATGTTCGGCAGCGACTGGCCCGTGTGCCTGCTCTCCGGCGAATACGCGGAGGTGGCCGGGATCATCGGTGAATTCATCGCGAGTCTCTCCCTTTCCGATCAGCGTCACATCTGGGGCGACACCGCCCGCCGGTTCTATCGACTCCCGTAGGACAGGCGTCAGCCTGTCACGCTCGGAGCCGCCGCCCGTCGCCACCCTGGAGCCTCTCCCATGCAAGCCCTGCTGCTCGAACAACCCAGGATGTTCCGATTCATCGACGTTCCCGAGCCACCGGCGCCCGGCCCCGGCGACGCGGTCGTCCGCGTCCTCGCCGTGGGCATCTGTGGCACCGACTACGGCGGCTACCTCGGCAAGATGCCGTTTTTCAGTTATCCGCGGATTCCGGGGCATGAACTGGGGGTCGAGGTGGCAGCGGTGGGGCCCGGCGTCACGAACGTGAAGCCGGGCGACCGCTGCTGTGTCGAGCCCTACATCAACTGCCAGCGATGCTATTCCTGCCAGCGCGGCCTCACCAACTGCTGCGAGCATCACCAGACGCTCGGTGTGCACTGCGACGGCGGCCTGCGGCCGCTGTTCACGGTGCCGGCCCGCAAGCTGCACCCGTCGCCGAAGCTCTCGCCCGCCCAAAACGCCCTCGTCGAGACGCTCGCGATCGGTTGCCATGCGATCGACCGCGGCGCGCCGAAGCCCGGCGAGAACGTGCTCGTGATCGGCGCCGGCCCGATCGGGCTCTCCGTCGTGGAGTTCGCCAGGCTTTCCGGGGCCCGCGTGATCGTGATGGACATGGCGGAGGGCCGGCTTGCGTTCGTCCGCGAGACGATGGGGATCGCCGACACGGTGGCGGCGAAGGGCGACGCGTCCGACGAGACGGCGGTGGCGGCCTTCACCGACGGGAGGATGTGCGATGTCGTCGTCGACGCCACCGGGAGCAACGTGAGCATGGCGAAGGCGCTTGCCGCATGCAGTTTCGGGGGCCGGCTCGTCTACGTCGGTATCACGCAGGCTGACCTCGTGTTTCCGCACGCACCGATCATGCACCGCCGCGAACTCACGATCCTCGCCAGCCGCAACGCCCTGTCGCGCGACTTCGCCCGGATCATCCGCCTCATCGAGGACGGCAGCATCAATACCCGGCCCTGGATCACGCACGCGATTCCATTCGCCGACACGATCCGGGTGTTTCCCAGCCTGCTCGAGCCGACGAGCGGCGTGATCAAGGCCGTGGTCGAGATGCCGGCTTGAAGAACCGGCCCCATGGCCCCACGAGGAGCGCCGGCAGGACGACGAGGTCCCCGACGAGCGCGGCGGCCACGAGCAGCGAGAGCATCCAGGCGAAGCGGCGCGACGGGGCGAACGAACTCCCGGCGAAGACGAGGATTCCCAGGCCGCACACGATCGCGCTTTCCGTGAGCGCGGCCGCCGAGTGGCGGAAGGCGGCGTGCACCGCGGCGACCCGCGCGGTGCGGTCGGTCGGCTGTCCGGCGGCGGAGGCCTCGGCGAGGCCGCGGTGGAAGAACGTGAGAAAGTGGAACGTCCCGTCGACCGCCATGCCGAGGGCGATCGAAGCGGTCATGACGCTGCCGATGTCGAGCGGCAGCCGCGACCAGCCGAGGAGCCCGAACAGCAGGATCATCGGGAACACGTTGGGGATCATGGCCACGAGGCCCGCGAGCACCCCGCGCTCGACCAGCATCATCACCGCCGTGATCACGACGCAGGCCGAGAGGAAGCTCGAAAACAGGTCGTTCAGGAGCGTCTTTTGGATCGCGTTCACCAGCGGCACCACGCCGGCGTAGTCGACGGTCACGCCGCGGCCGGCGGCGCCGTGGGCGGCGACGAGGGGATCGACGCGGCGGCGGATGTCGGCGAGGAAGTCACCGTAGTCGAGGCCCGCCAGGACCGACGTGCGGGCCGTCACCCGCCAGAGCTGGGCGCCGTCGACGTCCCGGATGATCCGCATGTCGGAGAGTCCGGCCAGGCTCTGCTCGAGCTTGCGGGCGATGACCACTTTGCGGGCTGCGGCGCGCACGCCCGTGCCCACCGGCTCGTCCGGCAGGAACGTGGCCGCCGACAGAATGCCCTGCACGCCCGGCAGACCGGCGACGGCATCGCCGACCGTGCGGACGAGTTCCAGCCGCTCCGCCGCGCGGATTGCGGAATCGTCGGCGAACCGCAGCACGATCTCCACCGGCACCAGTGGACCGATCGCGTTCTCGAGCCAGGCATAGTCGCGGATCAGGCGGCTCTCGGGCGTGAAGAGCGTGTCGATCGCCACCGACGTGCGGATGGTCCGCGTGCCGGCCGCCGTGGCGGCCATCGCAAGGAGGGCGCCGATCACGATCGGCCGCGCCCGGCGGATCACGCCGGCCGCGAAGGGCGATTCCGCCTCCGGCCCTGCCGCTGCGGTCTCCAGAGTGCCGCGCCGGCGGATCGGCCAGCGCTCGAAGATGCCGGGCACCACGAGGAACAGAAGCGCGAGCGTCGTGAGCACGCCGAGCGCCGCGTGGAATCCGAACACGCGGATCGGCTCGAGTTCGCTCACGACGAGGGAAAAGAGACCGACGGCGGTCGTGCCGGCCGAGAGCGCACACGGGAGCCAGGCGGTGGTGACGGCCCGCCAGGCGATCCCGCGCCGCGGCCCGTTCTCGTGCGCGTCGACGAGGTAGTTGACGAGGTGGATGCCACCCGACACGCCGAGCGTGAGCACGAGCAGCGGCATCACGATCAGCACCGGATTCATCCGGTCGCCCCAGGCGTGGAGGAACGTGAACGACAGCCCCACGCAGGCCAGCGCGACTCCGAACACGAGGACCGCGTAGCGGAGCGACCGGAGCGACCACCACGTGAGCGCGAGGATGAGTGCGGCGGCCGGGCCGCCGAACGTATTCAGGCTGCCGGTGCTCGCCGCATCGACCGCCACGTTATCGATCACGGGGCCGGCGAGGTGCAGTTCGTCGGCGTCGGGGGTCGCCGTGCGCAGGAGCACGTCGCGGATCCAGTCGACGGCGTGCCGGCGGTCGGCGAGCCCGGCACGCGTGAACGGGATGACGAGGCAGGTGGTGGCGCCGTCGGGCCCGACGAGCACTCCTTCGAGCCGTTCGATCGCCACGTCGCGGTCGAGCGACAGCGGCGGTTCGGTGAGGCGGGCAAGCGCCGTCCTGCCCGTCGCGACGCCCTCGAACCAGGGCCGTCCATGGGGGTCACACGGCGCGGCCGTCCCGGTGGCGACCTCGAGAAAGCGGTCGACGGCCGCGCTGTCGAGCGTACACCCCGGCCAGGTGGCGATGACGACGTCGCCGCTTTCGAACTCGCGGGTGAACTGGTCGTACGCCAGTCGCGGCGGAAACGACGCGGGCACCCACTCCATCGGGATCGTCGCGTCGACCGACAGCACCGCGATCGCAGACCGCACGATCCAAGGTGCGGCCGCGGCCAGCGCAGCGAGCGTGACGAGGCTGACGGCGAAAAGCGACGAGCCGGGGTGGTCCGACGCATCGGCCGGCGTGTGCGGGCGACGATTCATCGCCCCATGGTACCGACGGGCACGCGGGCGAGCGGACCGGCGGCGGAGATCATGGCGGGGCGGCCTTCGGCAGGAGGACGTCGCCCCAGATCTTCAATTCGTCCGCCACACCGACCACGCCGCCGAACTTGGCGTAGGGCTTCATGCCGAAGTCGGTCTGGCGGATCGGGAATCCCCCACGCAGCCGCACGGCGGCGGGCCCCTCCTCGGCCTCGGCCACGAGGGTGAGCGGCCGGGTCGCGCCGTGCAGCGTGAACGTGCCGACGAGATCGTAGGCGGGGGGCGAGTTGGGCCGCGGCTGGGCCGTCGGCAGCGAGGAGCGGATCTCGAACCGTGCGGTGGGATGCCTGGCGACGTCGAGCACTTCGGGGCCGAGCATGTTGGCGTTCGTCTGCTGCTGCGTCGACGCATCCACGTCGCCATCCACGCCGAGCATCCGGCGGGCCGCCGGCGTATCGGCGAGAAAGGTCCGCATGTCGAACACCAGGAAGCCTGCCCGGTCGGCGACGCCGAGCGCGACCTGCCCCGCCGCGAGGCGGCCCTCCACGGCATGCACGTGGCCGACGAGTCCACTCTTGCCGACGAGCACGTAGACGCGACTCGCGACGAGGTCGACGGCAGGAGCCGGCGGCTGGGCAGCCGCGGGCACGGCCACGGCGAGCACGGTCGCGGCGAGGAGGGCCCTCGGCAGCCACCCACCGCACCGCCAGGAGAATGCACGGATCATGCCCTCCAGGCTATCCCGCCGAGGGCTGTTTCCTGAAGGTCAGCTTGGTGCCGGCAATCCGCGGCGTGGCACCACCCTGACGAAATCGTGATGCCCCCGTGGGGTTCCGTGGCCCCTCCTCTTGCCGTGGCATCCGAGACGCGTAGATTCGCAGCAGCATTTTCACTGCAGGAGCCCGACCAGGGGTATTCGACATGCCAAAAAAATCCGTCGCCGATCTCGACCCGCGTGCGAAGGCCGTCCTCGTGCGCGTCGATTTCAACGTGCCGCAGGATGATTCCGGGGCGATCACCGACGACCGTCGCATCCGGATGGCCCTCCCGACGATCAAGTCGATCGTCGACCGTGGCGGCAAGGCGATCCTCATGTCGCACCTGGGCCGGCCCGCGGGCAAGGGACCGGAGCCCGCGTTCTCGCTTGCCCCCGTGGCGAGGAAACTTGGCGAGCTTCTCGGTGCGCCGGTCGCCCTGGCCGCCGACACGGGCGGCCCTGACTCGCACGCCAAGGCCAAGGCCCTGCCGGCCGGAGGCGTTCTCGTTCTCGAGAACGTGCGGTTCAACAAGGGGGAGAAGAAGGGGGACGACACGGCCTACGTTGCCGGTCTCGCCACCCTCGCCGACGCCTACGTCAACGACGCCTTCGGCACCTGCCACCGCACCGAGGCGAGCATGCATGCCGTGCCCGTGGCGATGAAGGCTCTCGGCAAGCCGGCCGTGTCGGGTTTTCTCGTCGAGAAGGAGATGCAATACCTCTCCGACGCGATCGCACGGCCGAAGCGGCCGTTCGTGGCGATCCTCGGCGGCAAGAAGGTGAGCGACAAGATCGCGGTGATCACGAACCTGCTGTTGATCTGTGACCGCGTCCTGATCGGCGGCGCGATGGCCTACACGTTTTCACTGGCGCAGGGTGGGAAGACGGGGAAGTCGCTCGTCGAGCCCGACAAGCTCGAGCTCGCGAAGGAGCTGCTCGCGAAGGGCCAAGGCAAACTCGTGCTGCCGGTCGACACGCACTGTGCCGACGATTTTTCATCGAACGCGAACAAGAAGATCGTCAAGGCCGGCGAGATTCCCGACGGCTTCGAGGGGCTGGATATCGGTCCCGAGACGGCGAAGCACTACGCCGGGATCATCCGCGCGGCCGGCACGGTGGTCTGGAACGGGCCGATGGGCGTGTTCGAGATGCCGCCGTTCGACGCCGGGACCAAGGCCGTGGCCGATGCCGTGGCCGACGCCACAGCCAAAGGCGCGATCACGATCATCGGCGGTGGCGACTCGGCGGCGGCCGTCGAGCAGCTCGGCTACGCCGACAAGGTGAGCCACGTGTCGACCGGCGGAGGCGCGTCGCTCGAGATGCTCGAGGGCAAGGCCTTCGCGACGGTCGCCGTCCTCGACGACAAGTGATCCAGGCTCCCGCAGTGAATCAGGCTACCGTTGGGCCGTGTCGGTGACGGCCGGCCGTTTGGCGGCGATGCGTTCGCCGACCTGTGTCACGTAGGCCTGATCGTGGCGGCTGAGCCGCTGCATCGGCACGGTCGTGTAATGGCCGTTGCTCTTGAGGATGCGAATCCGCTCGGGATGCACCTCCACGAGCCGGCCGATCGTCTGGTGGCGTCCCGTGGAATCGATCCAGCGTCGGACCGGCTCGGGGGACGCGTCGAGCCAGGCAAACGGATCGTCCTCCGCCTTGTCGGTCTTTTCCTCGGCCGGGGCCTCGGCGGCCGGCTCCTCGGCAGCCGGCGTCTCTTCCTTCGCAGGCTTCGCAGCCTCCGGCTCTCCAAACAGATCCTCCACCGGCTCCTCGGCGGGCGCCTTCTTCATCGGCGCGGGCTTTTCGGTCGCGGGCGCGTCGGCGGCCGGTTCATCGTCGGCCTCGTCGAACAGGTTTTCCTCGGCCGGCTTCGGCGCGGGCTTCTTGGGGGCGGGCTCGGCGGGCACCGGCGGCTCCTCCTCGGCGGGTGCCGGTGCGGGCTTCTTGGGCGCGGACTCGATCGGCGCCGTCGGCTCGTCGACCGGGGCTGTCGTGTCCGCCGGTTCCGCCGGCGCTTTCGTCATGGGCGGCTCGGGAGCGGGCGCTGCCGGCGGTGTGGCAGCCTCGATGGCCGCCTTTTCGAGGCGTTCCTGCTCGGCCGACTCGGCGAGGATCTCAGCGGCCGACTTGAACTGTGGTTGCGGCGCCTTCGGCGTTTCCGGCGCGGGCGAGAGCGGCTTCTCCGCGGAGACCGGGGCGATCGGCTCGAGCGGCTGAAGCGGTTCCTTGACGGGCTGGGGAACCACGGGCATCGATTTTTCGACGATCACGGGCGCGGCCGCCTCAGCGGCAGGTGCTCGCGGCTGCTCGACGACCGGTGCGGTGTCAGCCACGGGCGCCGACTCGACGATCACGGCATGCGCCGACCCGTCGGCTGGCACGCAGCATCCCCAGGGAACGACGACAACCTCACCGGACCCGCACGGCATGCTCGGGGAAACGCAGCCCCCCGCCGCCGCGCATTGGTTCGGAGCCTGGCGGACGACACGGCAGGTCACCACGCGACAGCGTGGCCGACAACGGCTGCGCAGAAAGCGGCACGCCGAAGCCGAGTCGATCGAGAGCAGAACCGCGAGGACGCCCACCACGAGCACACGCAACCAACGACGCACGAGTCACCTCTGCAGAAGGATCAAGGGGGTTGGAGCCATACGCCCCAACGCTACGCCGAAACTCGTTCGTATGCTAATTCCGGGGAGAGACGCGGGCAAACGGCCCGGGGCGACGCCTCGGCCGAACCGGCATGTCCGCTACCACCGCACCGCGGCGGGGGCGGGAACCTCGGCGGTGAAGCCCGACTGAAAATGACGGAGGCCGTGGCAGCTTGGGTCTGCCACGGCCTCTCGTGAATCGAACCTGCCGTCCGCCTGCGAACGGGGTAGAGCATTGCGAAACTGATGCGGATCGGGCCGTGACGGGCACGTGCTTTTCAGAGGATCCGGATCAACGCGTTGGGTTTGGCACCTCCGACGGAATGCGGCGACAGGTCGAATGTCGATGGCAACAGGATCGGCCAGGGTCGTGCCCGACCTCCACGCCATCGCACCAGTCACTGCATATCCGTCACAATCCGCCCAACGCGACCGATCACGAACATCCCATGCTGTTGCCGCAGTTGTGGCAGAGGTAGCAGTTGCCGTTCCGTACCGTGATCGAGCCGCAGTTGTCGCAGGCCGGGGCATCGATCTGGAACTTGGCGAACTGGGTCTGCCGGTCGGCCGGGCTCGCATTCGGGTCGGTCGCCATTTTTAGGCCGGCCCGCTCGAGCAGGGCCGCCGATGCCGTGACCTTGGCCGGTGCTGCTTTCACGGCCGTCGCCGTGGCATGACCGTTGGTGCCGGCCGGGTGCTTGCCGCGGCTGGTCGTCGCTTCACCGTTGGTGCGGGCCTTTCCCTGCCCATCGGCCAGCCCGCTCGCCGTCGTGGCGGCGGGCTTACGCTCACTTTCGGCGTCGTCACCCGCGGCGGCCTCCTCGCCGCCGCCATAGCCACCGGGCCGGTTCGCTTCGCGATAGCCCGGGATGAACTCGGTGCCCATCCAGCGGAAGAGATAGTCGACGAGGCTCTTCGCCACCGGGATGTCGGGGTTCTTCGTATACCCCCACGGTTCGAAGCGGGTGTGCGAGAACTTCTTCACGTACACCTCGAGCGGCACGCCATACTGGAGGCTCATCGACACGCTCGTGCCGAAGGCGTCCATGAGGCCGCCGATCGTGCTGCCCTCCTTGGCCATCGTGATGAAGAGTTCGCCGGGGCGGCCGTCGTCGTAGAGTCCGACCGTGATGTAGCCCTCGTGGCCGCCCACGTTGAACTTGTGGGTCACGCTGCGGCGGGTGTCGGGGAGCCGCTCCCGCCGTGGGGCAGCCGTGACCTTGGCCGCCGCCTTGTCGGTCTCGCTGCTCGTGTTGAGCGGCTGACTTTCCTTCGAGCCGTCGCGATAGATGGCGAGCGCCTTGAGACCGAGCCGCCAGCCTTCCATGTAGGCGCCGGCGATGTCGGCCGGAGTCGTCTCCCGCGGCATGTTGACCGTTTTCGAGATCGCCCCGGAGATGAATGGCTGGGCTGCCGCCATCATCTTCACGTGCGCCTCCCACGCGATGCTCCGCTTGCCGAGCCGCGGCTTGAACGCGCAGTCGAAGACAGACAGATGCTGGTCCTTGAGGCCCGGGGCTCCCTCGATCGTGTCGTTCTTGTCGACGTATGCCAGGATGCCCTCCACGGTGGGCTCGTCGTAGCCGAGCGTGCGGAGCGCGAGCGGCACGGTCTGGTTCACGATTTTGAGCATGCCGCCACCGGCGAGCTGCTTGTACTTGACCAGCGCGATGTCGGGCTCGATGCCCGTCGTGTCGCAGTCCATCAGGAAGCTGATCGTGCCGGTGGGGGCGAGCACGGTGGCCTGGGCGTTGCGGTAGCCGTGCTTGCGTCCGCCGGCGAGCACCTCGTCCCAGATCTGCCGGGCGGCGTCGTGGAGATACGTCGGGCACGAGGGGTCGATCTTCTCGACGGCCCCCCGGTGCATCTGCATGACGGTGAGCATCGGCTCGCGGTTGGCGGCAAAGCCCTCGAACGGCCCGACCGCCGCGGCGAGCTCGGCGCTCGTGCGGTTGGCGGAGCCGTGGAGGATCGCGGTGAGCGCCCCGCAGAGGCCGCGGCCGGCGTCGCTGTCGTAGGCGAGGCCGTCGGCCATGAGCAGGCTGCCGAGGTTCGAGTAGCCGAGGCCGAGCGGCCGGAAGAGGTGGCTGTTCTTCGCGATCCGCCTGGTGGGATAGCTCGCATGGTCGACGAGAATCTCCTGGGCCACGAAGAAGATCCGGCAGGCCGCGGTGAACCGCTCCACATCGAAATGGCCGTCGGGCTTGCGGAACTTCATCAGGTTGATGCTGGCCAGGTTGCACGCCGTGTCGTCGAGGAACATGTACTCGGAGCACGGGTTCGAGGCGTTGATCCGGCCGGAGTTCGGGCAGGTGTGCCAGCGATTGATCGTGGTGTCGTACTGCACGCCCGGATCACCGCACTGCCAGGCACATTCGGCCATCCGGTTCATCACCTCGCGGGCCTTGAAGCTGGGGCCGGCCTTCGACGGATCGGTGACCCAGCGGGTGGTCCAGGTGTCGTCGCGATCGGCGGCTTCCATGAAGTCGTCGGTGAGGCGGACCGACAGGTTCGCATTTTGGAAGAGGATCGAGCTGTAGGCCTCACCGTTGAAGTTGGAGTCGTAGCCTCCCTTCTCGATGAGCACACGAGCCTTCTTCTCCTCCTTCGCCTTGCACTCGATGAACTCCATGATGTCGGGATGCGTCACCTTCAGGGACTGCATCTTGGCGGCGCGGCGCGTCTTGCCGCCGCTCTTCACGACCGCCGCCACCTGGTCGTAGACCCGCATGAACGAGAGCGGGCCCGACGGCTTGCCGCCGCCGGCGAGCTTTTCACGCTGGCTGCGGAGCGTGGAGAGGTCGGTGCCGGTGCCCGAGCCGAACTTGAAGAGCATCGCCTCGCTCCGCGCGAGCTCCATGATGTCTTCCATGTTGTCCTGCACGCTCTGGATGAAGCACGCACTGCCCTGTGGGTATTCGTAGGGATTGTCGGGCATCACGACGTCGTGCTTGGCCTCGTCCCAGCGCCAGTTGCAGGGCGCACCCTTCACGCCGTACTGGTGGAAGAGCCCGACGTTGAACCACACGGGCGAATTGAAGGCCCCGTGCTGATGGACACAGAGCCAGGCGAGATCACGATAGAAGTTTTCGCCATCCTGCTTGGTCTTGAAGTAGCCGTCCTTCGTGCCCCAGTCGGCGATCGTGCGGGCGACGCGGTGCACGAGCTGCTTCACCGAGTGCTCACGCTCGGGCGTATGGATCTCGCCGTAGAAATACTTGCTCACCACCACGTTCGTCGCGAGCTGGCTCCAGGCGGCTGGAATCTCGCAGGCCGGCTGCTCGAAGAGCACCTTCCCGTCCTCCCCCTTGATGGCGGCGGTGCGCAATTCCCACTCCGTCGTGTCGAACGGACTCTCGACATGCACCGGGCAGAACGTCGGCTGGATCGCGAGCGGCTGCCGGGGGGCACTCCCGCCGGCTGCCGGGCTGGCGGTGTCCGAGGAGGCCGTGGTCGCGAAGCCTGCGGTGGGGTCGAACGCTGCCATGGGGCGGAAACTCCTTGCGAGGAAAGTGTCGAGCCGAGAAAGTATACTTCCGTATAGTGAACGTGCAAACCCTATCGGCCGAGTCGGGGGCCGGGGTTGAGCCGGTCAGGCGGCCGGGAAAACGGGAAACCCGCGATTCAAAGAAAGCAGCTCCTTCTGCATGCTATCGCAAGATGTTGTGGCGGTTTTCCCGCGGACCACTCCATATGGCCGGGGCGTGAATGTAGCGTGAGCCCTTCGTGAGTCAAGCAGGTTTTGGCGGCTCTCCGGAAACGCCGTAGAAACCACGGTCGCCGTCATGTCGGGGCCCCGTGCAGGCATGATAGCAGGTTCCACCCAACGGAGGGGTTGTCGCTGCTGGCCCTCGTCTGCTGCAGGGTGGTCTGCGAAAATGACGCGTGTCACCCCCCGTATCAGGAGTTCACGCCATGCCCCACCTCCCCCCGCTCCACCATCATCTCGACGGCATCCGCATCCTCGTGCTCGTCGGTGACGACTACGAAGACCTGGAACTGTGGTATCCGAAACTGCGGCTCGAGGAGGCCGGTGCCCATGTCACCGTGGCTGGCGCGATGCAGGGCCGCACCTATTCCGGCAAGCATGGTTACCCCTGCACGAGCGACGCGGCGCTCGGCGACATGGAGGCGGCCGATTTTCACGGCATCGTGATCCCTGGCGGCTGGATGCCCGACAAGTTGCGGCGTGATGAAAAGGTCCTCGATCTCGTGCGCGAGTTTTCCGCCCACGGCAAGCTCGTGGCGGCGATCTGCCATGGCGGCTGGATCCCGATCTCGGCTGGGGTCTACCGGGGGGTTCGCGTCACCGGCAGCCCCGGCATCAAGGACGACCTCATGAACGCCGGAGCGATCTGGGAAGACACCCCCGTCGTCGTCGACCGGCACCACGTGACGAGCCGAAAACCGGCCGATCTGCCGGCGTTCATGGCGGCGATCGTGGAGGTGCTCGCCGGGGTGGCCGTCGGCTGACGGCGTGGAGAAGACGGGCCGGCGCGGGTGTAGACTGTCGGCATGGCGCGACGCGGACCGAGACTGGCGAACGAAGGGATCGAGGCGGTGCAGGCCCGCATCCGCGGCGCAGGCCTGCGGTGCACCGCCGCGCGACTGGCCGTGCTCCAGCATCTGATCTCGGCCGCCGGTCCGCTGACGCACGCGGAGGTCTCGGAGGCGGTCGGGCCAAGCAAGGGCTTCGACCGGGCCACGATCTACCGCAACCTCACCGAGCTCACCGAAGCGGGCCTCGTCTCGCGGGTGGAGCTCGGCGACCACGTCTGGCGGTTCGAGCTCAAGCGACCCGGCCATGCGCACGCGAAAGGGGAGGACCACCCGCACTTCCTGTGCACGAGTTGCGGCGAGGTCTCCTGTCTCGACGACGTGAACGTGGCGATCACGCCCAAGCCCGCCCAGCGCGGGAAGTCTGGTGCGGGCCGCATGCCGGGAGGAGCGTCGCGGGCTGCCGCCGACGCGAAAGGCGCCGGCATCCGCTCGGTGACCGAGGTGTTGCTCAAGGGGCAGTGCGGCAACTGCGGGTGAGAGAGCGTGCATCACTCGCCCGAAGAACGTGCGGTCGCCCCGCCGTATCCCCTCGTGAGCCCGGTGCCCCAGGCGATCTCGATCGTGATGCCATTCACGGCGTCGCCCCGCGAGGTCGAGGCCCTGTCAGCGTGGGACAAGGCGATGATCGTCCTGTTTGCATGTGATCCACACGTTCACGATCGCGCGCTGCAGTTGGGATACACGTCGATTTTGTACCAGGGCACGACGGCGGGCGTGATCCAGCCCGGCAGCGACAAGCCGTTCGTCCGGGACATGATCGAGGCGGTCCTGAGGATGTCCCCCGGCGCGGCGTGGTATGGCATCGCCAACTCCGACATCCGGCCCTGCCCCCATGCGTTCACCAGTCTCTGCCGGGCGAACATCTATCACAGGCTCTCCGTCGACGACTGGGGCGACCGGTACGGGGTGCCGTACTACAACGGCGAGGACATGTTCGTCATGAATGGAGCGGTCGCCCGGCAGTTGCTCACCGAGATGCCGAGTCTGATCATCGGTGCGGCCTATTGGGACTCGTGGGTGGCCGCCTATCTCAAGGTGGCGCACGACGCACCCCGCTACTACGATCGAATCTTTCACAAGAAGCACCCGATCGGGCACTCCCTGACATCCGCCGAAGCGGCCCACAACCACGCGGTGATTCGCTCGGACAAATACTGGCGATACTACTGGAGCAACCGCACGCTCTTCAGCCACGAGGCGCATCGGGACGCCGCGCTCATGCCGCTCCATTACGTCGGCCCGGCGTCGTGAGTTCCCATGTGCCGGTCACGGCACGTAGCGCGCAAGCAGTGCCCGGACGTTTTCGTTGAAGCGACCCGGGGAGTGGAATATCCGGCAGTGTTGCCGCAGGCCGTGGTCCCGGTCGCGGATCTCCTGCGGCGGCAGCGCCCTGACCGCCGCAACCGACCGTGCAACGCTATCGACACTGATGTCGTCCATCAGGATGCCCAACCTGGCGATGTCGACGCCGGTGCTCGTCGTGCCGATCGGGATCAGTCCGGTCGCCATGGCGGTGAGGAGGGACGTCGACTGTCCTTCGCTGCAGGACGGCAGGATGCAGCAGGTGCACTGCGCCACGATCCGCACGAACGCGGCACTGCGCACGTCCACATGGCCGTGGAACAGCACGTTTGGCAGGCGAAAGTACGGTGCGAAGGCCCGCATGAATTCAGCCTCTTCCGCGGCACATACATGGAGCATGACATCGGGTTCCGACGCGGCATATTCCAGACACACGTCGAGGCCCTTGTGCACGAATCCCCTGGCACCGAACCAGAGCAGGCCGAGCGGGCGCTGCGTCGGGTCGCGGTGGATCCGATCGGCGTCGGGATTGAAGAGTGCGGTGGCATCGAGCGTGTGAATGGGCGCGTCGGTGAACGGCCGGTACGTCGATGCAGTCCAGTCGTTTCCGAGCACCACGAGGGCGTCACTGAAGGACGTCGAGAGCGACCAGCACCACGGCACGACCCGCTGTGGCATCAGCCGGACGCCGTGCCGGTGGTTGACGATGCGCACCCGGTCGATTTCTGCCGGATTCTGGTAGGAGACGTGGGCCCCGGTTGCATAGTAGATCCGCCGCGGCGCGGCCGTGGACGACGCTGCAAAGGACTGCTCGAAGGCATGCCCGAAGCCGAATATCAGTCGATAGCGTGCGCAGTCGACCGGCGTGTCGTCGAAGAAGTCGAGGATATCGACACGGTATCCATGGTCGTGGAGCGCCCGGGCGATGATCCGGGCTTCGTAGTAGTTGGAATGGCCCACCTGTCGGGACACGAAGGGATGCGTCGTGTAGTTGAGCAGCACCGCCTCGTCGGCCGTTCGCCGAAAGAGATTCTCGAGCATCACAGCGGCCATTCTCCGTGAGCTGATCAGGTGGACGGGCGCAGCGAGACGGAGGCAGACAACGAGCCGAGGAATGCGCCAATGCGATCGGCCATCGCCGGCCAGGTGAATCCCGCGGCCCGCTGGGCCCCACGGGCGGCGAGCGTTGCCCGCACCGCGCCATCGTCGAGGAGCCGACCCATTTCGTGGGCGAACCCGGCCACGTTTCGGGGCGCCACGTAGATCACCGCCTCGCCGCAGACTTCCGCGATCGCCGCCGCGGGCGTCGTCAGCACGGGCGTGCCGCAGGCCATCGCCTCCAGCGGCGGGAGCCCGAATCCCTCGTACAACGACGGGTAGCAGAGGGCGACCGCCCCGGTATAGGCGGCTTGGAGCGCCGCGTCGTCGAGTTGCACGACATGCACGCGGGTGCGTCTGGCCAGGCTTTGGAGTTCGGGTTCGAGCGTCACGCTGCCACCCGAGCAAAGGATGTCGAACTCGTGCGCCCGCGCGCCAAGAGAGTCGAGGGCGCGGAACACGAGCAGTGCGTTCTTGTAGTGGGACCGCGTGCCGCTGAGCATGAAATACGGCCGCTCGAGCCCGTGATCCCGGCGGAAGGCCGCGACGGCCCCGGCTGGAGCCGGCTTGAAATCGGTGCCGCAGTGGGCGACGAGCCCCGGGGTGGTCGCAAGGTGCGGATGAAACCAGAGCAGGTCGATGGCCGAGGTGCGGGAAATGGCGATGAACGCCTGCGCCTCACGGATGGCCTGTGTCTTTACGCGCCACATCGGCTTGTCGAGATCGAAGCCCAGCACCTCCGGGATCATGTCGTAGCAGACGAAGATCGAGGGCGTCGTAATGGGCAGGGTGTAGTAGGTCGAGAGAAACCAGCGGGCCCCGACGGCGTCGCAGATCCGCTGGAGGAGGACACGGTCCTGATCGACGCGTGCCGGGTGGTGGCGGGGAGCCGGCACGGTCCGGATGCCCGGAATCGCGGGACAGGTGCCGGCCCGGTCGACGACCACGATCCCCTGGGCGAACGGACCACGGGCCCAGAGCGACAGCAGCGTCTGCCAGACCCGGGCGATCCCGGTGCGGCCATGCTGAAAGAACACCGCATCGATGACGATCATCAGGTGCCCTGCCTTTGTGCCCGGCCACGCGGAGGCCGGCGTCGGGCGTCAACAAAAATCAGACAGCACGAGCCACCGCCATGGTCGATAATCCAGAGGATGATACCCGCGCCATCCCCAAGACGGGGTGGCCTACCGCCGCGTGAGGGTGTGCGATGCATCGTGGTTCCACTGTGACGGGTTCGTCTCGGGTGTACAGTCCGGTTCGTCTCTCCAGGCGCACGCTCCTGCGGGCCACCGGAGCCGGCGTGGCCCTCCCGCTCCTCGATGCGATGCT
>JBAXUY010000109.1:0-9884 GCA_037129475.1 Planctomycetia bacterium | reverse complement strand
TTCGGCGGAGTCGGTGGTGGGCACGCGCAGACGAAGGGAGTCGTTGAGGACTGTCGGCGTCTGATCAAAACCCACGAGTCCTGTACTCTCAACACGACCGTAGTCGAGCATGCCTACCGCCGGCTCCGATTGCGGGTGGCTAGCACCTGCCCTACCGTCCGGCGATGGGATACGGGGAGCCCGAAGCGGGCCGGATTTCAGCCCGGCCTTGCATTTCGGCGGGTTTGAGCGACATTAAGGGGCTTCCCGGATTCACGAAGGCAGAGAGTCATGCGTACCAAGAGCGTTGTCCCCCGGCTGCGGGCCAAGAAGCGGCTGTTCAAGCGGGTGAAGGGTTCGGTCGGCGGCCGTCGCCGGCTGCTCCGCACGGCCAAGGAATCGATCATCCGCGCCGGTGTCTATGCCCGCCGCGACCGGCGGCGCAAGAAGCGCGACTTCCGTCGGCTGTGGATCGTGCGGATCAACGCCGCAGTCCGTGAACGGGGCATCCGCTACAGCCAATTCATCGCAGGCCTCGAAAAGATCGGCAGCGAACTCGACCGGCGCACGCTCGCCGAGATGGCCGTGCTCGACCCCACCGGCTTCGACGCCGTCGTGGAGCAGGTGCGGAAGGCGCTCGGCCTGCCGGAGCCGGCCGCGGTCGCGTAAGGCAGTGTCCACGGTCGCGCTCGATTCGTTCGTGGCCGAACTCGACCGCCTCAAGGCCGATGCGGTCGGAACGCTTGCGACGGCGCTCGACGCCGACGCCGTGGAGCGAGCGCGGGTTGAGTTTTTGGGCGCCAAGAGCGGGCGGCTGAAGGCGATCCAAAAAATGCTCGGCGGCTTGGCCGGGCCCGACAAGCCTGCCGGCGGCAAGCACTTCAACGAGGCGAAGGAAGCCGTCGCCACCGCGCTCGAGGCCGCGCTCGCCCGCGTCGCGGGGGCCGCCGAGGCGGTCGAGGCGATCGATGTCACGCTGCCGGGTGAACCGGTACGGCTCGGGCATCTGCACCCGATCACGCAGACCATCCGGCGTGTGCAGGAGATCATGGGGCGGCTCGGGTTCGAGAGCGTCGACGGCCCCGAGATCGAGGACCAGTGGCACAACTTCGACGCCCTCGCGATCGGGCCTGAGCATCCGGCCCGCGATCCGCTCGACAACTTCTATCTCGCGGTGGCCCGCGGAGCCGATCCGCTGCTGCTGCGGTCGCAGACCAGCACCGTGCAGATCCGCGTGATGGAGCGGCGGAAGCCGCCGCTGCGGATCGTGTCGCTCGGCCGCGTCTACCGGCCCGACACCGCCGACGCCACCCACTACCCGATGTTCCACCAGGTCGAAGGCCTGTTCGTGGAGCCGGGCACGACGATGGCCCACCTGAAGAGCGTGCTGCGGCTGTTCGCGTCGAGCTTCCTCGGTGGCGACGTGCACGTGCGGTTTCGGCCGTCGTTCTTCCCGTTCACCGAGCCGAGCGTCGAAGTGGACATGGAGTGGGGCGGCCGCTGGATCGAGATGGGCGGGGCCGGCATGGTCGATCCCGCGGTGCTCGCGGCCGTCGGCTACGACCCCGACGAGGTCTCGGGCTTCGCCTTCGGCCTGGGCGTCGAGCGGATCGCCGCCCGCCGTTACGGCGTCGCCGACATTCGCGACTTCTACCGCAACGACGTCAGATTTTTGGAGCAGTTCTGACGCCATGATCATCTCGCTCAACTGGCTCGCCGATTACGTGCAGATCCAGGCGCCGGCGGAGGCGCTCGTGGAGCGGCTTCTCATGGCGGGGCTGAATCACGAGGCGACGGAGACCGTGGGGGCCGACACGGCCGTCGAGATCGAAGTCACGAGCAACCGGCCCGACTGCCTCGGGCACATCGGCGTGGCCCGGGAGGTGGCGCTGTTGTTCTCGCGGCCGCTCCACGTGCCCGATCCGCGGCCGCTCGAAGGGCCAGGGCGGGCCGCCGAGAGCGTGGCCGTGGAGATCCGTTCGCCCGACGTGTGCCCCTTCTACTCCGCCCGTGTGATCCGCGGCGTCCGGATCGGCCCGAGCCCCCAGTGGCTCGTCGACCGGCTGGCGACGGTGGGCGTCGAGAGCGTCAACAACGTGGTCGACGTGACCAACTACGTGATGCTCGAGTGCGGCCAGCCGCTGCACGCCTTCGATCTCGCCAAACTCCGGGGCGGGCGAATCGTGGTGCGGCGGGCGGTGGACGGCGAACCCTTCACGGCGATCAATCACAAGACGTATGCGCTCACCGGTCAGATGTGCGTGATCGCCGACGCCGAGCGGCCCGTGGCCCTCGCCGGCGTGATGGGGGGCGCCGACACGGAAATCTCCGCGGGCACGGCGGACGTGCTGCTCGAGTCGGCGCAGTTCGCGCCGCTGGCCGTGCGGGCCGCAGCCCGCGGGCTCGTGCTCCAGAGTGCTTCGTCGTACCGTTTCGAACGCATGCCCGACCCGGCCGCCGTCGAATGGGCGAGCCGCAGGGCGGCGGCGCTCATTCTCGAGACCGCCGGCGGAACGCTGGAGCATGGCGTGGCGACGGCGGGCACGCTCGCCGGCGCGCAGGCCACGGTGCCGCTGCGGCCCGGCCGGGTGGCCGAGGTGCTCGGCATCGACGTCCCCGCGGCACGTCAGCATGCGATCCTCGCGGGGCTCGGGTTCGTCGACACCAGCCGAGGCGACCCGGCCCTCGAACCAGGCCACTGGCGCGCGCCCACGTGGCGCCGCGACGTGTCGCGCGAGATCGACCTCGTGGAGGAGATCACCCGGATCGAAGGGTACGACCGCGTGCCCGAAGACCGGTCGATTTCTGCACGGCCGGTCGAGCTCTCGGCCCGTGAAGTGGCGATTCGGACGGCGTCGAGCGTGCTCGTCGGGGTGGGCTTCTGCGAGGCGATGACGCGAAGCGTGGTGAGCGAGACACTCGAGGCGAGCGCGAGCCCGTGGGGCGGGGCGGCGCCGCTCGTGGTGCAGCCGGCGCTCGTGCGCGGAGCCGACCGCCTGCGGCGCACGCTCCTTCCGAGCCTCGTCGAGGCCCGGGCGGGCAATCTCGCCGTGGGCGCACCGCACGGCGAACTCTTCGAAGTGGCGCGGGCTTACGTTGCCCGCGGAGGAGCCGGCGGCACCGACGACTCGCCCATGGAGGAGCCGCTCCTCGCGGCATTCGTGACCGGTGGCGGCTTCTTCGCGGCCAAGGGCGTCGTCGAAGCCGTGCTCGACCGTCTGGGCGTGAGGCGGGGCGGCGGTGCGATCGCCTGCCGACCGCTCGATCTCGATCTGTTCACGCGGGGACGGGCCGCCGAGTTCGTGCTCACCCACGGTTCGCGACCGCCGCAGCGCGTCGCGGTGATCGGCGACATGGCTCCGGCCGTGCTGGCAGCCGCTGGTATCGCCGCCACCGTCACGGGCGCCGAGATCCGACTCGACCGGCTCGAGTTCGCGGTGAACGCCGACCGCACGCTCCGCCGGCCGAGTGACTATCCCGCGGTGGAGCGCGACGTGAATCTCGTCGTGGCCGAGACCGTGCCCTGGGCTGACATCGCCGCGGCGATTCATGCCGCTGCCGGGCCTGTGCTCGAGCAGTGCCGGATCGTTCAGGTCTGGCAGGATGCCGAACGGCTGGGCGCGGGCAAGAAGAGCGTCGTCGTCACGCTCCGGCTCCGCAGCGACGCAGGCACGCTCTCCGGCGACGAGGCGAACCGTGTCGTGCAAACGGTCGTCGAAGCCTGCAGCCGGGCGGTCGGCGCGACGCTCCGGGCGTAGCGTGCATGGCGGGCGAGGGGATACCCGTACTCCGGGAGCCGGCGTTACTGACCAGCGAAGCCATGGATGGCGCAGCGCCAGTCAGTACGAGTGAGCGGAGGGCTGGAGGCCCGGAGCGAACGTCCGGCGACGGAGTATGGGCAGCCCCGAGCCGGGTTGGGCGCGACGACGCCATGAGAGGCGAATTTTCGACAGAGCTGGAGCTCTGTCGCTACCTGTCGGCGTACACCCGCGTGATCTCTTCCTTCGTGATCGGCGACGGGTGGTCGTCGCTCGTCAATTGCACCTGCATCCGTTGATCGCCGGCACGGTGGCCGCGGACGCGGACCCGATAGATCGCCTCCTCCGTGGGCGCGAGCCGGGCGAGCGGCTCGAACGTGACGGTGAGGTTGTCGATACGGTGTGCAGACGGCCCTTTCGCTTCCACCGGCTCCATCTCACCGAGGATCGTGGCCGCGACGCGCACGCCACTCGCCGCCTTCGTGCCCTGGTTGCCGACGCGGATCACGTATTCGGTGAGGCCCGCGACCTCGATCGGATCCTCGCTGTCGGTCACCTCGAACGTGACGGCCGCAAGGCCCTCCACCTCGATCGTGTGGGCGACCTGGTCGGAAAGACCGTCGGCCGATCGGGCGGCCGCCACGATCTTCTGCGGTCCGAGATCCACGGGCATCACGACGAACTCCACCGAGCCCCGTTCGGCAGCCGGCAGTTCCTCGAGGTTCCAGAGCACGCGATGCGTGCGTTCGTCGTAGTAGCCGGCATTGTTGGCTCGCACGAACTTCACCCCGGGGGGCAACTGGGCCGCGAGCTCCACCGCCTTCGCCGGAGCCGTGCCGGTGTTGGCCATCGAGATCGTGCAGGCCGCCGGCCGCTGGAGATAGCGTCGGGCCGGCATTTCGGCCTCGAGCTCGAGGGTCGGGGCGGTGATCTCCACCTTGATGATCCGCTCGACCTCGATCTGCCCGTCGGCCCGCGCGACGAGGCGGATGGTATGCACGCCGGGCCCGGTCGACCCCAGGGAAAAGTCGACCGTGCGCGAGCCGCCGGGCTGCAGCTGGCCGACGTCGAACTCGAGTTCCTTGCCTGCCCGATGGGTGAGCTGATCCGGGAGCAGCCCCTCGAGCACGACACCCGTGGCGACGCCCGTGCCGGGGTTGGTGATCGTGATCGGGAACTTCACGTCGCGTCCGATGAGGACGGGCTTCGGGTCGGTGACGTCGAGCCGGAGATCGGGCTTGGTGGCCCGCGACCGCACCGAGGCATCGGCGCGGAAGGTGACACTCGCGACGCTGCCGATGTCGCCCTCGAGCTTGGGCATCACCTCCATCGCGACGCGGGCCTGGCCGCCCGGCGGAAGCGAGCCGAGCATCCAGGCGAGGTCGCCGGCCGGGCCCGCTGTGGCGGGATTCACCGGACTGGCCGGCGGCGTGGTGGTGACGAGGGCGGTGCCGTAGGGAACGCTGTCGTGCAGCATGACGTCGTGGGCCGTTGCGCTCCCGACGTTGCGGACGAGGATTTCGTAGCGGGCGGCCTTGCCGACCTGCACCTCGCGGGGTCCCCGTTTCTCGACCGTGAGTTGCGGAGCCTGGACACCCTCGAGTTGCGCCGGTCCGGGCCGGCCCTGACCGGACGAGATGCCGGCGTCGGCGGATCGGGGCGCGGCTGCGGGTGGCTGGAGGTCGCTCGCAGGCGGCGGCCCAAGCGGCGGTGCTGAGGCGAATGGGACGGCGGCCGTGACGGTCGTCGCCGGAGCGCGGAGCGGGTTGCTGCCGGCGGCGGCCATGTCACCCGGCTGTGGGATCGGGGCGGCGGCGGCCGGCGAAGGATAGGGATTCGGTTTCGGAAACGCGGCGGGAGGGGCGGCCTTGGGAAATGGCGCACCGGCCGGGTTGCCGGCGTCGTCGGGCGGCGTTGCAGCGCGTGGCGACACCACGGCATCGGGCTGTGAATCGGCATCGGGCTCGGATTCCACCTCGGGAGCGGGTGCTGCGGCCACGGGCGCCGCTGGTTCAGGGTCGAGATCGGGCGTCGTCGTTCGCGGGGAGCGTTCCGGCTCTGAGGAAGGGGGTGTGGTCGCATCGTCCGCCGGAATCGTCTCCGGTTGTTCAATGCCGGGCGGTGGCAGCAGGTCGGTCGGCTCGGTCGCCGCGAGCGGCTGCGCGGCCCCGTCGTCGGCCAGCGAAAATCGCGACATGGGCTTCGCCTCACCGGTGGCCCGCACGACACCCGCGGGTGCATCGAGCGAGGTGGGCTGAATGCCGTAGCGATCGCGTGGAGCCGTGTCGCCGCCCGGCGCAGCGGTTGCCGGGATCGATTCGGCAGCCGGCGCGAAGCGGCCTGGCTCCGTTGCTTCGGCGGCTCCGCCGGCCGGATCGGCCACGGTGGTCACTGGCAGCGTGAGCGTGCCATCAGCGGGCGCGACGGACGACTGCCCAAGGCTCAGGGCCCACACGGCGGCGAATCCCGCCCCGGCACTCACGATAGCGCCCAGCATGAGCACGAGGTTGGAACGCTTCGGAGACACGACGAGATCTTGGCGCGATGGGCGATCGGACATGGGCGGCGAACCCCTGCAGGTGGCGATGCGAAGCCGGTACCAGCGGGGGGAATATCACACGGCCGCACGGCCGCGAAGCCCAAGTCCTTCGATCGCAGTCGTGCGGTCGCCGTCCGGGGCTTCAGGCGGACGTGAGAACCTGGCGAAGATGGAAGTGGAATTTGCCCAGCTTGCCACCGTAGTTGCCGGCCGAGATGGCCACGATGCCGGGGCCTGCCGCGGCACGGATTCCTGCCGCCATGGCAGCCGCGACCAGCGGTTCGTCGCCCCCGTCGATCACGATCTCGAGGCCGCAGGCCGCCCCTGGGACGAGCGCCGTGTCGACGCGGCCGGCGAGTGCCGGGCAGAAGGCGTCGTTCGTGGAGGCCCGGAGGCCCTCGTACCGCGATCCGACCTTGCTCCCCGACCGAACCACGCCGCCGGGAAACGGCGTGATCACCCCGGGCAGGGACGCGATCGCCGTCACGGCACGGCGGGCCGCTGCGAGGGTCTCGTCGAGCGCGATGCCCTGGAGGATGAAGTTTCCGCCACCCACGCCCTTTTCGATCCCGATCGATTCCTCCACCAGAAACTCGCCGTCCATCACGGGCACCCGCCAGAACCGGCGGCCGTCGACCACCTTCGACTTTTCGAAACCGTCGCCAAAAAATCGGATGTGGCCGCCGAGCGGTGCCCGTTCCCCGGCCGCCGGCAGGCCGTCGAAGACGCTCGCCGTCGGGCAGGTGAGCAGGCACTGGGCGGTGCGGTTGGCGACCGCCTTGCCCAAAGCATCGGCCGTGAAGGCAAACGCGAGAACCGCGGCCCCCACGCGCCCATCGGGGGTTTCCCGGGGTTCGAGCAGCCGTTCCACCCCGATCTCGGCATCACAGCCGATGACGCTCGTGCCGTAGCCGCAGGAGGCCCGCAACGCCGCGTCGAGCCAGTGCTCGTCGTGTGCCGTCACGACGAGCCGGGAGTAGCGCAGCCGGAAGGCCTCGGCGAACGTGTCGACGATCTGCGTGGCGCCGATGAGCACGGTGTGAGAATCTTCCGATCGGGTGAATTGGGCGGTGGCGACGCGACGACGGATTTCAGGTTCCGTCCGGCCGAGAATTTCGCATACTCTACGGTTCCCCGTTCCGGTTCACCAAGCACCCGCAAGGATCTCTCCGATGGCCGTGCCGTTTCGCCTCCTGGCAGTCGCCTTTCTCGTCGGTTTCATGCCGGGCGTGCTCTCGACACGAGCGATCCGCGCCGATGAGCCGGGCGGCGGCGTCGCGATCATTCCGCAGGACGCCGCGTTCGTGTCGGCCACGCTGCGGCTCCGCGAGCAGTGGGATCGGTTCGCGAAGAGCAACGCCTTCGCGGCGCTCAAGAAACTGCCCGCCGTGCAGCGGGCCTTCGACCAGATCGAGGAACAGAAACTCCAGCCCGGCAGTCCGCTGTCGATGTTCGCCACCTTCATGGAACTGCCCGAGAACCAGCAGGCCCTCGAACTGCTCGACGACATGGTCTCGACCGACACGTTCCTCTACGGCGAGCCGTCGTGCGTGAAGTTCATCGAACTGTTCCAGAAAGTCCAACGGGCGCAGCAGGCGGCGAACATCCTGCTGATGGCCCGCAGCGGCGAGATCGGCCTCGACGTCGATCTCGACTTCGAGGCGCTCGACACCGACGAGGATGGCGCCGCCCTCCCGCCACGCGATGCCCGCATTCAGCCGGTGCAGATGGTCCGCACCGCGCCGGACGAGCTCGCCAGCCGGATGGTGCTGCAGACCCTCGCCGACAACATCGATCTGATCGTGGTGCCCGATCTCGTCTGGGGATTCAAGACGAGCAAGCTCCCGGCGGCCGAAAGCCAGCTCAAGCGGATCGAGGTGCTCGTCAAGCTCATCACGCAGGCCAACCCCGACCTCGCGAAGTCGCTCGACCGCCGCAAGATCGCCGGAGGAGAGGTGGTGACGTTCACGATCGACGGCGCGACGCTTCCGTGGGACGACATGGTCCGTGAAGCGACCGAAGGGATGGACGGCGAGGCGCTCGACAAGGTGCTCGACCGGCTGCGATCGCTCGATCTCGTGATCAGCCTCGGCGTGGTCGGCGACCGTGTCGTGTTTTCGATCGGCGATTCGGCCGACCATCTCGACAAGCTCGCGACCTCCGGCGGCAAGCCGGGGCTCGCCGCGACGCAGCCGTTCGAGCCGCTCATGGCCGACAAGGACAAGCGGATCACCGCCGTGTCGTACCTGAGCGAGGCGATGGCGAAGGTGCTCGCCCCCTCGGCGGCCGACATCGAGCAGTTGGCCGAGTTGGCCGACACGATCGCCGCCGAGGCCGATCTGCCCGAGGGCGCCGCGGCCGAGGCCCGTCGGTCGCTCGAGACGATGGCCGCCGGCTACAAGAAGCGGCTGCCGGTGCCCGGCCCGTGGATGGCCTATTCGTTCCTGGCGGATCAGGGATACGAGGGCTACGCCTGGGATTGGTCACGCAACCGGCCGTTCGACGGTTCGAAGCGGCTCGATCTCCTCGAGCACACCGGCGGGGCGCCGCTGGGGGCGCTCGTGTTCCGCGTGAAGAACGACCCCGAGCAGTTCGAGGACCTCGTGTCGTGGGCCGGCATGGCCTGGACGTTCTTCACGAAATACGTGATCACGAAGGCCGACGAAGACGACCGCGAGCGGGTGGAGCTCGTGGAAAAGCACCTCGGGCCGCTCACCGACAAGCTCGTGGCCACGGTCCGGACGAAGCTGCTGCCGGCCCTCGCCGACGGCCAGATCGGACTCGTGCTCGACGCCAAGAGCCGCACCAAGCGGCTCCAGGCCGGTCTGCCCGAGGCCGCCGAGCCGCTGCCGCTCACGGAACCCGCGATTGTGCTCGGCCTCGACGATCCGAAGTTGTTTCGCGAGGGGCTGAGTGACGTCTTCGCCCTGGGCGACGAACTCGTCGACGCCGTCCGGGAAATCGACCCCGATTCCGTGCCGGCCGACTATTCGATCAAGGATCCCGAGAAGACGAAGGTCGAGTCCGGCACCGTCTGGTCGTGGGCGCTCGGCGCGACCGGCCTCGACGACCAGATTCGTCCCGCGATCGGTGTCGGCGAGCACGTGGCCGTGCTCTCGATGGTGCCCAAGCAGGCGACGCGTCTCCTGGCCGACTCGAAGCTCGAGACGGGGTCACAACTGTCGAAGTTCGAGGAGCCGCTCGCCGGCGCCGCCGCACTCGACGTGGCCGGCTTGGTCGACGCGATCCAACCGTGGATCGTCTACCTCGCGCGGCTCGGTTGCGTGCAGCAGCAAGAAGGCCAGATCGACCGCGAGAAAGTGCTCACGAAGGACGTGGAGAACGAGCAGGCGACCGACGCCCTCGCCCAGGTGGCCGTCGTGTGCGAGGTGCTCAAGTCGCTGCGAGTCGCCGTTGCCGAGGCGGCGGTCAAGGGCGACGCCACCGTCACTCACTGGCGCAACGTGATCCGTGACCTGCCGGCGAAGTAGGTTCCCGTGGGGCACGCGTCTGGCTTGCCATGCGTTGGCGGAATCTCGGGCATGTAATAACCACCCGCAATCGGAGCCGAAGGGAGGCATGCTCGAGGGATGCTTCACGGAACGGCA
>JBAXUY010000108.1:0-10178 GCA_037129475.1 Planctomycetia bacterium | reverse complement strand
TCGACAGAGCTGGAGCTCTGTCGCTACGGAGGAGGCTTCGGGCTCCCCGTGTCCCAGGAGCCGGCGTTACTCACCAGCGAAGCCAGGATGGCGCAGCGCCAGTGAGTCCGAGTGAGCGGAGGGCTGCGGGCACCGATCCGCCCAGGCGGATTGGTCGACGCAGCGAACGTCCGGCGACGGGATACGGGGAGCCCGAAGCCGGCGCGGCCAACAAGCGGGACACCCGCCCCACACGCTAGCGCACACGTTCGATGCGTACGAGGTCGATGCGGCGGCCGGTGGCGGCGAGCACTTCGAGGGCCACGCCGTGCGACTCGATGCGGCGGCCCACTTCGGGGATTCTGCCGCACTGGTGGAACACGAAGCCGCCCACCGTCTCGAAGTCGGCCTCCTCCGGGAGGGCGATCCCCATCTTCTCGTTGAGTTCGGCGATCCGCACCCGGGCCTGCGCCTCGCACACGTCGGGCGACACCATGCGGATGCCGTCGGAGAGGGCCTCGTCGTGCTCGTCGACGATCTCGCCGACGATCTCCTCCAGGGCGTCCTCGATCGTCACCAGCCCGCTCACGCCGCCGAACTCGTCGGTCACGATCGCCATGTGCGTATGGGTGCGCTGGAAGTCGCGCAGCAGGTTCTGGACGCTCATCGACTCCGGGATGAACCAGGGTGGTCGGAGGAGCGGGCGGAGATCGGGCGCTGCCGCCCGGCCGCCGGGGGCCGGACGAGCGACGAGCTGAGTGAGCAGTTCGCGGGTGTGGAGGATGCCGATTACGTCGTCGGGGGAGCGGTCCCATACGGGCAGCCGCGTGTGGGCGCTCTCGGAGGCGATCCGCAGCACGTCGTCCCAGGGCGTGGCGATCGGAATGGTGATCATCGCGGTTCGCGACGTCATGATCTGCGCCACGCGGGCCTCCTTGAGGTCCATCACGCCTTCGATCATGTCCCGGGCCACGCCCTCGAGCCGCCCTTCACGGTGCGCCTCGTCGACGACCAGCCGCAACTCGTCCTGCGCGTTGCCGCCCGCCGGTTCGGTGCCGGCCCTGCCGAACCGGCGGCCGAGGAATGCAGCGGCGGTGCCGAGGCACCGTACGGCAGGGGCTGCGATGCCGACGATCGGCTTCCACAGACGCCACGTGGCCACCACGATCGCGGCCCCCGCGAGCCGCGTCACGAGCATCGGCACCACGACGAGCATCGTCCAGACGATCGCGATCCAGCCGGTGAGGGCCGGCGCGTCGATGACGAGAGCCCCGCCGCTCATGTCGCCGAGCGATCGCGATGCCAGGAGCGTGGCCACCACGGCGGCGATCGCCACGACCGACGCCGCGAGGAAGGCGATCGTCTCGCTTCCCGCCACGATCTCGTCGTAGCGTTCCGGTTGGCCTCGCTGACGACAGAGTTCGAGCAGCCGGTGACGCTGTGCGCCGCGCACGGCCCGGGCCTGCACGGCAGCCAGGCAGGCCACCGCCAGCAGCACGAACGCCGCCTCGAGTTCCAGGGCGGCGAGATTCATGCGGTGCTCCTGCCGGGCCGGCGGCGGGGTGGAACAGGCAGGCCGACGGCCCGCATCACGGCGCGTTCACGGGCCCGCATCGCCCGCCGCCGATCGGAGGCCGTGTCGTCGTGTCCGGTGAGGTGTAGGAGGCCGTGCACCACGTAGTAGGCGAGTTCGTCGCGGGCCGCCCAGCCGAACTCCCGTCCCCGCCGCCGCGCCATCTCCGTGCTCACGACGAGGTCGCCGGCGAGCACGGCGGCCCCCGGCTCCGAGAGTGGAAACGTGATCACGTCGGTGGGGCTGGGATCGCCGAACCAGTCGGCGTGCAGCCGCCCGATCCGCCGGTTGTCGGTGAGCACGAGGGAGATTTCGGCGCAGGCCACGTCCTCCGCGGCGAGCACATCCCGCACGAGCCGCTCGAGCCAGGGCTTCCCGACGCGCATGCACCGCTGGCGATCGGCCACCGCCACGCTCACCGGGTGCTCAGGGGCCTTGCCAGACCGTCGGCCCACTAGGCGGTCCTTTGGTCGGGATACTTCACGCGGCCGTGGTAGACCGCCGTGAGGCTCTTCACGAGGCTTTGCTCGATGAGCTCGAGCTCCTCGAGCGTGAGCCCGCACTCGTCGAACTGCCCATCGAGCAGCCGCTTCATCGCCAGGTCGTGCACGAGACTCGCGATCCGGGCCGGCGTGGGCTCGGTGAGGGCCCGGCTCGCGCTCTCGACCGCGTCGGACAGCATCAGCACCGCCGACTCGCGCGTGCTCGGCTTGGGGCCGGGGTAGCGGTAGGTCTGCTCGTCGAGCTCCATGCCATTGGGATCGTTCTGCTGACGTTCGGCTGCCCGGCGGTAGAAATACTCGACGAGCGTGGTGCCGTGGTGCTGGGCGATCAGGTCGACGATCGGTCGGGGCAGGTTGTATTGCCGCGCGAGTTCGGCACCTTCCTTGACGTGCGCGATGATGATCAGCGTGCTCATCGCCGGCACGAGCGACTCGTGGCGGTTCTCCTGCCCCTGGTTCTCGACGAAGTAGGCGGGCTTGAGCATCTTGCCGATGTCGTGGAAATACGCCCCCACGCGGACGAGCAGGCCCCGGGCGCCGATCGCCTCGGCGGCGGCCTCGCCGATGCTGGCGACGTTGATCGAGTGGTTGTAGGTGCCCGGTGCCCGGCGCACGAGTTCCTGAAGGAGCGGGTGGGCGACGTCGCCCACCTCCAGGAGACTGAGATCGGTGAGCACGCCGAACGACCGTTCGATGAACGGCAAGAGGCCCGTCATGAGGAAGCCGGCGAGGAGCGTCCAGACGCCGAGCCGCCCAGCCTCCTCGAGCAGCAGCATGTCGAACGGCCGCTCCTCGAGCAGGTGGGCCCCCACCTGCGTGGCCATCGCCACCGCCCCCGCCCACAGGCCCACGTAGATGAGCTTGCTGCGGCTGCGGATCCGGCCCATCCAGAAGATCGTGGCCGCGGCCGCCGCCGTGAGCGTGACGTAGTCGCCGAGCCCGTGCCCGAGGCCGACCACCACCACGAGCGCCACCTCGGCCGCGAGCAGCAGGGCGAGGTCTTCGTCGTAGGCGATCGCGACCGTCATCGCGAACACGAGGAGCGGCACGATCTCCGCCTGCCAGTTCTCGTGCGCCGACAGCAGGCAGAGCACGACCGTCGCGATCGACAGCCCCAGGAGCGTCGCCACGTGGCCGAGGTCGTCGAGCACCTCCCGGTGGTGCAGGTGCAGATAGAACCCCGCGAGCGTGAACATCGCGATGAACAGGCCCACCATCGAGGCGGCCCGGCCGGCCCGCTGCCGCACGTCCTGCTGCCGCACGTATTCGTCGTGCTCCCGCTCGAGCAGCACGAGTTCGTCGGCCGAGATCGGCTTGCCCGCCGGTGCGAGCAGGTCGCCCTCGGCGTACCGCGCGAACTGCTGCGGCGTCTTGGCGACCGCGTCGGCCTTGGACTTGGTGGTCGACTCACGGTCGATCTCGAGCGAGCCCGACATCTTCGGCTCGATCCAGGCGAAGATCCTGTCGGCGAAGGGCCCGGCACCGAGCTCCTCCTCGATGCTGGCCTTGAGTCGCACCTTGGCCTCGCCGAAGAGCACGTCGGCAACCTGCACGCGCGTGAGTTCGGCCGCGTTGCCGAGCGGATGGACGTCGATCTCCGTCTGGCTGCCCTCGTCGATGCCGTGCTGAATCTTGTCGAGGACGCCGATCTTCTCGACGTCGGCAAAGGCGCGGTCGAGCGCCTTCTCGAATTCGAGTTGACGCTCCTTCGTGTCGAGCCGGGCCCGGAACTTCTGAAACGTCTCCTCGGCCGCCGCCACCACCGCGTCCACCGGCGGCTTCTCCGGCACGGGGTCGACCTTGGGAGCCGCGTCCTTTTCGGCGGCGTTCGCCGGCTCGTTGGCCGACTTCGGCTCGGGCGCCACGGTGGCCGCGGCCTTCGCATCGGAGCGGGCGGCCGCTGGTGGTTCAGGGGCCACGGGCGCATCGGGCTTCGCGGGTTTCTCGCCGGGTGCCGGTTTGGGGAGACGCTCGAACGCCTTGGACGCGTCCGGGGTGAACTCGAGCCAGGCCTCGCGCGACACCGTCGCGAGCGCATCCGACGCCGCGATCTCCGCCACCCGATTTCTGAGTCCGTCGCGCAGCCGCACGAGCGGTGCCTTGTCCTGCGCGTAGACGACGCGCACCTGGGCCGCGGCCCGCTCCTGTGCGGCCCGCGTTCGTTCCGGGTCGGGCTTTTCGAACGGCACCCGGGCCACGATGCCGTGCGGTGCGATCGATCCCCTGCGGAATGGCTGTGGCTCGCTCCAGCCGTGCAGCAGCACCAGGAGCACGAGTGCACCTGCCAGGCAGAGCGCGAGCCGCACGATGTTCTCGGCCTGCGAGATCCGCTCGAGGAGCGCGCCCAGGAACCCCTGCGGGCCCTCGACGGAGCCGCCGCGGCGGGCGCGACGCTGGTAGGAAGATGGTGCGATCGTCATGCGATGGCGGAGCTCACGTCTGGTCGTCGTAGGCGTCGACGATCCGCTGGACGAGCGGATGGCGAACGATGTCCTGGCCGCCGAGCCGCACGCGGCAGCAGCCGTGCACGTCCTGCAGGCGGTTCATCGCGTCGACGAGGCCGCTCGACCGATTTGGCGGCAGGTCGATCTGCGTCGTGTCGCCGGAGATCACCATCTTCGACCCCATCCCCAGGCGGGTGAGGAACATCTTCATCTGCGAGATGGTGGTGTTTTGCGCCTCGTCGAGAATGACGAATGCGTTGTTCAGCGTGCGGCCGCGCATGTAGGCCAGCGGGATCATCTCGATGACGTCCTGC
Source organism: Planctomycetia bacterium (assembly GCA_037129475.1). Lineage (GTDB taxonomy): Bacteria > Planctomycetota > Planctomycetia > Pirellulales > UBA1268 > RGVT01. The sequence continues at coordinate 5,365 of JBAXUY010000108.1, read as the reverse complement.
TCCGTGAGCCGCTTGAGGATGTCGTAGTCCATCATCTCCCGGAGGGCGTCGAGCAGCGGACGGAGATACGGATTGATCTTGGCCTGGAGATCGCCGGGCAGGAACCCGAGGCTCTCGCCCGCCTCCACGGCCGGCCGCACGAGCACGATCTTCCGCACCTGCTCCGACCGCAGGGCGGCCACCGCCATCGCCACGGCCAGAAACGTCTTGCCGCTGCCCGCGGGACCCGAGCAGAGCACGATGTCGTTGTCCTTGATGGCCCGCACGTAGGCAGCCTGCCCCTCCGACCGCGGCTGCACCTGCCGGCCGGGCCGCTGCACTTCGATCGGATCGTGCGGCGTCGCCGGTTTCTCGCCCGTGGCGACGGCCAGCAAGTGGGCCACTTGGTCGGGTTCGACGCTCCCCTGGTCGCGGGCGATGCGATCGAGTTGTTCGAACACCTCCGTGGCCTTGAGCACGGACGGCTCGTCCCCCTCGATCTGGATCGAGTCGTCGCGGGCCGAGACACCGACTCCGAGCGCCGCGCGAATACGACGCAGGTGCTGGTCTCTCGGACCGAAAATCGTCAGCAGCCGCTTGGAGTCGACAACCGCGATGGTCGTGCGGGACATCGGAGCCCGCGGCGACGGTGGTCGCCGACGGTCTCGAAAGGTACGGGATGACGGAACTCCAATATACCTGCTCCACGGACAAGGCCCCCTCGGATCGACAAAAAACCTCAAAAACCGGGCGTTTCCTGGGTCAGCCGCATGCGTGGAGGTGCGGGCCGGCAGTCTGAGCACGGCCGCAATCCGCAGAGTGCCACTCTGCGGCTACATGCGTCCCGCAGCCACTCTGCGGCTACAGATGAACGCCGGATTCCGCAAAGCGGTGGCGAAGCGTGCCCTACTCGGGCGTGTAGGTGCAGACTGGCAGTCTGCACACGGCTGTAATCCGCAGAGTGCCACTCTGCGGCTACAGATGAACGCGGAATTCGGCATCGCCACTCTGCGGCTACATGCGTCCCGCTGCCACTCTGCGGCTACAGAGGGACGCGGAACCTTGCAATATCGGCCGGCCTCTTGTACTGTATATGTGTACATATACCTTCGGGACTCGGGAGGCCACTGGTGGACGGTCTTTTTCGGCGTCGTAACCTGCCTCATCTCGACGTCGCCGGCGGCACCTACTTCGTCACGTTTTGCCTCTCGGGCAGTCTGCCGGCGAGTGGCGCGCTTGCGATTGCCGCGCAGTGGCGCGCACGAGCACTTCATCCACCGGGAGGCCAGAGCCCGCACCGCTGGAGAGCCGCCTGCCAGGCCGCCGCATTCGCGGCCACGGACAGCCTGCTTGACTGCTCGCCTGCGGTTCGATGGCTCTCGGATCGCCGACTTGCCAGCCTCGTTCAGGAGTCGCTGCTCTACCGCCACGGCACGTCCTATGAACTCATGGCATATGTGGTGATGCCCAGCCACTGCCATCTCGTCTTCAGGCCGCTCGAGGACGAGTCGGGCGGCCGACCGGTGAGGCAAGCCATTTTGCAGTCACTGAAACGTCACACGGCTTCACGGTGTAACCGGGTCCTGGGACGAAGCGGGCGTTTTTGGCAGTCTGAATCGTTCGATCGCGTCGTGCGCGGGCCAATGAGCCTGGAACGTACCGTCAACTACGTCGAAAGGAATCCCGTCAAAGCCGGGCTGTGCAGCTCGCCTGAAGCCTGGGAGTTTTCGTCGGCTCATACGCGTCCCCGGTGCCTCAATGATCGCACCGGTGCCACCGACATGTAGGTGCAGACTGGCAGTCTGCACACGGCCGCAATCCGCAGAGTGCCACTCTGCGGCTACAGATGAACGCCGGATTCCGCATCCCGTCAGCGGCCCGCAGACCACAGGAGCCAAGCCACCGGGGCGGCGAACAGGAGCGAATCGACGAGGTCGAGCACGCCACCCAGGCCGCCGAGCGACGCCCCCGAATCCTTCGCGCCGGCCTCCCGCTTCAGGAGCGACTCGGCCAGATCGCCCACCATGCCGGCGAGGCCGACGGCCAGGCCGTACACCGCCCACCCGCCCCACGGCTGCGCTGCCGGTGCGAGGCCCGCGCCGTGCAGCACGAACCAGGCCGCGGCGAGTGACCCGGCCACCGACGCGGCGGCCCCCTCCCACGTCTTGCCGGGGCTCAGGATCGGCGCCATATGATGGCGGCCGATGAGCGACCCCGCCACGTAGGCGGCCACGTCGCCCGCCTTGACGACCAGCACGAGACTCACGAGCGGCACGATCCCGAGGTGGCCGGGCCCCGTCTGTTCGGGGCCCAGATTCTCGACGCAGATCAGCCGCAGGCCCACCATGAAGGCCAGCGGTAGGCCGATATAGGCCACGATGAAGGTCGCCGCGGCCAGCCGTTCGAAGGCGCGTCCGAGTGGGCGGTAGCCCGCCACCTCGGATGCGAAGAGCGCGAGCAGGAAGATCGTGAAGGCCGCCGCAGCCCAGCCGAGAGCCGCCGGGGGAGACGCCGTGGCCGTCGCCGCCGAGAACGCCTGGGCCCCGCCGGCGGCAGCGAGCGGAACAGCCACCGCTGCGGGCCGCAGCAGCCACGAGGGAACCAGCAGGTCGCGAGATCCGCACAGATGCACGAGTTCATCGACACCGCCGATCGCGACGACGATCACCACGGGGAGAAGCCACCACGCCGGTGCCGCGCCCGCGAGGCCGGTCGAGTCGGCCCAGGCGAGGCCGGCAAAAACGAGTGCGACGCCGATCGCGGCGACACTCCGATGCATTTTTGTGCCACCGCTCATGACTCGGAGAGCCCCCCGAACCGCCGTTCACGGCCGGTGTACGAGCGGATCGCGTCGTCGAGATGTGCCTCGGTGAACTCGGGCCAGCATGTCTCGGTGACCCAGAGCTCCGCGTAGCTGCTCTGCCAGAGCAGGAAGTTGCTCAGCCGCATCTCGCCGGCGGTGCGGATGACGAGGTCGGGGTCGGGCATGCCCACGGTATCGAGCTGTGCCGCGAGCATCTCCTCGGTGATCGCGGCTGGATCGAGACGGCCGGCGCGACACTCCTCGGCGAGCGCCCTCGCCGCCGCCGTGATCTCCGCCCGAGACCCGTAGTTGATCGCCAGGCAGAGTCGCATGCCGTCGTTTCCGGAGCACATCGCGACCGTGCGGTCGAGCGCGGCGAGCGTCGCCTCGGGGAGACCGGCGCGGCTGCCGATCATCGCGATCCGAACCCGTTCGCGCATCAGGAGTTCCCGCTCCTCGATCATGTATTGTTCGAGCAGGTGCATGAGGAAGTCGAGCTCGGCCGCCGGCCGCCGCCAGTTCTCGCTCGAAAGGCAATACAGCGTGAGCTGCTCGATGCCAATCCGGGCGGAGTGCTCCGTGATGCGTCGGACGCTGGCGACGCCCTGTCTGTGACCCTCGATTCGCGGCAGTCCGCGCTGGCGAGCCCAGCGGCCGTTGCCGTCCATGATGATGGCGATGTGCCGCGGAAGCGATTCCGTGCCGGCCGCGGGTGCGGACGTCACGCGTTCGCCGGCGCGGGGTGCTGGGGTCGTGGCCATGGGTGCCGCTTCGGGGCCGGGTCGCAGAAGATCGTCTGGGCGCGGTCGGGGCCCACCGACACCACCGTCACGGGCCGGCCGAGCAGTTCGCCGATCCGCGCGAGATACCGGCGGGCGTTTGCGGGCAGATCATCATAGCGCCGCACGCCCGTGAGTTCTTCGTGCCACCCGGGCAGCATCTCGTAGACGGGCTCGGCCCGCTTGACGTCGTCGACATGGCTCGGAAACTGCGTCACCCGCCGGCCGTCGATCATGTAGGCCGAGCAGATCGCGAGCTCGTCGAAGCCGGAGAGCACGTCGAGCAGCATCACGGCCAGTTCGTCGACGCCGGAGAGCCGCGCGGTGTAGCGGGCGGCCACGGCATCGAACCAGCCGCAGCGGCGCGGCCGCCTGGTGACCGTGCCGTATTCGTTGCCGCGGTCGCGGATCCGCTGCCCCACGGCGTTGTCCTGCTCGGTGGGCATCGGTCCGCCGCCCACGCGTGTGGAGTAGGCCTTCACGACGCCGATCACGCGCTCGATCCAGCGGCCGGGCACTCCCGAGCCGTTCGAGATGCCGACGCCCGACGAGTTGCTGCTGGTCACGAATGGATAGGTGCCGTGATCGACGTCGAGGAGCGCGCCCTGCGCCCCCTCGAAGAGCACCTTGCGACCCTCCTCGACGGCGTCGAGGAGGTACGACGTCGTGTCGCAGACGAACGGCCGCAGCCGCTCGGCATACTGTCGATACTGTTCCTGGATCGCGGCCGCATCGAACTCGACGCCGAGCAGTTTCGCCTTCAGGGCGGTGATGTGTTTGAGTTGGGCGGGGAACTCGGGCCGGTAGAGGTCGCCGAGCCGGATGGCGAGCGAGCGGCCCACCTTGTCGCGATAGCAGGGCCCGATACCGCGGCCCGTCGTGCCGATCGGCTCGCCGCCGGACAGGCTGCCGTCGAGCAGCTTGTCTTCGGCGACGTGCCAGGGAAACACGACGTGGGCCCGATCGCTGATGAGCAGCTTGCCGGCGATCGTGACGCCGCGCGATTCGAGGCCGTCGATCTCCTTGATGACCGCGGCCGGATCGAGGACGACGCCACCGGTCACGACGCACGCGATGCCATCGCGGAGAATGCCGCTCGGGATGAGCGACAGCTTCCACGTCTGCCCGTCGGAGACGACCGTGTGCCCCGCATTGGCGCCGCCCGCGTAGCGGACGACGATCTCGTGCTGCTCGGTCAGGATGTCGACGAGCTTGCCCTTGGCCTCGTCACCCCACTGCAGACCGACGACGCATGTGCCGGGCACTGTTGAAAGGTCCTCACGCTGGGGGCAACGGCAAACGCCTCGTGGAGGCTGCCGTCATGAGGCCTCCCCACAAAGCATAAAAACGCCGGGAACAGGGTCAAGGCATGTGTGGCAAGCGTCCCGCGTGCCACGTGGTACGCTCGTTTCATGAAACAGGCTCCCGGGAAGGTGCATCATGTGACGGTGGCCGAGAAGGGGCGGACGCTGGCGGCGTTTCTCCGCGAGAAACTCGACGGGGCGAGCTGGGGCCGCGTGCAGAAACTCGTGCGGTCGCGGCACGTCATGATCCACGGCAACATCTGCACCGACGTGGCCCGGCGGCTCAAAGAGGGCGAGGTGGTGAAGGTGCTCGATGCCGCCGCCGCCGCGCCCCCGAAGGCCGACGACGTCCGCATCGTGCATCTCGACGACGAGGTGGTGGTTGTCGAGAAGCCGTCGGGGATCACGACCACGCGGCATTCCGAAGAGCAGTCGTGGCCGGCCCGCCGGCGGCAGGTGCAGCCCACGCTCGACGAGATGGTGCCCGACGCGATTGGCCG
>JBAXUY010000107.1:0-10394 GCA_037129475.1 Planctomycetia bacterium | reverse complement strand
TCTTCGTGATCGACAGGTCCGCTCGCGGCGCGGGCGTGTCCACGTCGGTCGACGTGTTGTTCGTCGGGTTCGGGTCGGTCCGGTTCGGGGGTGCCGCGACCGTGGCCGTGTTGGTGAGCACCGCCGTCGCAGTGGAGGGGATCGTCATGATCACCGTGTAGACCGCGGTGCCACCGACCCCGAGGTTGATCAGCTGGTCGATGCTGCCGGATCCGCCCGCTGTGCCGCTGCCGTTGTTGAACACGGCCGACCACGTCGCGCCCGTCGCGGGCGGCGGGATCACGTCTTGCACGCGGGCGCCGGCGACGGCGTTGGGGCCGACGTTCGTGACCGTGAGCGTGTAGGTCTGGGGAGCGCCCGGGGTGTACGTGGTGGTGCCGTCCGTCTTCACGATCGCCAGATCGGCCAGGCCGCTCACCTCCACCGTGGCCGTGGCCGGTGCGTTGTCGTTGGTGTTGAGCGTGGTGTCGATCTGCGTGTTGTTGATTTTCCCGATGGCGCTGTCGGTGTAGCTGCCGACCACCGCCGGCAGGAGGCCCTGGAACGTGAGGTCGATCGAGGAACTCCCGGGGACGGTGAACAGGGCCGACCACGTGAGCACGTTGGCCACGATGATCGGATCGCCGATCGGCACGCCGTTGAACTTCGACGTGCCCGGCTTGTAGGTCTCCGCGGCGGGCACGATCGGCAGCGTGTCGATCAACTGGTCGACGGTCACGGGCAGGGCGCTCGTGTTCGTGAGCCGCAGCGTGAAGTCGACGGTGCCGCCGGTCGCCGGCAGGATCGTCGGGGTGGCGATTTTTGCGAGCGTGGTGGCGTTGACCGTGGGCGGCAGCGGCACGATCGGGGTGAGACTGAAGTCGTGGTGCTTGAAGTTCACGTTCTTTCCCACGAACTGCGTGGGGCTCGTCGGCACCGACGACGTCGTCATGCCCACGACGCGAAACGTATAGACGGCGGTGTAGGGATTCTGGCCGGGGTCCTGCACCATTCCGTCGAGAAGCAGCGCGTCTGTCCGCGTCTGCGTGTTGGCACCGGCGGTGATCGAGATCGTCGTCTGCTCGAGTTCATAGACGTCGCACAGCCACGATTCATAGCAGGCCGGCGTGAACGCCGCCTCGTAGCCGCCGCCCACCTGCCCGAGTTGGCCCGTGACGGTGATCGTCACCTTGCCGCCGAGCACCGGCGTGGCCGGCGCATAGGACGTCGTGGACACCTCGATGTTGCTGGCCTTCTCCGTTTGGATCACGTCGACGAAGCTGAAGCTCTGCTGCAGCACCGGCGCCGGCGTGCCGATGTTCGGATCGGTCTCGTAGACGCTGATGCGGTAGCCCTGCGCGGTGGTCGTCGGGGTGAGGGCCTGCAGATAGAAGAAGGCGGCGCCGGAGGCATTCGCGCCGAGGGGCCCGAGATGGTAGATCCCGTCGGATCCAGGGGCTTTGCCGACGACTCCCCCGCTGAAGTTGTCGATCTTCACCCAGAGGTCGGCGTCCGGGGTGGCGTCGTTCGTGATCCGGTAGGAGGCGTAGTTGCAGGTGGCCACGTTCGCCTACTTCGTGTCGATGAAGAAGTGGTCGCTGCTCGTGTGCGTGATCGACGAGATCGAGAGCATCGCCCGATCCTCGAGCCGCTCCGAACGCAGTTTCCAGCGACGTGGGCCGCGGGAGCGCCGCGGCCGGGAGAAGAGGGTGCGCACCATGGATGTGGAAATCCTCCGCTGCCCTGTGCGTCAACCCCGCTGCCGGGGCGAACGTCGGCTGGCGTCTCGGGCAGCCTTGACGGGTGATTCGATTGATCGGCGATGCAAAGCGAATCGCCGCCCGCTGTCCGTAGCCGACGGATCATTCCTAGAAGTCCCGGGCGCGGCAGGCAATCACGCCGCGTGGTCGCGTCGGCCCGCTGGTGGACAGATTGGTCCGTTGCCACCGTCTCCGCGCTGCCACACGTGCCGGGCTCGGATCCTGGGCGATCCCGGTCGGCCCGCGGCGACTGCTGGTCGATCACCCGCCGCCAGTCTTCGCGGGTGCGCGTCCGGCGGGTTCGAGCACCTGCCCGTCGGCGAGCAGCCGGGCGCGAAGGGCGGTGTAGGGAACGTCCTGCACGGCGAGGCCGCCGTCGAGCGCGAGGCTCGCCGCCGTGGCCGCCGACTGGCCGAGGATCATGAACACGGGCTCCATCCGGATGCTGCCGTAGGCGATGTGGCTCGCCGACACGCATACCGGCACGAGCAGGTTGTCGCACTGGCCGCGCTTCGGCACGAGCGCCCCGTACGCGATGGCGTAGGGGCCGCCCGTGCCGACGCCGATGTCGCCCTCGTTCTGCACGTGCCCCTCGGGCGTGACGTAGCGCTGCACGTTGTGGCTGTCGATCGTGTAGCTGCCCATGCCGACTGAGTCGGGCGTGGGGCGCCACTTCCGCAGCTCGCCTTCGGTCATCACGAAGCTGCCGATCATCCGGCGGGCCTCGCGGATGTAGAGCTGGTGAGGCCAGTGACCGTTGTCGCGAAACTCGTCGGCGGCGAGGCCCCACATCCCGAGCTCGTCGCGCACCTCCGCCGGCACACGCGGATCGTTGGCCACGAACCAGAGCAGACCCTGCTGGTAGACGCGGTGCTCCTCGACGATCTCCCGCCGCTGCTCGTAGCTCGCCTCGGGATAGTCGTAGTTCGCCCCGATGTTGTCGAAGCTGAAGGGGCCGTGGTTGTTCGTGTCGGTCTTGCCGTTGGGGATCGGATCGAACTTCCTGAAGAACTCCCGCCAGCCGGCGTCGAAGATCCGCAGGAGCAGTTCGTATTGGTCGGGGTCGTAGCCCGTGGGCTTCGGGAAGGGCACGCGGTTGGCCGGCACGTTCGTGAAGCAGGTGCGGAAGCAGTAGGCCTGCACGCGCCGGTCGCCCGCGCCGAATTCACCGGGCGGCTCGGTCGAGATCCGTGGCAGCACGCCGCTGGCTGGATCGCCGGGAACGCGAAACGGGCTGATTGGCGCGGGCACGCTGCCGAAGTGGTGCCGGTGGTGGAGCACGCCCACCTGCACACCGTTGTGCTTCTCGCCGTAGACCGCGTTGGCCTCGCGGCCCACGTGATAATCGACGCCCGCGGCCGCCATCAGGTCGCCCTCGTAGGTGGCGTCGATGAACATCCGCCCGGCGTAGGTGCGGCCGGAGAGCGTCGTGATCGCCTCGATCCTCGGCCCCGTCTTCGTCACGCCCCGTTCGCGATCGAGCCACTCGTCGCGCACCACCTCGATGCCTTGCTCGGCCACGAGGTCCTCGAAGATCCGCTCGGCCACGTGCGGCTCGAAGATCCACATCGTGCGGGCCGCCCCGTCCATCGCAGGCACGCCCTGGCCGCGATTGCCGTAGGCGGCGCGGTCCTGCCATCTCCAGGCCTCGGGCTGCTCGTAGTGGCGCCATACACGATGGTAGAAGTCGCGGGCCAGGCCGCCGATGACGGCCTTGTCGCCGGTGTCGGTCCAGCCGAGCCCGCCGCTGGAGAGTCCCCCGAGATGCCGGTCAGGCGAGACGACGACGACCGACCGCCCCATCCGTGCGGCTTGCACGGCGGCGATGATCGCCGCGCTCGATCCACCGTAGACGACGACGTCGTGAGCGTCAGGCGGCGGTGCCGCGGGCAGCGAGCCCGTGACGGACGCGATCAGGATTGCCGCCAACGCCCTGCGCGGCAGCGGCTTCGAGAACAGGCGCACGACCATCGACGTGATCCTCGTGGACGCGGGAACAGGCGATTCACTGTACACTCCCGTCGGTCAACGCCCTTTGGCGATGGTGCACGACGCATCACCGCCCGTCCAGCGGGCATGTCACCAGCCAATCGCCTCCAGCAAGGGCCACGGGGACTTCCCGCCGATGCATCGTTCCGCCTGGCTCGTCGTCGGCCTGCTCGTGCCGGTGGCGCTGCTCAACTATCTCGACCGCCAGCTCGTGGCCACGATGCAGCGGTCGATCATGGGCGACGTGGCGGGCATCGAGAGCCAGGAGCAATGGGGACACATGCTCGCCTGGTTCAAGTGGACCTACGCCCTCGCCAGCCCGTTCGCCGGCCTCGTGGCCGACCGCTTCAGCAAGCCCCTGATCATCTGCGCGAGCCTGTTCGCCTGGTCGGCCGTCACCTGGGCCACGGGGCAGGCCACGACCTACGATCACCTGCTCGCCACGCGGGCCGCGATGGGCCTCGCGGAGGCGTTTTACATTCCCACGGCGCTCGCGCTCATCGCCGACCATCACGCCTCGGCCACGCGGTCGCGGGCCGTCGGCATCCACCAGATCGGCATCTACCTCGGCGTGATGCTCGGCAGCCTCGGCGGCTTCGTCGCCGACAGTCCGAGCCTCGGCTGGCGCTGGGGCTTCTCGACGATCGGCCTCGTGGGCGTGCTCTACGCTGTGCCCCTGCTGTTTCTGCTGGCCGAACCGCACAATGCGGCGATTCACACGCAGCGCTCAGCCGAATCGCCGCTCGCGTCGTGGGCCTCGCTGCTCCGCAACCCGTCCTATCGGCTCCTGCTCGCCTACTTCACGCTGCCGGCGATCGCCGGCTGGGTGGTGCGCGACTGGATGCCGAGCGTGCTGCAGAAAGATCTCGGCCTCACACAGGGCATCGCGGGCGTGAGTGCCGTGATCTGGTGGCAGGCGGCGGCGATCGCGAGCGCCATCCTCGGCGGCTGGCTGGCCGATCACTGGATGCGATCCACCGACCGGGGCCGGCTCTACGTGAGCGCCCTCGGGATGGCGGCGATCATCCCGGCGCTCCTCGGTGTGGGGATCGTGGTGGGCACCAAGTCGCTTCCCTTGGCCATCTTCTTCCTGATGCTCTTCGGCGTCGGCTGGGGCCTGTTCGACACCAATAACATGCCGATCCTCTCGCAGATCGTGCGGCCCGACCAACGGGCGGCCGGCTACGGCCTCATGAACCTCGCCAGCATCTCGTGCGGCGGTCTCGCGGACGTCGGCTTCGGCTGGCTCCGCGACCGCCAGGTGCCGATGCCGATCATCTTCGGTGGCTTCGCGGCGCTCGCCGCACTTTCCGCATGGCTCGTGCTCTGCATTCGCCCCGCAGCCGACGCCCCCCGGAACACCCCGTGATCGCCGGGGGGTCACTCGCCGATGTCTTCGGCCCAGAGCTGCGGATAACGCGTCATGAACTCCCGCATCAGGCCGATGCACTGCTCGTCTTGGAGCACCTCGAGCGCCACGCCGTGCGACGCGAGCCAGCGCTCCTCGCCCATGAACGTGCGGTTCTCCCCGATCACGACCCGCGGGATCTTGTAGAGCACGATCGCCCCGCTGCACATCGGGCAGGGAGAGAGCGTGGTGTAGAGCGTGCACGCGCGGTAGAAGCTCGCCGGCTTGCGGCCCGTGCGCTCGAGGGCGTCCATCTCGCCGTGCAGGACGGTGCTCCCCTGCTGCACGCGCCGGTTGTGCCCGCGGCCGACGATCCGCCCGTCGTGCACGACGACCGATCCGATCGGAATTCCCCCCTCGGCGAGTCCCTGCCGCGCCTCGTCGATCGCGGCCTGCATGAATTCGTCCATCAGATCTCCCTATGGCATGAGGTGTGGCACGACCGCGCGGCGGTCACTCGCCTGTGCCCTGCTGCTTGTCGTGATCCTTGTCCTGATCCGGCTTGCGGCGGCGCTGCGGCGAATCCGACTTGCGAAACACGGCGACGACGTCCTCGATCGGCACCACGTAGAGCAGGTTGTCCTGCTCGAAATCGACCGGGATCGAGTTCTTGGGGTGGAACAGCACCTTGTCGTACTTCGCGATCGGGAAGTCGGCGTCCCGCTCCACCTGCAGGCTCACCTCGACGACGCGGCCGGTGATCGTGGGGATCTCGGCCTGGTCGGGAAGCACGATCCCGCCGCGGGTGCGCTGCCGGCTCTCGTCCTTGCGGATCAGCACCCGCATCCCGAGCGGTTCGACGAATTCATCCATCGACGGTCATTGCTCCGCGGGCCGGGCCGTCTGCAGTTCGGTGAGCGCATTCGATGCGGCCCGCTGCTCGGCCTCTTTCTTGTTGCGGCCCCACGCAGGAGTGTACGACCGTCCGCCGATCTGTGCCGAGACGTGAAAGCTCTTGCTGTGGTCTGGGCCGGCCTCTTCGACCACCTCGTAGGTCGGCGTCACGCCGAAGTCGCGCTGGGCGAGCTGCTGGAGGATCGACTTGTGATTCGACCCCTGTGCCCCGGCGGCCACCGCGTCGATCTCCGGGTGCAGGAGCCGCTCCACCAGCCGGCGCACGGGCTCGAGGCCGCCGTCGAGATACATCGCTGCCACGACCGACTCGAACAGGTCGGAGAGCACCGACTGTGGCACGGGCTGGTGCACCGCCAGCCCCTTGCCGACGATCAGGAAGTCGATGAGGCCGAGCTGCTCGCTGATCCGGCTGCACGTCTCACGGCTCACCACCACCGACTTGATCCGAGTGAGATCCCCCTCGAGCGAGTCGGGGAAGAGCCGGTAGAGCGTCTCGCAGACCACGAACCCCAGGATCGCGTCGCCGAGAAACTCCAGCCGCTCGTTGGAGGCGAGGCGGTGCTGGGCCCCCGAGGCGTGGGTCAGGGCGGCGACGAGCAGGCTGGAATCCTGAAACTCGTACTCGATCCGCCGCTGGCACTCCGCCACGTCGACCGCCGGCTCGGAGAGGTGGCGGGACTCGCGTTTGGCCATGCACACATCCTGCTTTTCCCGAGGAAAAATACGGTCCCGACCGTGGGAATGTCAAACCGTCCCCGTTCCCTCCAGCCCCGCCCGAACAGTCCATGACCGGCCTGCGTACTGACCGTTACGTCGCCGTCTACGATAGAGGCACGGTCACCGCCAACCCGAGGGTTCACCACACATGTCCCGCACCAGCACTCGCACCAGCCCGTTCGTGCCCGCGTGTCTCGCGCCGGCATTCGCCGTGGTGCTGCTCGCAACGCTTGCCGCCACCCCCGCCCGGGCCGACGAATCGGCCGCCACTGCCGATGCCATGGCCCACGCCACCGCGCTGTCGAAGGCGTTTCGGCACGCGGCCGAACGTGCGACGCCGAGCGTGGTCGTCGTGCGCAGCGAGGCCAAGGCCAAGCCCGCCGAGGGCCGCGACCGCCAGCGTCAGCGCGGCGGCGGTGAAAACCCGTTCAAGGGCACGCCGTTCGAGGACTTCTTCAAAGACGGCCTTCCGGAAGGCTTCGACTTTGGTCCGCGCGGCGGGATGCCGCCCCGGTCGGGCGTGGGATCGGGCGTGATCGTCGACGCGGCCGGCATCGTGCTCACGAACAACCACGTCGTGGAGGGCGCCGACGAGGTCACCGTCGAACTGCCCGACGGTCGCGAGTTCAAGGCCGCCGAGATCAAGACCGATCCCGAGAGCGACCTGGCGGTGGTCCGTCTCGAAAACGCCAAGGATCTTCCGGTGGCCAAGCTCGGCGACTCCGACAAGCTCGAGATCGGCGACTGGGTGATCGCCATCGGCAATCCGTTCGAGCTCGAAACGACCGTCAGCGCCGGCATCATCAGCGGCAAGGGCCGTGAGCTCGGCAGCATCCGCCGGGCGAAGTTCCTGCAGACCGACGCCGCGATCAATCCCGGCAATTCGGGCGGCCCGCTCGTGAATCTGGCCGGCGAGGTGGTCGGCATCAACACGGCCATCGCCTCCAACAGCGGCGGCTACCAGGGTGTCGGCTTCGCGATCCCCATCAATCTCGCCAAGTGGGTGAGCGGCCAGCTCATCGCGAAGGGCTCGGTGGAGCGCGGGTATCTCGGCGTGTCGATCAGCCCGATCGACGGCGACATGGCAGCGAAGCTCGGCGTCAAGGACAAGAAGGGCGCGCTCGTGACGGAAGTGATGCCGGGCACGCCGGCGGCCGAGGCGGGCGTGCAGGAACTCGACGTGATCATCGGCTTCGACGGCGCGCCGGTCGACGGGCCGCGCACGCTGCAGGAGGTGGTGGAGCGGTCTGGGATCGGCGAGCGGCACAAGGTCGCGGTGCTCCGCGACGGCAAGCCGATCGAACTGGCGGTTTCCGTGAAGCCGCTGCCCGACAAGGTCGCCCGCGGTGGCGGCGGCGGGTTCAAGAAGGGGCCGGGCGTCGAGGAGACGTATTACGCCGAGAAGTTCGGCCTCGAGGTGCGCGACAAGAACTCCGTGCCCGAGGATGCCTACGAGGGCTTCGAGGGCGTGCTCGTCGACCGGGTCGATCCCGACGGCATCGCGGCCCGCGCCGGCATCGGCCCCGGCGTGCTGATCCGCAAGATCGGCCACAAGCAGGTGACGAGCGTCGGCGAGTTCGCCGCGGCGATCGAGAAGGAGTCGCCCGAGGACGGCATTCTCCTCCAGGTTCGCACGCCCCGCGGCAACTCGATCGTCCTCTTGAAAAAGAGCGAGTAAACAGGCCACGCTGGAGGGCTTCCGCCCCCCGGAGCCCTCCAGCCCATGGCCACGCTCGGCGTCAACATCGACCACGTCGCCACGGTCCGTCAGGCCCGGCGCACGATCGAGCCCGATCCCGTCTGGGCGGCGGCGCTCGCCGAACTCGGTGGCGCCGATGCGATCACGGTGCACCTCCGCGAAGACCGGCGGCACATCCAGGACCGCGACGTCGAAGTGCTCCGCCGCACCGTGCAGGTGAAGCTCAACCTCGAGGCGGCGATCGCACCGGCGATGATCGAGATCGCCTGTCGGGTGAAGCCCGACCAGGTGACGCTCGTGCCGGAGAAGCGCGAGGAGATCACGACGGAGGGTGGCCTCGACGTCGTGGCCCACCGCTCGGCCACGGCGGAGGCGGTGCGCCGGCTGCACGGTGCCGGGATCGCCGTCTCGCTGTTCCTCGATCCGAGCCCGCCGCAGATCGACGCGGCCGTCGACCTCGGCGTCGCCGCGGTCGAGTTGCACACCGGGTCGTACGCCAATGCCACGTCGGAGAAGGCCCGGCACGAACAGCTCGTGGAGCTCTCGCGCGGGGCGGCGATGGTGCGGCAGGCGAAGCTCGGCCTCAATGCGGGCCATGGCCTCACGTACCGCAACGTCGTGCCCGTGGCCCGTCTCGACGGCATGGGGGAGCTCAACATCGGCCACTCGATCGTGGCCCGCGCGGTGCTCGTGGGCCTCACGCAGGCCGTCCGTGAGATGAAGGCGCTGATCACGTAGCGACGGGACTCCAGGCCTGTTGGTGGACGGAACTGGAGCTCCATCCCCACGGCCGGCCCTGGCCCTCGGCCAGTGGGCTTTGCAGGCCAGCCGGCTTGTGGTCTGCTATCGGCACTCCAGAGTCGTTGTCCAGGCGAAAGGAATCGCTTATGCAGGCTGTTGTCACGTCGTCCGACGCCCTGCTCGACCAGGATCCCGCCCACGAGCCGCAGGCCCCCGGCTGGGTCCGCGACGCCCGGCAGGCGATGCGCGACGCCCCCGTCGACTTCTTCAAGGTGAGTCCGGTCCGCTACTGGACCGACTTTCTCGTGGCTCTCACGCTCGCCTACTCGGCAGCCACGGTCTATCTCATGTCGCCGCTGGGGTCGTGGCCGCAGCTCGTCGCCTTTCCGATCGCGGTCTTCTGGCTCTATCGGCTCGGCTCGCTCGTGCACGAGGTCTGCCATCTCGGCCACCACGAGATGCGGTCGTTCAAGGTGGCCTGGAACCTGCTCGTGGGCGTGATAACGCTCACGCCGTCGCCCTTCTTCACCCGGCATCACCGCGACCATCACAGCCAGCGCATGTACGGCACGCCCGAGGATCCCGAGTACGTGGCCAACGTCCTCGAAGGGGGCAACTGGCGGAGCGCCCTCGGCTACGGCCTCCACATGCTCGTGTTTCCGTTCCTCGTCTTCCTGCGGTTTCTCCTCGCCCCGCTCACGTTCCTCCATCCGCGGTTGCGGCAGTGGGTGCTCGAGCACGCCAGCTCGCTCACGCTCAACCGCGATTACCGCCGGCGGATCACCGACTTCGACCGCCGCGCGATCACGGCCGTCGAGCTGCTGTGTTTCGTCAGGGCGGCGTTCATCCCGCTGTCGGTGTACGCGGGCGTCGCCCCGCCGAGCCGGATTCCGCTCCTCTATCTGCTCGGCCTGACGACGTTCGTGATGAACCAGATGCGGCAGCTCGCCGACCACCACTTCGCCGGCGACGGCAGTTCCGTGGACGTCGAATCGCACATCCTCGACTCCTGCAACTTCACCGGCCGCGACCCGCTCACCTGGCTCTTTTTCCCGTTCTCGATCAAGTACCACGCCCTCCATCACCTCTTTCCGTCGCTGCCCTACCACAACCTCGAAGCGGCCCACGCCCATCTCGTGAAGTCGCTCCCCGCCGACTCTCCCTACCTCGGTCTCGACCAGCCCGGCTGGTGGCCCGTCGCCAAGCGAACGGTCTTCGGGTGACGTAGGGACAGAGCTCCAGCTCT
>JBAXUY010000106.1:0-10431 GCA_037129475.1 Planctomycetia bacterium | reverse complement strand
AAGAACCTCCTCGAATACGACGAGGTGATGGACGAGCAGCGGAAGCGGGTCTACGGCTTCCGGCAGAAGATTCTCGACCAGACCGATGGCGATGCCGACTGCCGCGAGATCGTGCTCGACATGGTCGACCGCCAGATCGATCAAAACATCGGCACGTTCCTCGACAAGGACTACGGGGGCCAGACCTTCGCCGCCTGGGCGTCGGAACGGCTCGCCTGCGAGCTCGAGGCCAACGACTACCGTGGCATGACGCCCGAGGAGGCGGAACGGCTGACCGTCGAGGAGGCCGTGCGGCAATCGGAGTCGCTCATCTACGAGGCGGTCGAGGAAAACCTGCCCGCCGGCGAGGAAGAGAGCGAGTGGAACTGGTCGGCGCTCGCGTCGTTCGCGAACTCGCGCTGGAAGCTTTCCGTCAATGACCGCGACCTGAAGCGTGCCGGCCGCGACACCGTGGCCGAACTTCTCCAGGAAAAGGCCCGCGACGCGATCCAGCGGATCGACCTCTCCGACGGGGCGAGGTTTCTCGCCCCCGACTTCGGGCTGCGGAGCGCCTGCGGCTGGACGGAGTGGCGGTTCGGGCAGCCGCTCTCCGCCGCGGAGGTTGCCGAGGCCGATGCAGCCGGCCACGACGTCGAAGCCTTCAAGAAGATCGTGAAGCGCAAGGCCCGCGAGGTCTATGCCCAGCGCGAAGCCAAGTATGGCGACGACATGCGCCGGATGGAACGGGCCGTGGTGCTCCAGATCCTCGACAACGCCTGGAAGGATCACCTCCTCGCGATGGACCATCTGCGGTCGAGCGTCGGCCTCCGTGGCTACGCCCAGGTCGATCCCAAGGTGGAGTACAAGCGCGAGGGAATGCGGACGTTCGACCTCATGTGGAAGGCGATCGACGAGCGGGTGGTCGACATCGTCTACCGGATCGAGCAGGTCGAGGACGAACAGGTGAAGAGCACGTTCCGCGAGACGGCTGCGATCCACGCAGAGGCCCCGTCGGCCGCCGCCCTCTCGGCCCAGGCCGAGCCGCAGCAGACGGCCGCCACCGAGTCGCACGCGGAGGCGATGAATCTCGAGCCGATCCGCAACCTCGGCACGAAGGTCGGCCGCAACGATCCCTGCCCGTGCGGCAGCGGCAAGAAATTCAAGAACTGCTGCGCGAAGTCGAGCGGCGTGACCGCGGGCTAACTCGCTCCATCGGCCTCCGTGGAAGGCCGCAGCCGGGGCCCACGCGAGGAGACTTTTGCCGCCCCTGCGGCATCCTGCCGAACGTCCCTTGGCCGGCCTCCGCCGGCTGGTGATCACCCGGCCTCCGTTCACTGCGTGTCCGCTGCGCTTTGCCATCCATGGCTGCGCTTGCTCCCACAGCCCGCTCGAGGACACGGGCAACCCCTCCCGGATGCCTCCCTGAATACATACCGGCCAGCGCAGCGGCGTCAGCCGCGAGCGATCCGACGCACACCCCTCATCCCGCAGACATTCCACCGGACGGGATCCCAGCAGTGCAGGCGAGACACCCACGAATGGGGCACTGCAACCCGACCGTGCCGACCCGCGGAACCCCGCTCGTGAGCTGGGCTGGTCGCCGATCGGCCGTCCGGCATACGTTCACGCGGCATGCTGCTCGACCTCGTCTATCTTCTGGCCGCCCTTCTCGCGCTCCCCTGGGTGGCGTGGCGAAAGCTCTCCGGCGGCCGACCGGTGGCGGCGCCGTGGTCGAGGTTCACCGGCGCGATCGCTCCCCCGCCCGCTTCGCAATCCCCGCGCATCTGGTTGCACGGCGTGAGCGTGGGCGAGGTGCAACTCCTCGCCGGACTCGCTGCCGAGATTCAGCGACAGGCCGACGCCGCCGGACGCTCCGTCGACTGCGTGGTGTCGAGTTCCACGACGACGGGCCTCGCGGTGGCTGCGAAGCGGTTCGGGGCCGAGCGCACGTTTCCCTGTCCGCTCGACTTCACGTGGGCGGTCGATCGCGTGCTCGACCGGATCAGGCCCGATCTCCTCGTGCTCGGCGAGCTCGAACTCTGGCCGAACATGCTCGCCCGCACGGCACGGCGCGGCGTCCCGATCGTGGTCGCCAACGCCCGGATGAGCGCGCGGAGCGCGGCAGGCTACGCCCGGATCGCGCCGCTCGTGCGCCGGATGCTCCGCCGCATCGCCGTCGTCATGGCCCGTTCGACCGAGGACGGTGACCGGTTCTCCGCCCTCGGGGCACCGAACGTCGTCGTGGCCGGCTCGATGAAGTTCGACGGCGTGCGGGGCGACCGCACGCTTCCCGAGATCACACGGCTCCGAACGCTCGCCGGCTTCCCGGACGAGGCGCTCGTGTTTCTCGCGGGCAGCACGCAGGTACCGGAGGAGTCGCTCGCGATCGATGCGTTTCGTGCGCTCGAGCAGGCCCATCCCCGGCTGCGGCTCGTGATCGTGCCGCGACACGTGGAGCGGACCGACGAGATCGCCTCCCTGCTCGACCGCGCAGGCGTGCGCTGGCAGCGGCGCAGCCGGCTCGATGGCACGCGCTCCGACCCCATGGCCCGCGTGTTGCTCGTCGACACGACCGGCGAACTCGGATGGTGGTGGGGCACCGCGACGATCGCGTTCGTCGGCGGCAGCCTCGACGGCAGGCGCGGCGGGCAGAACATGCTCGAGCCGGCCGCCTACGGCGCCGCCGTCTGCTTCGGCCCGCACACCCGCAACTTCGCCCGCGAGGTCGACACGCTGCTCGCGGCCGAGGCCGCGGTGGTGGTGGCAGATGGGCCGGCGTTGCAGACGTTCGTGAACCGCTGCCTCACCGACCCCGGCTGGGCCTCGACGCTCGGTGCGCGGGCGCAAGCCGCGGTGCAGGCGC
This sequence comes from Planctomycetia bacterium, assembly GCA_037129475.1. GTDB lineage: Bacteria > Planctomycetota > Planctomycetia > Pirellulales > UBA1268 > RGVT01. The sequence goes on along the minus strand of JBAXUY010000106.1, from coordinate 7,589 downwards.
ATCGGGGGGCGACAGCCCTGACGGCTCGGGAGATCGTCGGTCGGCTCACGCCCGGCCGGATGACACGGTGACGGTTGCCGACCACGGGTGGAATCCCGATAATCGGTCTTTCCACAGGGGCGGTCCGAAGGCCGCGACCGGAGTCCGGGTTCCGGACGACCATTTTCACGTCTTCACGCACGAGGCATCTGCCGTGGCACAAGGAAAGTATCTGTTCACGAGTGAGTCGGTCAGCATGGGGCACCCGGACAAGTTGGCCGACCAGATTTCCGACGGCGTCCTCGATGCATACCTCGCCCAGGATCCGAGAAGCCGCGTGGCCTGCGAGACGATGGTGACCACCGGTCTGGCCGTGATCGCCGGCGAGATCACGTCGAAAGGTTCGATCGACTACCAGCAGGTTGTCCGCCAGGTGATCCGCGACGTCGGCTACACCGACGACGAGATGGGGATCGCCGCCGACACCTGCTCGGTGCTCGTCGCCGTGGGCAAGCAAAGCGGTGACATCGCGATGGGCGTCAACGAGGACGAGACGAAGGGCAAGGACATCGGCGCCGGCGACCAGGGCCTGATGTTCGGCTACGCCTGCAACGAGACACCGGAAATGATGCCGCTGCCGATAGCGCTGTCGCATCGGATTCTCAACCGGCTCACCGAGGCCCGGCAGAAGGGCGAGGTCAACTGGCTGCGGCCCGATTCGAAAAGCCAGGTGACGGTGGAGTACGAAGGCAACCGCCCCGTGCGGATCGACACGGTCGTCGTCTCCACGCAGCACGCGCCCCACGTGTCGAACGAGGAGATCAAGAAGTTCATCACCGACAAGGTGATCAAGCCGCTCCTGCCCAAGGATCTCGACACCTCCAACGTCACCTACCACATCAACCCCACCGGACGATTCGTCGTGGGTGGCCCGCACGGCGACTGCGGCCTCACCGGCCGCAAGATCATCGTCGACACCTACGGTGGCTGGGGTCGCCACGGTGGCGGTGCGTTTTCGGGCAAGGATCCGACGAAAGTCGATCGCAGCGCCGCCTACATGGCCCGGCACGTCGCCAAGAACATCGTCGCCGCCGGTCTTGCCGACCGCTGCGAGGTGCAGCTGGCCTACGCCATCGGCGTGAGTGAGCCGGTGAGCGTGCACGTCGACACCGAGGGCACCGGCAAGGTGGATGACCAGCGGCTCTGTGAAGTGGTGCGGGAATTCTTCCCGCTCACGCCACGGGGCATCATCGACTACCTCGACCTGCGTCGGCCGATCTACCGCAAGACCGCCGCCGGTGGACACTTCGGCCGCGACGGCTTCAGCTGGGAGAAGACCGACCGGGCAGCCGCCCTCGCCGAGGCCGTGGGGTCCGCCGTCACGGTGGGCTGACCGAGCGTGCTCGCACACGGGCCGACAGCCGCCGCGAAGCCAGCCGAGTCGCTCGAGCGGGCGCTCGTGGTGGCGGCCGGTGCCCTCGCCGTGGTGCTCGTCGTGAGCTGTGGTGTCGTGCTCGTCGTGCGTCGCCTCGGCGGTGGTTTCGAGCCGGTTGGCGGAGCGGCGAGCCTGATCGTCGCCGCCCTGGGCGGCCTGCTCGTTCTCGCCTGTGATGCCGCGACGCGAGGTGCCGGGCTTGCGCCCTCGTGGCGACACGCGGCCCGCGCCGGATATCTGCTCGCCTTGGTCGCCGTCGCGCTGCCGTTTCGGGGCGCATCGGGGCTCGACACGACGCTGTTCATCGCGGGCGCGGGCCTTGCCGGGGCCGTCGTCGTCGGTCCGTTCGTCCGTCGAGCTCCCCGTCGCTGGCTCGCCGACAGACTGACCCACGGTGCGCGGCCCGGGGTGGTGCGTTCGACACGCCCACCGACGGCGCAGCCCACGTCGACGCTCCGTGCCGACGCCGCCTGCCCCGGCCACCTTCTCCAGCGGTTCGAGCGCTACGAGCTCGACGGAGTCGACTGCCTTCGCGGCATCCTGACGCTCGAGGTGCCCGAAGGTTCGCGGACCGCGTACGGCCACGTCGGCTTCTGTCCGTCGTTCCGGCAGGTGCCCCAGGTGGAGGCGAGCACGTCGTACGACGGCGTCGAGGCGATCGTCACTGCGGCGGAGATCGTGCCGTGGGGCGTGCGGATCGAATGCCGACTCGACGAGCCCACGGACGAGCCGATCGAAATCCCCGTCGACGTCATCGCACGGGCTCCCGCCTGACCCTGCACACGCCCATGGCACGCTGGCCCGAACATCTCTGGACGACGATCTTCACCTACGGCGTGATCTTCATCGGCTTTCCTCTGCTCTGTCTCCTCTTCTGGAACTGGGTGCGCGGATGACCCACGCGCGCACAGCCGTTCCGGCGCCGCTCGCCGCGGCGCTCACGCGGGCCGGCCAGCAGAATGTGCTGCGGTTCTGGCCCACACTCGATGCTGCCGGCCGGTCCCGGCTGCTCGGGCAACTGGCGGTGATTGACTGGCACGAATTCGAGACGCTGCGGCGGCTCGCATTCGCGCGCCATGCCGCCCCCGTGCCGGCACCGATCGACCTCTCCACTGCCGCCACGCCCCCCTGCCTGCGGCTGCGCGACCCGGCCAACACGATCGCGCCGCCGGCCGCCGTCGCGGCAGGCGAGCGTCTGCTGGCCGCCGGGCTCGTCGGCGCGATCCTCGTGGCGGGCGGCCAGGGCACGCGGCTTGGCTGCACCGTCCCGAAGGGGCTCGTGCGCGTGGGCCCCGTGTCACGGGCGAGCCTGTTCGACCTGCTCTTCGGCAGGCTGCGGGCCGTGCACCGGCGGTTCGGCCGGCGGGTGCCGCTGGCGATCATGACGAGCTCCACCACCGATGCCGAGACGCGGCAGTTCCTGCGCGACGCGGGCCACTGTGGCCTCGACCCCGACTTCGTTCACGTGTTTCGGCAGCACGACCTCCCGGCCCTCGACGACACCACCGGCACGCTCTTGCTCGATGCCCCCGACCACCTCGCCATGGCACCCGATGGCCACGGCGGCATGCTCGTGGCGCTCCACGAATCGGGCGGGCTCGACTGGTTCGGCCGCCACGGCGTCGAACATCTGGCGAGCTTCCAGGTGGACAACCCGCTCGCGCTCCCGCTCGACCGGGAATTCCTCGGCTATCACCTGCTGTCGCGTGCCGACTTCTCCACGCAGATCGTGCTCAAACGCGAGCCCGCGGAGCGCGTCGGCATCGTCGTCGAGCAGGCTGGCCGGCACGCCGTCGTGGAATACAGCGATCTCCCCCCGGCGCTCGCCGCCGAGCGCCGCCCCGACGGCCGCCTTCGGTTCCACGCCGGCTCGATCGCCGTGCACTGCTTCACGAAGGCCTTCCTCGACCGTGCCGCCACCCGCGACGATTCGCTGCCCCTGCATCTGGCCCACAAGGTCGTGCCCGCTCTCGACGAATCGGGCACGCTCGTGCGGCCCACCGCCCCGAACGCCATCAAGTTCGAGCGGTTCATCTTCGACCTCATGCCGCTGGCCGACCGCGTGACCGTCGTCGAAATCGAAGCCCGCGACGGCTTCGCCCCGCTCAAAAACCCCACTGGCTCGGCGGCCGACGCCCCGGAACACGTTCACGCCGCGCTCGTCGACCACGCCCGCCGCCTCCTCGCCGAGGCCGGCGTGACGGTCGCCGACGGCATCGACGTGGAACTCGACGCGGCCACGATCCTCGACACGACCGATGTCGCCGCCGTGCTCCCGCGCGGCACGCACATCGACACGCCGCGGGTGATCCGCGGCAAAACGCCGTAGCCTTCATCTTCAAGCCCAATCCGGCTTCGGGCTCCCGGGGTACGGGGAGCCCAAAGCCTCCGTTCGTAGTTGTGATTTGGTCAGGGGAGGTGAGGGACTGCCCATGCTCCGTGAGCCGACGTATGCAGACGAGCGTAGCCAAGGATGGCGGAGCGAAGTCGGAGTCGAGTGAGCGGAGGGCTGGAGGCCCGAAGCGAACGTCCGGCGATGGAGCGTGGGCAGCCCCGAGCCGGGACGGACATTTGAAAGCCTGACCAGCTGAAGCCTGTGATCCGCAATGGCTCTCCGTTCGCTACATTACGGTCGAAAGGAGTTTGCGACATGCTGCATGCGATCGTGATGGCCGGAGGATCGGGCACGAGGTTCTGGCCTGCGAGCCGCGCGGGGCTGCCGAAGCAGCTGCTGCCGCTCGCCGGTGAGAAGACACTGCTGGAAGACACCGTGGCCCGGCTCGCCGGCCTCGTGCCGCCGGAGCGTGTGCTCGTCGTCACGTCGAAGCGGCTGCTGCCGGCCGTGCAGAAGCAGTTGCCGCAGCTGCCCGAGACCGCGCTCGTCGGCGAGCCGTGCAAGCGCGACACGGCGCCCTGCGTGGGGCTCGCAGCGCTGCTCGTGTCGCGGCACGACCCCGACGCGACGATGGCCGTGATGCCCTCCGACCACGTGATCTCGCCGGCGGCGAAGTTTCGCGAGGCGATCCAGCAGGCGGCGGCGCTCGTCGCGGAGTCGCCCGGGCGGCTCGTGACGTTCGGCATCAAGCCGACCTATCCGGCCGAGAGCTTCGGCTACATCCAACAGGGGGCACCCCTCGCCCGGCCGCATGGAGCTGCGCCGGCCCATGCGGTGGCCCGGTTCAAGGAGAAGCCGCCGGCGAGCGTGGCGCAGGAGTATCTCGCCGCGGGCAACTTTCTCTGGAACGCCGGGATCTTCGTCTGGAAGGCGGCCACGATTCTCGAGTCGCTCGCCGCGCGGCAGCCGGAGTGTCTCGCCCACCTCGAGAAGATCGTCGCCGCCTGGGACACGCCCGACCGCGACGCCGTGTTCGACCGCGAATTCGCGGCGATCAAGGGAATTTCGATCGACTACGCCGTGCTCGAGCACGCCACCGACGTGGTCGTGATCGAGGCGCCGTTCCAGTGGGACGATCTCGGCGGCTGGTCGGCCGTGGCCCGGCAGCGGGGGGCCGACGCCGAGGGCAACACGATCGTGGGGCGGCACCTCGGAATCGACTCCGTCCGCACGATCGTGCACTCCGGGCCCGAGCACCTCGTCGTCACGATGGGCCTCGAGGATATGCTGGTGGTACACACCCCCGACGCCACCCTCGTGGCCGATCGCGCCCACGAGGAAGCGGTGCGGAAGGTGGTGGCAGAATTGGAGAAGCGCGGGTGGACCGAGTTCTTGTAGTGGTGTGTCTGCTCAACGTGGCGTTCGCGCCGCGTCTGTGGACCGCCGAGCCGGCACCGTCGAACGGCGACGCCGCATGGCTCACGAAGCTGACGCTGGCGGCCGACGGCCTCGCCTGGTCGGACGAGCTCGTGCGGCACGATTGGCGGCTTCAACGGCGGCCGGACACCGACGACTGGCGGATTCTCGATCCCCACGAGACGTGCGTGCACGAAGGGAGCGAGGCGGCCTGCCGCGGCGAATTCGCACGGCTCGAAACCACGGGGAAGGTTCCGCCGGTTTCCGGGGAGACGGTCCTCGTGTTGCACGGCCTCGGTGAAAGCCGGGCCTCGATGCGGCCGCTGGTCGGGCACCTGCGCGGGCATCTCGACGCCACCGTGCTCACCGTCGGCTACGCGAGCCCGCGGACGGGCATCGATGGTCATGGGGCCTCACTCGGCCGCGTGATCGCCGGCCTGCCGGATGCGACGCGGATCAGCTTCGTCGGCCACAGCCTCGGAAATCTCATCGTCCGCCGCTGGATGCACCAGGCGCCAGCGGCCGACCTCGGCCGGATTCACCGGATGGTGATGCTCGGCGCCCCGAACCAGGGGTCAGACCTCGCCCGGATGACGGCGAACGTCTGGCTGCTCTCCAAGCTCGCGCACGGTGCGGCGAAGGACCTCGTCCTCCACTGGCCCGAGATTTCGAAGTCGCTCGCCGTGCCGCCGTGCGAGTTCGGCATCGTGGCCGGCGGAAAGGGAGACGACCGGGGCTACAGCACATTCCTCGCCGGGGATGACGACGCGGTCGTGCGGGTGGCCGAGACGAAGCTCGACGGGGCCCACGACTTTCTGCTCCTGCCGGTCAGCCACGCCGGCATGATGAAGAACGACGCCGTGCAACGCGCCACCGTGTCGTTTCTGCGGACGGGCCGGTTCGATGCTTCGGCCGCCGAGGCCGCGCCCGACGGATCGACCGATGAATGACCCGACCGGCACGATCCCCGCCGGCCGTGTCGCGGGCATCGACTACGGCCGCAAGCGGATCGGAATCGCGATCTGCGATGCCGAGCGCATCATCGCCAGCCCCCTGCCCTTTCACGTGCCCGCGGGCGACGAGGCGGCCGAAGCGGCGTTCTTCAGAAGGCTCGCGGCCGACGAGCAGATCGTCGGCTTCGTGGTCGGCCTGCCCGTCCACGCCGACGGCAGCGACAGCAGGATGTCGGTCGAGGTCGAGCGGTTCGGAGCCTGGCTCGCGGTCGCCACCGGACTCCCGGTCACGTTTCACGATGAGCGCTACACGTCGGTCGAAGCGGCCGGCAAGCTCGCCGGACTCGGCCTCTCACGCGGCAAGAAGAAGGCCCGCACCGACTCGATCGCCGCCCAGATCCTGCTCACGGCGTGGATGGAGGCGCGCGCAGCCGGTGCCACGCCCGCCCGTCCCGGGGCCCTCGACGGATGAGCGACTCCGGCACGAAGATCGTCGTCGGCTGCGGCTACCTCGGCCTGCGCGTGGCACGACTCTGGCGGCATGCCGGCGACCGCGTGTGGGCCATGACCCGCTCGGCGGAGCGGGCACGATCGCTCGCCGCCGCTGGCCTCGATCCGATTATCGGCGACGTCACGGCCCCTGCGGCGCTCCGTGATCTCCCCGCCGTCGACACGCTCTTCTGGGCGGTCGGCTTCGACCGTGCCTCCGGAGCGTCGTATCGCGACGTGCACGTCGGCGGCCTCGGCCGCGTGCTCGATGCCATTCCCGGGTCTCCCCGCGTCGTGTTCGCGAGTTCGACGGGCGTGTGGGGCACCGACGACGGCAGCGTCGTGGAAGAGACGACCCCCGCCCATCCGACGCGCGAGGCCGGCCGCGTGCTCCTCGAAGCCGAGGCCTTGCTCCACGCCCGCACGGGCGACCGCGGCACGGCCCTCCGCTTCGCCGGCCTCTACGGCCCGGACCGGCTCCCGCGGCTCGACGACCTCAAGGCCGGCCGGCCGATCGCCGCCGACCCCGACAGCTGGCTCAATCTCGTCCACGTGGACGACGCCGCCCGGATCGTCGTCGCCGTCGCCGCGGCACCGCACGCCCGCCAACTCTACGTCGTGTCGGACGGCCATCCGGTGCGCCGCCGCGAGTGGTACGCCCACCTCGCCGCCCGCACGGGCAGCCCGCCGCCCACGTTCGACACCTCCGCCGAGCGCAACCGCGGCGCCGACAAACGCGTCGATCCGTCGCTCCTGTTCCGCGACATCCCGCTCACGCTCGACTACCCCGACTCCTTCCGCGGCATCGACGCGATCGTGTAGGACAGGCGTCTTGCCTGTCGTGCCGTCATGCAAGCGCCCCGGCTCGGGCTCCCCATATCCCGTCGCCGGACGTTCGCCTCCGCCCTCCAGGCTTCGGCTCACTCGGATCTGCCTGCGCTTGCCAGAGCGCATGCGCTGCGCCATCCATGGCTCCGCTGGT
>JBAXUY010000105.1:0-10501 GCA_037129475.1 Planctomycetia bacterium | reverse complement strand
ACGCCGGACTTCCACCACGAAATCGCCAGTCCGTGAGCCCTCCATCGCCGTTCGCCGCCGCCACGAGTTCACTGCTCAACACGATTCCCGCGGGAAACGCTTTCCGCGCGTCGTGATGGTTCAACATCGCCAGGCCGATCTGCTTGAGTTTGCTCGAGCAGGCGCTACGCCGGCCCGATTCGCGGGCCGCCTGCACGGCGGGCAGGAGCAGTCCGACCATGACCCCGATGATCGCAATGACCACGAGCAACTCGATCAACGTAAAACCGGCGCGGCGTTTCATCGCGGTGCAATTCAGAGGGCCATGGCACGGTTATGGGGTACGAATCGCCCCCGTCTCGCCGATCAATCCTACGCCGCGTCGCCCCCCCGACAGATGAGATTTTAGGCATGCCCCCGGCTCGTGGCACATGGCCGGATTCCGCAGAGTGCCACTCTGCGGCTACGGGTCGGAGTCACACGGCGCCGCCGCTGGAGGGCCCACGCGGCACCGGCGATGCCGATGCCAGCCAGGGCGATCGCCCCCGGCTCGGGCACGACGATCACTTGGGCCGTGACGGAGAGCGTGTTGGAGGTCGTCGCCCCCGCCATGCCCACCTTGTCACCCATCGAGAGGGTGAACGTCGCCGTCTGCAGCCCCGATGTCGTCCAGCCCGACGTGTTGGTGAAGATCGAATACTGTCGCGTCCCGCCCCCGGCGATGTCGGTAAACGTGTTCAAGTTCGTGCTGAACCCATTGGCCGTGCCGCTCACGCCGAGGAGCGCGAGGTCGGCCGTGAGCTGGGCTCCGAACGAACTGGCGATATTGAAGATGTTGAACAGCCCGGTGCCGCTGCCGCCGCCTTCCCACTGATTCGTGGCGTAGTTCCACGTGCCGAGGCTGATCGTCGTGCTCGTCAGGAGCGACCCCGCGAGGCTCGACGTGGCATGGTCGAGCACCGTCACGCTCACCGTGCCCGTCGTGGAGGTCTGGCCGAAGGCGGCCGGAGCATTCACGGTGAACGTGCTTTGCTGGTTGTTGCCGATGCCCGTGCCGGTGAACACGAGGCCGGAGAGCGAGCCGGTCGAGCCGTTGCCCGATGCGGCCGTGCCGCTCGATGTGCCGATCACGTTCGCGAGGCCCGCGCCCGTCACTGATAGGGCGGTACCGCCGGAGAGGGCCGTATTGGTCACCGAGTAGGTGAAGGCCGATGAGCCACCGGTGATGATCGCCGCGGCGGGATTCGTAACGGCGACGGCGCCGAGGACGGCCCGCTGCTGGTAGTCGACCGACGTGCTCGTCGTGAGGATCTGGTAGGCGGCGCTCGTGCCCGTGACGTTGCTGCTCGCGAACGAGCCCGAGATGCTCGTCGCCGAGATCAGCCGGTAGAGGCCGGCCGACGTGCCGGCGTTCGTGAGCACGAGGCTGGCGTTCGAGCCGAGCGTGAGCGAGCCGGCCGTGGCGAGCTGGGCCGAGGCCGTCTTGTCGCCCGAGAGGCTCACGGTGCCGCCGGACCCGGAGAAGATGAGCTGGCTGATCGAGTCGGTGAACGTGCCCGTCACGAGCGTGCCGCGTGTCGTGGCGTTGCCGAGCGTCACAGCTGACGTGTTCGGGATCGCGTTGTCGATCCCGAGCGCGAGCGTGCCGGAGTTGTAGACGTAGGTCGGGCCGTTGTAGCTGTTCGTGTTGGACAGCGTGACGCTCGCGGCGTCGACGACGAGATCGCTCGCGCCGACCGTCGTGCCGGTGATCAGACCCGTGACGTTGAACGAGCCGCCGGTGAGCCGCAGGACGCTATTGTCTTTGGAGAGGTTGCCGGAGAGGGTGAGCGTGCCACCGCCGGAGTTCGTGATCGTGCCGGTCCCGCTGCCGGCCGTAACGGTCACGTTCTTGCCGAAGTTGGCAGCACCGCCGGTGTACGTGAGCCCCGCGCCGCCGTTGATCGTCACGCCCGAAGTGCCCTGCAGGCCGCTCGTACCGCCGAACGAAAGCATGCCGGCGGAGATCGTCGTGACGCCGGAGTAGGTGTTCGAGCCGGAGAGCGTGAGCGTGCCGGCACCGCTTTTCGTGAGCCCGCCGGCACCGCTGATGGCGGCCGCATACGTCGTGCTCGCGTTGTTTCGGCCGACGTCGATCGAGTTGGCCCCGATGGCCAAATCGTCGGAGCCCCTCAGGCCGCCGAGGACATACGTGTTCGTGCCCGCCGCGGTGAAGGCGACGCTCTGGTTGCCGGCGGACCCGGTGTCGAGCGTGCTGTTCTGCAGGGCCCAGACGTGGCCGACCTGCAGCGTGCCGGGATTCGCGGAGCTCATCGTCGTCGTGCCGGTGAACGTGTTGCTGCCCGACAGCGTGATCGGGGCGGTCACCGTCCCGGAGTTCAGGATCGTGATCCCGCCCGAGCCGCCGATCCCGCCGCTGATCGTCCAGCCCGTGTTATTCGTGGACGTGTTTCGCAGCACCACATCCTTGTTCAGCGTCAACGTGCCGGAGAGCACGGGAGCCCAGTTGGTGTAGTTGTCGATGCTGGCCGTGCCGCTGTTTCCCGCCCGGACGACGATCGGATTGGAAAACGAGGCACCCGTAGCCAGATTCAGCGTGGTGGAATTCGATCCGATCGTGTCACCCAGAGAAACCGTGCCGGTGCCGAATTGCTGCCGCAGGATGAGCGACCCGTTGTTGATTTGCGTGGAGCCCGGTGACCCAGCGGTCGAAAGCTCGAGGGCTAAACTCCCGATCTTGACGAGCGACCCGACGTTGACAGTGCCGGTGACCACCATTGGCCACGGGGTGTCGAACGTCAGGGCATACGACGTGCCGCTGATGCCGGAGGTGGAGTCGATGTTCAGATTCCGACCCTGCGACTTGATCAGGGTGTCGCCGGCCAGCGTGCCGGACGCCAGATACAACGTCGCGGCGGTCCCGGCGGTGTTGGTGATCGCGCCCAGATTCCCGACCCCGGAGCCGCTGAGCGTGAGGTTGTAGCGGGCCGCGGTCGTCCCGCTGACACCGGCCAGATCGAGCATGGCCCCGGAGGCGATCGTGACGTTGGCTCCGTTGCCGCTCAGGGCGTAGGCATTGCCCATTTGGACCACGCCGGCGTTGATCTGCGTGCCGCCGGTGTACGCATTCGAGCCAGAGAGCGCGAGCGTGCCGGAGAGGACCGCGACGCCGCCGGCGCCGCTCACGGCGTTGGAGAAGTTGCCGCCGTATGCATCGGTGCGGTTGAAGGCCAGCGTCGCACCGGAGGCAACCGAGATCGGGCTGGTCGACGCGAGCATCCCCGTCGTCCCGCTGCCGATCTGGAGCGTGCCCGCGTTCACGGCGGTGGCGCCGGTATAGCCGCTGCTGCCCGTGAGCACAAGCGTGCCGGAGCCCAGCTTGACGAGGCCGATCGCGCCGCCGCCTGTGCCCGTCGAATCCTTGATCGCATCGGCGATCGTGAACGACCCGCCGGCGTTCGAGGTGTCGAATCCGATCGCCGCGCCCGCCTGGAGGCCGTTGTTGTTCACGCTGCCGCCGAGGCCGCCGAGATTCGTCAGGAGCGTCGTCACGTTCGCGGAAGTGAAGTTGCTCGTGCCCACGTTCACCGCGAGCGTCGCGCCGGTGCCGGTCTTGATGTTCGCGGCGGTCCAACTCGCGGTGCTGCCGGAGTAGAGCGACGCGGGCGTCGCGAACTGGAGCACGCCGCCGCTGGCCGTCGTGACGCCGGAGTAGGTGTTGGAGCCGGAGAGCGTGAGCGTGCCGGAGCCGGTTTTGGTGAGCGACCCCGAGCCAGAGAGCGCTCCGGCGTACGTCGTGCTCGCGTTGTTGCCGCCGACCGTGAGCGCGATCGCCGCGGGGGTGCCGGCGTTGTTCCGCAGCGCGATGTCGTAGCCCGCGCCGCTGCTGGTGCCGGAAAGGCCGCCGAAGGTGAACGCGTTGCCGATCACCGCCGAATCAAACACCAGGCTGCCGCCGCCCATTGTCACGGTGCTGTTCTGGACCGAGTTCTGGTTCGCGAGCCGCAGCGTGCCGGCGTTGACATTCGTCGCGCCGGAGTGCGTGTTGCTGCCGGAGATCGCGAGCGTGCCCGTGCCGAGGACGGTGAGGCCCATCGTGCCCGAGCCGTTCTGGATCGTGCCCGAGAACGTCGTGCTTTGGCCCGTCGTGTCCACCGCGAGGACCGAGGCAGTGGTCGCCGAGCCGATGACGCCGGTCGTGCCCGCGAGGCCGTTGACCGTGAGCGTGAGGCCGTTGACGTTCAAGTTGCCGTTGGCCGTGACCAGGCCCCGCCCGAGGGCGCTGCCATTGTCGGCGATCAGGTTCACGAATGAATTGATCGTTGTACCGCCGGAATAGGAGTTGGAGCCGGAGAGCCGCCAATAAGACCCAGAGCCGTTGAGCAGAAGGGTGAGTTTCTTGGAAATGTTGTCTTGGATCACCCCCTGGATGGCGCTCGTGCCAGTGCTGGCGGAATTCAGCGTGAACGTGACGTCGCTCGCCGCCGCGGACGGCAGGTTGAACGTGGACGACGTGAACACCGCGGTCGCGCCGCCCCATGCCCGCACCTGGCCGTTCTGCAGGAACGCGAACTGGGCTGAGCTATTGCCGTTGCCGGCGACGAAGCCGGAGCCGCCGTTGAACGTGATCGTGCCAGAGGCGACGCCGCTATTCATATAAATCTGGCCGCCAGTGAAGTTGACGTTCTGGGAGAAGTTGTTTTGAAAGAAGAGAATGCCATTGCCCGACTTCGTGAACGTGGAGCCGCCGGTGAGGCCGCCATCGAGCTGCAGATCGTTGGCGAGGTCGAACGTGGCCGAACCGCTCAGCGTGATCGGGACGCCAATCCGCGATCTGCTGTTGCTGGCGTTGACCGTCGAAATCGTGCCGCCGTTGATGAGCGTAAACGTGCGGCTGTCGCCACGGCTGATGATATAGGCCGTGCTCGCGGTGGAGACGATCGACAGGCCGCTGAGCGTCACGGCAGAACTGGTTCCACCAATGTCGTCGGTCATCGTCAGCGTGCCAGCGACCGCCTGATTCGTGCCCGTGACCGTGAGGCCCCACGTGCCCGTCGTCGTGGGCGGGCCGCCTGCGGTCCAATTGTTGGCCGTGCTCCAACTGGTGTTGCCGCCGGTGCCCGACCACGTGACGAGCGTCTGTGCGTGGCCCGAGCCGGCGGTCAGGAGTGCCGCGATCACGACGGCGGCGGGCAGCATCCCGCGGGCCGCCGCGGCCGCGACCCGTCGGAAGCGTGTGTTGATGCGTGCAGCGGCGCAGGCAGCGAACATCGGACGCTCCTTGGAAAGTTCCCCATGGGCCGGGCGGCTATCCCCGACCCTGGTTTCCCCCAAACGTAGGTCCGACCTGCATTCGTCGGAATGAGTTTTTTGGCACGACTTTGCCCGCGCCATCCGACGTTTGGCAGTTTTTTTCCCGATTCGGGATCAAGCCTTCCGGCCGACCAGCGCCCCAAGGGCGGGCCCGGCGGCCATCGTCGTGAGCACGCACATCAGCACGCAGGCGACGAACAGCCGCAGGTCGATCAGCCCCGCGTCGTGGGCCGCCGCCGCCATCACGATCCCGAGGATGCCCCGGGCGTTGAGGCCGCAGCCCACGGCGAGCGCCTGACGGTCGCTCATGCCGGCGATCTTGCCGCCCAGGTACACGCCTGAGATCTTGCCGAGAAACGCGACGGCCGTGACGAGGGCCACGAGCCCGGCGTCGAAGCCGGCGACGAAGTCGGCCGACACCGCCATCGACACGAAGAAGATCGGCGTGAAGGCGGCGTAGGCGAAGTCGCCGATGATCGTGAACGGCTCGGGCTGATGCTCGTAGACGCCCGCCAGCGCGATCCCCATCACGAAGGCGCCGAGGAAGGAATGGAGGCCGAGGTGCTCCGAACCGGCGGCGGCGACGAGCGCGAGCGCGAGGATGCAGGAGATCGACCCGGCCGGATAGGGCAGCTGCTCTCGTGCCCAGCGGAGCAGCGGCGGCAGCAGGAAGCGGCCCGCGAGCACGATGCCGCCGAGGTACACCGCCACGGTGCCCAACACCGCGATACCTGTGCCGGGCCCGGTGGCCTGCGGCCCGAACTCCGCGAGGATCACGGCGAACAGGCCCCACCCGACGAGATCGTCGACGAGCGTCGCCGCCATGATCGTGCGGCCGATCTCGCTCTTGAACAGCCCCATGTCCATCAGGATCCGCGCGATCACCGGATTGGCCGACAACGAGAGCAGCGAGCCCATGAACAGCGCCGTGGCGAACCGGTCTTTCGCCGTCACGCCGATCACGTCGGGAAACACGTAGCACATCACGAAGCCGAGCACGAGCGGGACGAACGTGCCCACGCTGCCGACGAGCAGCGGGCGCCGGCCGCTCCGCCAGAGGTCGCGGATGCTGATGTCGAGGCCGATCGTGACGATGAAGAACAGCATGCCCACGCGGGCGATCGCCATCCGTGCCGACGCCACCGGGCCCGTCGGCGGAAAGAGCCAGGCGAACACGTCGGGGGCAACGCGGCCCAGCACCGTGGGCCCGAGGAGAAGGCCGCCGGCGATCTCGCCGACGACGGCCGGGATGCCGAGCCGCCGGGCCAGTCCGCCCAGGGCGATGGCGGTCGCCAGCATGGCCGCGAGGTGCAGCGACAGGACCGTCCAATCGGCCGGGGTCATGCGGGGTCTCCGCCCCGGCGCAGCCTGTCTGCCGGGGTGCGGGGTGAACGATACTTGCCCCGCCGAGCCGCCGCCAGCCGCGGCCGCCAACGAGCGGCTACGAGGGTGGGGCGCTCGTCGGGTTGTAGGTGCAGACTGGCAGTCTGCACACGAACGGCGTCCTGCAGAGTGCCACTCTGCGGCTACGGGGGTGGGGCGTCCGGCAGAGTGCCACTCTGCGGCTACGGGGAACGGCTGGCGCGGCCGGCACGGCGGCCGCGCCAGCGGCTCGGCGAGATGCCGTAGCGACGCTTGAATGCCACGCTCATGTACTCCGCGTGACGAAACCCGCATCGGCCGGCGATCTCCTCGAGCGCGAGATCGGTTTCGACCAGCAGTTGCTCGACTCTCGCGAACTGCACGCGCACGATTTCCTCGTGGGGAGTGCGGCCCAGCTGCTCGACGAACGCTCCGTCGAGCCAGCGCCGGCTGGCCCGCACGTGCGCAGCCACATCGCTCACATGGATGCCCCTGGCCGCGTTCTCGTGGATGAACCGTACGGCCCGACCGAGGATCGTGCCGTCGTCATGCACGAGTTCGTCCCGGCCGCGCGAGCCGCCGACGTGCCGGAGAGGAAGCCAGCCCGTGATCATCGCCGCACCTCCTGCCGACGATCGGCTACGGTCACGACGGCCGGCGCTGCGGCCGACACGGTGATGTCGATGTCGTCGACGTACTGCCCACAGTGGGCCGCGACGTCTGCGTCTTCGTCGGGGCGGTATTCCGTGAGGCAGTGCAGCAGCAGGTAGCGGGCACCCTCGGGCGCCGTGACCGTGACGGAGAACCGTTGCCATGTACGGGGGTCGGAGTCGATCCGCTCCCGGGCCTGAGCGGTCGCGACGGCAATCGGATTTCTCTGGGCGGCCTCGAACTGCTGTTCCCAGTCGTGCCCCAGATCCTGCGGACGGGCGTCGGTGGCAATGGCGCTGATCCAGCACTGCCGCGGCTTGCCGCTGCGCTGGCAGCCGTTGAAGCAGGCAGAGAAGTCGATCCGCACCTCTCGGGTGCCCGCCGCCGCCCGCACCGATTCCAGGTCGATCACCCGCCAGATTTCCGACGCGAGTCCCCGGTAAACGGCCCCCTGTGGCCGCGGCGACAGGAACTTGAGCATCCGCTCGCCCGATCTCGGCATGATGCCATGCTCGGCGCCCACCACGACCGTCTCATCGCCGCTCCAGACGTCGAGCCGGTCGGGCACATGCCGTTGCTCCGGCGCCGGCGGATGCTCGAAACCCTCCTCGTGGACGATGATCGCCTGCTGCACGCGGCCGAGGAGTCCCGAGTAGGCGAAGGCCAGCGACGTGACGACCGAGCCGATGCCGCAGCCACTGACCACGAGCAGGGCCATTCCCGCGGCGATACCGCCCCGCAGCCAGGCTCCGCGGCCGGTCCGAATAGGCAGGGCCTTGCGTGGGGGCCGGCTGGCCGCGCCGGCAAGAGATTCGTCCGCCGCGAATTCGATCTTCGCAGCCTCGTGGAGCACACCGTGCAGAGCCGCCCGCCGCCAGAACTCGTGGCGGACGTCGATCGACTCGAGGATCGCCACCTCCAGTTCGGCCAGCCCGACGTCGTCGATCGTGCCGTCGAGCCAGGCCTCGATCAGGTGGTTCATATTGTCGTTGATCATGTGGTCGCTCCCGTTCCATCCGCGGCGAGCTTCGCCGCCATGCAGTTCCGCAGCGCGTCGCGGGCCTTGAGCAGCGCCGTGTTCACGCCCCCCGCCGATCTCCCGAGCGCCGCGGCGATCTCCCCCGGCCCCTGCTCGAGGAAATACCGCAGCCGGACCAGTTCGCGGGCCCGCGGCGGCAGCCGCTTGAGACATTCGAGGAGCAGGGGCAGCCGCTCCTGGCCGAGGTCGGGCCCGAGTTCCTCGGCCGGGATCGAGGCCGCCAGCGACTCGACGACGGCGGGCGAGAACCGCCGGGCCGCCCGCCGGTTTTCAAGCACCTTGAGCCGTGCGATCGCACAGGCCCAAGCCACGAAGTTCGTCTCCGATTCGAAGTCGGCCGCCTTGGCGGTGACGGTCAAAAAAGTTTCCTGCACGACGTCCTCGGCTGCGGCGAAGTCGCCCGTCAGAGCGATCGCGAAGGCCCGCACGGCCGACTGGTGCCGCACGAACAGTTGCTGCACCCCTGCTACGACTGGGTTGGTCATCCGAATCCTCTCCCCAGATATGACGCGGCCCGCCCGAAACTCACCCTTCGCGGTGGGAGATCCGGGGCTGGTGGTCGATGGTGTGCCGACAGGCATCCGATCGCAGGGCCGGACTTGATGTTTTTGGCACGACCTTCCGGAAATCGGCCCGAAACCCCCGAGCTTCGGGAGATAATCGGGAATGCCCGGTCGTCTCGGCCCGCCTTTCCCTGCCTGCCACCCCTCCCCGGACACGTCATGCCATGAATTTCCGCTGGAAGACCCGCCTGCGCCGTCCGGCGGCGGAGGCATTCCGCAGCCTGTGCGTGCTGACGGCGCTCGCGCCGTCAGCCTCCGCGATCCGTGCAGCCGCGCCCGTTCCGGCCGACCACGTCGTCGGCAGCGTCATCGGCAGCGTCGATGTCGCTCCCGTGTGGGCCGGGCATCCGGTTGGCTTTGCCCTGCTCACGCTGCCCGACCGGCAGTATGTGGCGTTCTACGCGGTCGATCGACATCTCACCGTCGCATCGCGCGCGCTCGGCAGCGACACCTGGGAGTTTTTTCGCCTGCCGTCGGAGCGGGCCCAGCCGCCGCGCGGGCCGAACCAGACCTCAGCCGTGATCGGCTGGGACAGTCACAACTCAATCGTGATGGCGGTCGATACCGCCGGGCAGATCCATCTCGTGGGGAACATGCACGACAACGGGCTCACCTACTGGCGCACGCGCCGGGCCGGCGCGATTGATTCGTTCGAGCAGGTGAAGGCGATGGTCGGCCGCGACGAAGATCGCTGCACCTACCCGGTGTTTCTCACGCTCCCCGACGGTCGGCTCGTGTTTCAATACCGCGTGGGCCGCAGCGGCGACGGCAGCACGATCATGAACGTCTACGATGTCGAGTCGCGCTCGTGGCGGCGGCTCGTGGATCAACCGATCTTCGACGGCGAGGGAAAACGCAACGCCTACCCGCTCACGCCGGTACTCGGGCCCGACGATCGGTATCACGTGTCATGGGTCTGGAGGGAGTCGCCCGATGCGGCTGCGAATCACGATCTCTCCTACGCGCGAACCCGCGACTTCGCCCTCTGGGAAGACGCCGCGGGCCGGCCGCTCGGGCTGCCGATCAGGCTCGCGACGGAGGGAGTGGTCGTCGATCCGGTGCCGGTTGGCGGTGGAATCATCAATGGCGCGGGGCGGGTGGGCTTCGACTCCCGGAAGCGGCCGGTGATCTCCTATTACAAGTACGACGCCGCGGGGCACTCGCAGGCGTTCGTAGCCCGGTCGGAGGGCGAGACGTGGCAGGTCGCGAAGCTCACCGACTGGGACCACCGTTTTGAACTCACCGGTCCCGGCACGCTGCCGCGGTACGACATCCACCTCGGGGCCGTGCGGCCCGGAAACGCCGGCGAACTGCTTTTGGAGTTCGGCCACGTGAAGCAAGGATCGGGCGTGTGGGTGCTCGACGAGGAGACGCTCGCGGTGCTCCGCACGGAGCCGGTGAAGCCGCACTATCCCCGCAGCCTGTGGAAGGTGGAGTCGTCGTTTCCCGAGATGAGGGTCCGTTATGCCGACGACCTCGGGGCGTCGGGCGAGCCGGGGCGACGGTTCATCCTCCGCTGGGAGACACTCGGGGCCAATCGCGACAAGCCGCGGCCCGAGCCCTGGCCCGAGCCGTCGATGCTGCGCGTCGTCGA
>JBAXUY010000104.1:0-10560 GCA_037129475.1 Planctomycetia bacterium | reverse complement strand
CGAACACCCGGCATCGTGCCGCTGTTCGCTTGGCGGGCCTCCGCCCGCTGGTGCTGACCCGGGCCTCCGGCCCTGACGCCGAAGGCGTGGGAGACGGGCTATGCCCGGCGACCGTAAGCCGGAGCCGACGCCGGGACGGCGGCGACGGCGCGACAGCCAGCCCGCAGCGAACGTCCGGCGACGGAGCACGGGCAGCCCCAAAGCCGGCAAGCCTCAAACCCGAATCTGTGACGCCTGCTCGACGATCTGCTCGAGCGGCACGAGGTTGCCCTTGTTGCAGCCCGGGCAGGCTTCGGCGGCTTCGCCCCAGGCTTCGGGCGAGCGCAGATTCGAATCCCAAAAGGGCCACGTCTTGCACTGCCGCGGCCGCTCGTCGTAGGCGGTGCACTTCCGGGTCTTCTCGTCGAGCAGCACGCAGTCGCCGCCCGGCCGCTCCGTGAGCGAGCGGCGCACGCCCACCTGCTTGACGTAGCGTCGCTCGAAGTCGGCCGGGTCGAGGCCCAGCCGGGCGGCCATGGCATCGATCTCGGCCTGGTTCACCCACACGTAGCCTTCCGATCCGGAGCAACAGTCGCCGCACTGCGTGCACTGGAACCGCAGCCCCCCGGCATACCACACGTCTTTTCGAATGCCGGCCATGGTCGCTCTCCTGTCATGCCGCGAACTGCTCGACCGCCGCGATCACCGCGGCGACGTCGGCAGCGGAATTGAACGGCCCGAAGGCGAGCCGCACCGTCCCGCCGGCCCGGGTGCCGAGGCACTCGTGCACGCATGCCGCGCAGTGGAAGCCCGCCCGAGCCTGCACGCCGGCCGCCTGCTCGAGCAGCACGGCGAGTGCGGCGGGATCATAGCCCTCGAGCGTGAAACTCACAATCGGCGGACCGCCCGCGAGCGCGGCGAATACACGCACGCCGGGGATATCACGCAACTTGTCGGCGCACGCCGCGGCGAGGGCGCGGCACCGGTCGCCGACCTTTGCCACCGTTTCCTCCGCGATCCAATCGGCGGCCGCCTCGAGCGCCGCCAGCGCCGGCAGATCCGGCGTGCCCGCCTCGAATCGGTCGGTGAACGCGGCGGGCATGTCGAGCGAGTCGCTCACCGAGCCCGTGCCTCCCTGGACGATCGGGGCGATCTCGACGCCTTCGCGGGCCCACAGGACCGCGACGCCTGCCATGCCATGGAGCCACTTGTGCGCAGGCGCGACGACGACGTCGGCGTTCCAGGCGGCGGCGTCACCACCGACCGGCACCTGGCCGAGCGACTGCGCGGCGTCGAGCACGAGCAGGCCGCCACGGTCGCGGGCGAGGGCCGCGAGGGCCCCGGCGTCCTGCAACGCCCCGGTCACGTTCGAGGCGTGCGAGCAGACGATGCCGCGGGTTTTCGGCCGCCAGGCCGCGGCCACCGCAGCCGGATCGACGCGGCCCAGCACGTCGCAGGGCACGATGGTGAGTTCGATGACGCGTTGCACCGCCAACGCATGCAGCGGCCGCAGCGTGGCGTTGTGGTCGGCAGCCGTCGCGATCACGTGGTCACCGGGCCGCACGAGGCCGTGGATCGCCATGTTGAGTGCGAGCGTGGCCCCCGTCGGCAAGGCCACCCGTGAGGACTCGACGCCACCGAGGAGCGCCGCCATCCGGGACCGGGCCCGATTCCGAATCGCGTCGGCCTCGAGGGCCTCACGGTAGCTGCCGCGGCCGGCGGCCGCTCCGAGCACACGTGCGGCCCGATCCCACGCCGCGAGCACGCGCTCGGGCTTCGGCCACGTCGTGGCCGCGTTGTCGAGATAGCGGCGCGGCTGGCCTGAGTGCGTCACGCTAGCCCCCGATCTGGTACATCGCCCGCGCCGGCCGCTCGAAGCCGGCCTCGCCGATGCCGTGGGCGGCCCGCTTCGCCCCCACGCATTCGTCGAGCAGCGCGGCGATCAAGGCATCCATGCCTGCGTCGACTCCGCCGCCGCGCAGCACCTGCCGCACGTCCCACTCGGTCGTCGAAAAAAGACAATTGCGAAACTGCCCATCAGCCGTGAGCCGCAGCCGGTCGCAGCGGTCGCAGAAGGGCGCCGACACGGGGTCGATGAACCCCACGCGGCCGGCGCCGTCAGCCCACGTGAAATCCACCGCCGGCTGGCCCTGGTCACCGTCGACCACCGGCACGAGCGGGCCCACCTGCCGTTCGAGGAGCGCCCGCACGTCGCGGCCTGTCAGCACACGGTCGTCCGACCATCCGCCGTCGGCGTCGAGCGGCATGAACTCGATGAATCGCAGATGAAACCCCTCGCGTCGGCAGAACTCCGCCAGCGGCACGATCTCCCCCTCGGTCAGGCCGCGGATCGACACGGCGTTGATCCGGATCGCCTCGAACCCCGCTGCTTTCGCAGCCGCCAGCCCGGCGAGCACGTGGACGAGGCCGCGCCGCCTCGCGATCGCCTCGAACACGTCCTCCCGCAGGCTGTCGAGGCTGACGTTGAGCCGGTGCAGCCCCGCGCGGTGGAGACGATCCGCCTGCTCGGCAAGGAGCAGGCCGTTGGTGGTGACCGCCACGTCCTCGATCCCTGGCACCGCCACCAGCTGCCGCACGAGTTCGTCGAGCCCGGCCCGCATGAGGGGCTCGCCGCCGGTGAGCCGGATCGAACGGATGCCCATGGTGGCGGCCACACGCACGACGCGGGTGATCTCTTCGTAGGTGAGCAGTTCCTCGCGCGGCCTGAACACGGCGTCGACCGGCATGCAGTAGGTGCACCGCAGATTGCACCGATCGGTGACACTGACGCGGAGGTCGGTGTGAACGCGACCGAAGCCATCGACGAGCCGCCCGACTGTCCGCCGTCGCACCGCGTCGCAGACGCGTTGATCGCTCATGGGCCGGGCTCCGCGTCGGGATGCACCCACGTGCGCGAGCCGTCCTCGGCTTCCTCGCATTTCCAGATCGGCACCGCCCGCTTGATCCGCTCCATGAGCCACTCCGCCCCGGCGAACGCCTCGCGGCGATGCGGAGCGCTCGTGGCCACCGCCACGCTCGCCTCTCCCACCGGCACGGAGCCGAGGCGATGCACGACGGCGCATGCGGTCAGGCCGAATGTCTTCACGGCCTCCTCCGCAAGTCCGCGCATCCGGGCCTCGGCGAGGGGCTCGTGCGCCTCGTACTCGAGGCCCCGGGTGACCACGTCGCCGGTGAGCCCACGCGTCGTGCCCAGGAACAAGACGTTGGCTCCGGCGCCTGCCCGCCCGACGTCGGCCAGGACGGCCGCGGTGTCGATCGGATCATGCACGAGCCCGCAGCGCACGGCCGTCATCTCAGCCTCCACTCACCGGAGGAATCACGGCGACGTCGGCCCCTGCGGACACCGCCGCCGTGTCGGCGGCATACCGTCCGTCGACAGCGATCGCGCTGCGGCCGAGGAGCGGCACGACCGCCGGGCACTGCCGCGCCAGTGCGGCCCGCAGGTCGGCCACGGTGCCTTCCTGCCAGGCGACGTCGAGCCGCCGGCGACCGGCGGCCTCGGCCATGCCGGCGAACAGGCTGACGTGCACCACCGATTCCTGCACGGCGCTAGCTGGTGGTGAGCCGTCCGCTCGGGGCGGAGAGCAGGCGGTCGAGTTCCTCGGCTCCGTCGCCATCGATCGCTCCATACGCCTTCGCCAGCAGTTTCACGGGATGCACGGTCGGCTTCGTCGTGCCCTGCTCCATTTGTATCCTGCACGCGCTGCACTCGGTAGCGCCCGCGTCGATACCGGCGCCGCGGATCGCCGTGACGAGCCCGAGCCCCACCCGCAGGCTCGCGCGGTAGTGCTCGCGGGCCAGGCCAAACGTGCCGGCCATCCCGGAGCAGCCCTGGTCCGCGGCCTGCACCGAGATCCCCGGCACGAGCCGCAAGAGGTGCTCGGCCGGGCTCGTGGCATGTCGCGTCCGGAGGTGGCAGGGGGTGTGATAGAGGACGCGGGCGGCGACCGGCTGAAAATCGAGCCGCAGCCGGCCATCGCGATGCAGCTCCCAGAGGTAGGTCGTGGCGTCGGTCGTGGCCGAGACGATCCGCTCCATGTCGTCGTCATCGACGAGCAGCGGATAGTCGTGCGTGATGCAGGTCACCGTCGCAGGCTCGGTGCACACGATCCTGTAGCCGAGCCGAACCGCTTCGGCGAGGATCTGCACGTTGGTGCGGGCGAGGGACCGCGCCCCCTCGACGTCTCCCTCCGACACCATCGCGATCCCCGACGCCACCTGCCGCGGGTCGATGAACACGCCCACTCCGTGCCGTTCGAGGATCGCCACGAACGCCTGCGCGAGCAGGGGATCATGGTGGCGGGCGAAGGTGTCGAGCAGGTAGAGCACCCGCGGCCCGCCGCGCCGCGATGGCCTCGTGAGGCCACGGCGGGCCGCCCAGCGCATCGTGCGCCTGCCGGTGAAGCGGGGAAGCTTGCGGCCTCGGGCGATGCCGAGCGTCTTCTCGATGAGCCACCGGGCCTGCGGGTTTGCAATCGCCCGGTTCGCGAGCGGAGCGAACCGCCCCCCCACGGCGCTCAAGCGATCGATGCGTGACCGCAGCCACGCCGACGTGGAGAGCCCGTTGCCCGCCACGTGGGCCGCCTTGAGTTCCATCACGAGCGCGGGAATGTCGACACCCGCGGCGCAGTCCACCCGACACTGGTGGCAGTTGAAGCAGGTGTCGGCGATCCTGCGCACCGCTTCGACGGTGAGCGACTCGGCGGCCACTGCACCGGACAGGAACGCGGCCGCGAGATTCGCCTTGGCACGGGGTGATGATTCCTCGGCGGCGTCCTGTCGGTACCGCGGGCACATGCGCACGTCGGGGCCGAGCGTGCGGCATGCCCCGCAGCCATTGCACGCATCGACCTCGGCGGCGAGCCGTGCAGCGGGCCAGGTGAGCACCGGCAGCGTGGGGGCGGCGGCGCGGACATCGGGCGCCTGCACTGGCTCGAGCGGCCGGCGAAACGCCTCCATCACGGCGGGCGCATCACCCGCCGGCACGATCCTGCCGGGGTTCAACGTGCCCTGCGGATCGAAGAGGTGCTTGACGCGGGCGAACACGGCGGTGAGGTCGGGAAAGAAGCGGCTGAAAAAGCCGGTCCTGGAGAGGCCGAGCCCCTGCTCTCCCCCGAGTGTGCCGCCGAGGGCGACGACGTCCGCGTAGATCGACTCGGCGAGCCGCTCGAGCCGAGCCCGCTCCTCGGGGCGTCGCGGCTCCGCATACGGCCGGACGTGCACCTGCCCTTGGATGGCATGCCCGAACACGAGGGCCGTGGCTGCGTGCTCCTTGAGCACCTCCTGGAGACGCCGCAGAAAATCCGGAAGCCTGTGCGGCGGAAGCACCACGTCCTCGATGAACGGCACGGGCCGCGATGTCCCGCGCACACCATGGAGCGTCGACACGACCTGCCGCGACAGCTCCCAGAAATGCGCCGCATCGTGGTCGTCCTCGGCGCGCCGGACGTCGAGGCACAACCGCTTGACGCCCGTCAGGCGCGCGAGCGCGTCGTCGAGCCGGGCGCGGCACTCCGCCGGCGTCGGCCCCGTGAACTCGACGAGCAGGCCGGCATCCGCGGCGGGCGGAATGAGGAGGTCGAACGTCACCTTCGACCCGCGGGCCAGCGCGAGGTGGCGCTTGTCGAACAGATCGCATGCACTCGGCCCGAGGCCTGCCAGCCGCAGTGCGGCGTCTGCGGCCTTCTCGAGCGAGTCGAAGAGCACGAGCGCGACGGCGCGGCCGCCATCCGCTTCCACCGTCTCGAGCGTCGCCTCCGTGACGATGGCGAGCGTACCGGCCGCGCCACAGACGAGCCGCGGCAGGTCGACGAGACCATCGTGCTCGAGATCGTCGAGCCGATATCCGCCGTGCGACAGCCGGTCGGCAGGCTGCCGGCGGGCGATCACGGGACGGGCATCGGCGAGGATCGCCGCCAGGCCTGCTGCGAGCCGCGTCGGGCCCTCGTCGGCGGCCACGCCCGGGGACGACGGCGACGTGGGAACGAGCTCCACCACCGTGCCGTCGGCGAGCACGCCCTGCACCGCGGCGACGCGGCCGCGGATCGCGCCATGCCGGGCAAACCGGCTGCCCGAGGCGTTGCGCCCGATCATGCCGCCGATGGTGGTGACCGGCGCGTTGCTCGGGTCGGGGCCGAACATCCGCCCCAGCCGGGCGAGATGCTCGTCGAGTTGGGCGGCCACGACCCCCGGCTGCACCCGCACCCGCCCCGCCGACGTGTGGATGATGCGGCGCATGAACCGCGACGTGTCGACCACGATGCCGCGGCCGAGCGCGTCCCCGGCCAGCCCCGTGCCGGCACCCCGCGGGTGCACCGGCAGCCCGCGCTCGGCGGCGAAGCGGACGGTCGCCGCGACGTCGTCCACCGCACGCGGCCGCACGATCACCAGCGGCGAGATCTCGAACAGGCTGGCGTCGGTGGCGTAGAGCGCCCGGCTCGCGTCGTCGCAGAGCACGTCACCGGCAACGAGGCCGCGCAGGTCTTCGGCGATCCGCTGCCGTTCACGATCCATGTGCGGATCCGGCCCGCAGCCGGGCCGTCTGCTGGCGGTGCTTCTCGTGCGTCTCCAGGTCGAAACCGCCGAACGAGCCCCGCACGCCCGCGCCGCGGTAGCGGGCGCCGCAGCGGTAGCACGAGAGGCAGTCCGGCACCACGAGGTACAGCACCACGTCGACGAGCGCCGTGCCGAACAGGATCGCGAACGTGAGCACGAGTTCCCGCCAGGCCCACGCGACACAGCTCGCGGCGAGCCCGGCGACGACGATCGCGAGCCCCACACGCTGCGGAAAATCCTTGCGCACGAAGAGCTCCGTGCTCGGACAGACGAGGCACCGTCGCAGCTGTGGCGGCGGGCCGGGGGCGAATGCGTCGGCCGGCACCGTGATCGCCGCGCCGCAGGCCGGGCACTCGAGCGCGGAACGCGACTCGACGCCGTCGACCGCGACGGTCGTATGGCAGGCGGGACAGGCGTAGGTGATCCGCATCCGGGCGCTCCGCACGAGTCGTCAGGCCGGCGTCGCGAGCAACTGGGCGGTGAGTTCGCCGATGATCGCAGCCAGGCAGGCCACGTAGAGGATACCCGTGGCACTCTGCGTGTTGGGAATCTCGAGCGTCTTACGGCTCAAAACGAGCAGCGCCGGCAGCCCGAGGAGCCCGGCGAGCCAGCGCAGGGAGAGGAGCGCGAGCGCCGTCGGTTCGCGTCCCTGCCACGGCACGGTGCCCGTTCCCAGCGCGGCGGCGAGGGCCGCGACGAGCACGGCCGCCCACGCCACGAGCGCCACGTCGATCATCCGCCGCAGGGCGTCGACCCGCATGCCGGGTGCGTTGAGATACCAGTGCCCGAGGAGCATGGCGTGTACCGTCAGGCCGACGACGAGCCCCGAGAGCAGCCGCGTGGCCGCGGGCAGGAGCGCCACGGGCCCCACGAGCACGGTCGCCGCCGCGAGCAACCCCGCGCATACGACGCAGAGCACGAGCCCTCCGCGCACGCGCTCGGCATACCATGCGATGCTCCCGAGCCATGCCGCCAGGGCGGCTGCGGCGGGCAGCGGCCAAAACCACGCCGGCAGGCCTGAGCCCGCGAGGAGGGCCGCGAACGTGGCGAGCCCGAGCACCACGAGCAGGTTGACGCGAAAAAAGCCCGCCGGCACCACGCCGGTGGGCGTGAGCACGAGCGCGGCGGCGAGGCCCCACGCGAACCGGCAGAGAAAGTCGACGAGGAGCGTCACGAGGCCGGGCGATTTCCGTAGATCAGCGACATCACCTCGGCGCGGCTCGACACGTTGGCGCGGAAGATGCCCTTCATCGCCGACGTCACACAGAGGCTGCCGGGTTTGCGGATGCCGCGGATCGTCATGCAGGTGTGCGAGGCCTCCACGACCACGGCCACGCCCTTGGCCCCGAGGTCCTCGACGAGCAGGTCGGCGATCTGTTCGGTCATCCGTTCCTGCACCTGCGGCCGGTGCGAGACCACTTCCACGATCCGGGCGAGCTTGCTCAGACCGAGCACCCGGCCGTCGGGCAGATATCCGATGTGGGCCTTGCCCATGAACGGCAGGAGGTGGTGCTCGCAGACGCTCGTGAACGAGATGTCGCGGACGAGCACGATCTCGTCGTACTTTTCCGTGAACGCCTTGCGGAGGTGCACCTTCGGGTCTTGGTGGAGCCCGCTGAACATCTCGGCGTACATCCGGGCCACGCGGGCCGGTGTCTCGAGCAGGCCTTCACGATCCGGATCCTCCCCGACGGCGTGGAGAATCTCACGGACGGCCCGCTCGATGCGGGCGTGGTCGACGGGGGCGGATTCCTTCTTCATGCCGTCAATGGTAGCAGACGATGGGCCGTCAGTTGGCGCTGAACTCGGGTGGAAACGGCCGCGGAAACGCGGCCGCGGGCCGGCCGGCGATCGCCTCGAGCAGGAGCCGCGTGCGGCGGAAGACGTTGCACTCGGCCAGGAGCCGCATCTTCCATTCGAGATCGAGGTCGATCGTGTAGGCCACGATATCGGCGAGCATGCCGAGCGTGATCTGCGTGCCGAGAAGCTGGTCGAGCTGCTCGTAGGCATCCGGGATCTTCGGCATCGATCGCTTGAAGGCGGCGAGCAGTTGCTGCTGGAGTTCGGCGGCGGCCCCGGGCGATTCGTCGTCGGGCACCTCGTCGTCGAGGATTTCCGACTCCACCACCCGGAACAGTTTCTTGGGCGGCAGCTCCCGCACGAGCCGCAGCCGCCGCACGCCGAGCAGGAGCACGTTGTACGTGCCCTCGGGCGTCCGTTGGTGCGTCGCCACCCGGCACAGGCAGGCGGTCGACCGCAGCCGGGGCCGCCCTTCGTAGTGCTGCTCCCATCCGGGTGCCAGCACGGCCAGCGCGATCAAGCGGTCGTCCTCGATCGCCTCCTCGAGCATCGCCCGATACCGCGGCTCGTAGATGTGCAGCGCCTGCATGACGTGCGGAAACATCACGAGGTTCGGCAGCGCGAAGATTCGCGCCTGGCCGGAGAACTGGTCGGGGGAAAACGCGAGTGGTTCGTCCGTCATGAAAGGGCTCAGCCGAGTCTGGCGGCCGCGGGCCTCAGGCCGGCGGCGGATCGAGGTGGATCTCCGGGAGCAGGTCGGGGTCGAGCGGGATGTCGGGAAAGTCCTCCGTGCTCGCCGCCACCTCCGCGAGGCAGGTGTCGAAGGCGGCGAGAAATCCGCCGATGTCGAGGCCCAGGTGCCGCGGGGCGTACGGCTCGAGGTACCCGTGCACGCTCTTGTGGAGCTTGCGGGCCCCGCGAATGTTGCCGTTGCCGAAATGATAGAGGGCCACGGCGGCCTGGATCAGCCCTTGGTAAAACTTTCGCGACGGTCCGCGGTACTCCGTCCAGAGTTCCTCCCACACCTCGTGGCTCTCGTAATAGTCGCAGGCGTTGAACTTTTCGATGCCTTCGAGATAGAGGGGCTCATACGCGGGCGATGCGTCCATGAAAAACACCGTACAACAGACCCTGTTTCGCCGGCGGCAGGGTCGCCGGCACGACGCACCGTGGGAGGTGACCGAGTGAATGGTAGCAGCCACGGCCGTCGCGAGGGGGCCGCCTCCCCACCCAGGCCGGCTCGTGAATCGGTGGCCGCCCGGCGGCTGCGAGCGGCGGCGATCGCCACGCGGCTTGCCACGGCCCATCCGGGGGCCGAGTGTTCGCTCGCCTTCGAAAACCCGTTTCAGCTCCTCGTGGCCACGATCCTGTCGGCCCAGTGCACCGACAAGCGGGTGAACATGGTCACGGGCGACTTGTTCCGCCGCTGGCCCACGCCGGCGGCCCTGGCCGCCGCCCGCCCCCGCGACCTCGAGGCGGTGATCCGGAGCACCGGGTTCTACCGTGCCAAGGCCAAGAACATCCTCGGCTGCTGCCGGGGCCTCGTGGAGCGGCACGGAGGGCAGGTGCCGCCGTCGCTCCCGGACCTCGTGAAGCTGCCGGGCGTGGGCCGCAAGACCGCGAACGTGGTGCTCGGCAGCGCCTTCGGCGAGGCCGAGGGCATCGTGGTCGACACCCACGTGGGGCGGATCGCCCGGCGGCTGGGGCTCACCCGGCACGCCGACGCGGTGCGGGCCGAGCGCGACCTCGTCAAGGTGGTGCCCCGGGACCACTGGATCGCGTTCAGCCACCGGCTGATCGAGCACGGGCGAACGATTTGCCCGGCCCGGGGTCCACGGTGCGACGTCTGCCCGCTCGCCGACCTGTGCCCGCGCGTGGGCGTGAAGACGAAGGAGCCGCGGAAACGGGCGGCACGACGGCCGAGCCCCACCGCAAAACGGCGCCGTCCCTGACAGTCTGGGAACGAAAGCGTACAATCCGCCCCCGTCGGGTTCCTGTCCTCTCCGCCATCGCACCTGGAACCGCCCATGATCCTCTCAGGCAACGAGATCAAGCAGCAACTCGGCGGCAATATCGTGATCGAGCCCTTCGACGAGGGCCGGCTCAACCCCAACAGCTACAACCTCTCGCTGCACGACGAACTGCTCGTGTACGAGGAGGTGGTGCTCGACATGCGGAAGAGCAACCGCGTGGAACGCATCCGGA
>JBAXUY010000103.1:0-10599 GCA_037129475.1 Planctomycetia bacterium | reverse complement strand
CGGCCCGCAGGATGAAGTGAAACTTGCGCAGCGCGAAATACTTGAACTGGAAGCACAGCTCAGGCGTGATGAACGGGTTGGGCTGCTGCTCCGCCGGGAGCTTGATGTTGAGTCCGATCGACTGGCAGCCGACGTCGAAGGCACCGCGATTGGCAGCCTCCATGATGCCCGGGCCGCCGCCGGTGACGATCACGAAGTCGCGGTGGTCAGCGCACTGGTTGTCGATCGACACGAGCCGGGCGAACTCCCGGGCTTCGTCGTAGTAGCGACTGCGATCGAGCAGCCGCTCGCTGCGGGCCACCTCACGCTTGCATTTCTTGTCGTCGGGGGCGGCGGCGAGGGCGCGGCGGGCTTCGGAAAGACGCCGTTCCGCGGCGCCGCGTTCCACGACCTGTGTCCCGCCGAACACGATCACCGTCGACGTGATCGCATGCTCCTGAAGGGCCAGTTCCGGCTTGTTCAGCTCGAGCAGCATCCGTACGCCGCGCATCTCGACCTTGTCGAGGAGCTTCCGATCGTCCTGGGCCAGAAGATTGCTGGGGGAACCGAGGATCGCCTCCATGTTCTCGGCGACGAGGGCGATGTCGTCACCGAGCAGGGTGTCGGGGATCGCGCTGCAGGGTTGCGGCGACGTGGAGCGGGATTTTTTCGTCATGGCAGTCCGTTGTCAGGAGAGGTCGAACGTCTCTCCGATGGTGGGGATCGTCGTCTCGAAGCCGAGAGTGGTGCCGAGAAATTCTGCCATGCCGCGGGCGGCAGGAGGCTCGCCGTGGACGAGAAAGGTGCGTTTCGGGGCCGGCATGCCGGTGAGCCAGCGGCCGATTTCGCGGCGGTCGGCGTGGCCGGAGAGGGCGTCGACCCGGCGGATGGCGGCGCGGACCGGGATGTCGCGGCCGTGAATGCGGAGCGTGTCGGCGCCGTCGATCAGCGTCCGCCCGCGGGTGCCTGCCGCCTGAAAGCCGGCCACGAGCACGGTGGTCCGCGGGTCGGGCAGCCGCTGGGCGAGGTGGTGGAGGATCCGGCCCCCGTTCATCATCCCGCTCGACGCGATCACCACGCCCGGGCCCCGATGGGCGTTGATCGCCTTCGACTCGGTGGCCGTCTTCGCCATCCGGACGAAGGGGGAGGCGAGCGACTCCGCCACGCCCGCCATCGTGGCCTCTGAAAAATCGTGCTCGGCGACATGCCGGCTGAAGACCTCCGTCGCCTCCACCGCCATCGGCGAGTCGATCCACACCGGAACCTCGGGAATCCGTCCGGCGGCCATGAGCGTGCGCAGGAGATAGACGAGCTGTTGGCAGCGACCGATCGCGAACGAGGCCACGAGCATCATGCCGCCGCGGGCGAGCGCCTCCTTCGTGGCGGCCTCGAGGTCGTCGAGTGGCCGCACGGCGGGATGGTCGCGGTCGCCATAGGTGCTCTCGCAGACGAGATAGTCGCAGGGGGGAGGCGGGGCCGGGTCCTTGTAGAGCGGCGCGTCGTAGCGGCCGACGTCGCCCGAGAAGACGATCCGCCGCGAATCGACCTCCGTCTCCACGAACGAGCTGCCGAGCATGTGGCCCGCCTCGTGATACCGGCACCGAATTCCCGGTGCGGGATCGAACCACTGCCCGCGCGGCACGTCCTGCACCAGTCGCAGGGTGCGATCGACGTCGCGCTCGTCGTAGAGCGGGAGCGCCGGCTTGTGCTTCGAGTAGCCCTTGCGGTTGGCGTAGACGGCGTCCTCGTCCTGGCACTTCGCCGAGTCGTAGAGCAACAGGCCGAGCAGGTCGGCGGTGGCGGGCGTCATCAGGATCGGGCCCTTGAACCCCTCGCGCACCAGCCGCGGCAGCCAACCGGAGTGGTCGATGTGGCCGTGCGTGAGCACGACGGCGTCGAGCGAGGCGGCCGGCACCGGAAACCGTTCCCAGTTCCGCTCGCGGGTGCGTTTCTCCCCTTGGAAGAGGCCGCAGTCGACGAGCACGCGGTGGCGGTCGGTTTCGAGGAGATGCCGCGATCCCGACACCATGCCCGCCGCGCCCAGGAATCTCAGTCGTGCCACCGATCTCTCCTCGTCATTCTGCGGGCGCTGCCGCCGCATCGTCGCCCGGTACGATCGTGGTGCCGGCCACCACGAACTCGCCGGCGTCGATCCGCAGCGACTCCAGCCGCCACTGCGGCCCACCGCCGAGGGTGGTTGGAATGTAGACGACCAGCACCGTCCTGCCATCCCGGGGCCGCAGTTCCGTGACGCAGCCGAGTGCCGCGAGCCGTCGGCCGAGTTCTGCGAGCACCGGTGTCGCAGGGAGCGGCACCGCGCCGACGGCCGCCTTCTCGACCACGATTCCCAGCTGGTTCACACCCCGAAGCGTCACCTCGAGGTCGCACCAGACCACCACCGAAAGGAGCCCGGAACCGGCACGCACAACGGCCTCCACGTGCTGCGATCGGAACCGCACGCGGGGCGCGGACAGCCCACGGGGCAGGACGTGCGGATGATTCCGCGGCAGGTCGGTGGCCAGCCAGGCGTTGAGTTCCGTGTCGCTGAGGGCCGCACCCCAGGGGCCGGCCCTGCCCACTGCCGCGTGCAGGGCTGACCCGATCGTGACCAACCGTGCCGCGGCCCGCTCGGCATCCGGGCCACCGGCTGCGGTGGCGACGATTGCCGGCTCGTGTTTGAGCAGGAGCGTCACCACGACGATGCCGCCTGCGAGCCCCGCGGCCATGCCGGCGAGAACCCGCGGCCACGCCCGCCCGCCGCCGCCCTGTGGCCCGTTGGCGGCCATCGTCAGCCCACGAACCGGAGCAGCCGCGTGATCGGCAGGGCGTCGGACGGTTCCAGAACCACGTCGCCGATGCTGTCGTCGTCGAGCTCGTCCCGCAACACCCGCATGTCGTGCGGGGCCTCGATGCCGATCCGCACCTTGTCGCCGCTGACGCGCACCACCGTCACGACCACCGAGTCGCCGACACGGATCCGCTGGTTTTGCTTGCGGGAGAGAACGAGCATGGATGCCTCCGGAATGAATGGGAATGATCAGGGAGTGCCGTCGTGCACGGCTGGGGAAGATGTGCCCCAGGGGAAACATCGTCCGGTCAGGCAAACTTTCTTGGGGTCGCGCACCGGGGCACCGGATGGACGTTTTGTGCCGGTAGCGCAGCGCCCGCTACTTCGCGACGGTCACGGGTGCCGTGGTCGCAGGCTCGGCGTAGGTGGCGATGTCCACCGCCTCGGCGAGGGCCACCCGGGCTTCGGCATCCTCGATCCGCTCGAGGTCGGTCGCCAGCAGCCGGGGATGAAGCTTGTGGACCGACCGCAGCACCTGCGGCCGGCCGCCGAGGAGCGCGTTGCGGGCGTCGATCTCGAGCGTGACCGACTCCGGTATTCCACGGGCCGCCGCGATCCGCTTGTTGATGGCCAGCCGAGGGAAAGGCGGGATGCCACCGGGATGGAGGAGCGCCTTGAGGAGCAGCGCCGTATCGGCGAACCGGCGGTAGATGTCCGCGGCATCCGGCGAAGGCGCCTCGGAAAACATGACCTCGTACCGCACACGCGGCCCCGCCAGTTCGAGCGAACGCTCCTGTTCGTGGCAGCCTTCCTCGAACTCGGGGCCACCGGCCCAGCGCACGAGCCGGTCGTCGGACCGGCGGGCCCAGGTTGCCAGGGACACGCTCAGCCGCTCGAGACGCAGGTTGTCGATCTCCGTTTTCACGTTGCGGACCGTATCGATGACCACCACCCGTTCGCGGGCCGGGTCGTGGAGCACGATCTCCCCGGCCTCCTCCGCGTTCGCCCCGTCGAGAAAGTCCCAGGCGAGTCCGTTGCGGAAGATCGTCAGGCTCCGGGCCGCCGGCGTGGTGCCGCGGTCGACGAAGATCTCGCTCTCGACCCGCATTTCGAGCGCGTCCGCGGCCCGAGCGCCGGGGCAGACGAGGGCGATCGCGAGGAGGGCGCCGAGGATGTCGGGCCGAAGGCAGCGGGGGGTGCGTGTCATGCGGGCGGGCGCCTGGACCTGGTCCGAGACGATAGCAGTCGGCCCGCAGCCGGCCCAAGGCCGAAATACGGCCGTCGCGCCCGCAACAGTCCGGCTCGAGGCAGGTTTCCCATCCGGATGCCGCCGGTGCATGATGGAGCCAGTCCAGGCCACTGCCGCCCCTCGGAGAACCGCCCGATGCGTGCCCCGATGAATCTTCCGCTGACCATGGCGATCGTGTGCGCATCATGGGGGGGATCCGGGCTGGCCGACACCTGGCCGCAGTGGCGCGGTCCCGGCGGGCAAGGGCACGCGGCCGCCACCCACGACCTGCCGGTCACGTGGAGCGAGACGGAGAACGTCGCCTGGAAGACCCCGCTTCCCGGCCGCGGTTGGTCGTCACCCGTGATCGATGACAAGCACGTCTGGCTCACGACCGCCGTCGAAACCGCGGCCCCCGAGTCCGAGAAGGCCGCTCTGCTTGCGGGAACGACGAACAAGCAGCCCGTCGAGGTCGCGCGTGCCGTCACCATGCACGCGATCGCCGTCGATCGGGACTCGGGCCGGATCGTCCACGACGTCCAACTGTTCACCGTCGAAAAGCCGCAGCCGATCCACAAGCTCAACTCGTTCGCCTCCCCGTCCCCCGTGCTCTCGGGCGGGAGGCTCTTCTGCCACTTCGGCGACTACGGCACGGCCTGCGTCGACACGGCCACCGCCATGGTGTCGTGGGTCAACCGCGATCTCCGGCTCGACCACATGAACGGACCGGGGAGCACGCCGGTCGTGTGGCGCGACCGCCTCGTGATCCCATGCGACGGCAGCGACGTGCAATACATCGCGGCCCTCGACTTGGCCAGTGGGAAAGTCGCCTGGAAGACGCCGCGGTCGGGCACGCTCAACGACAATCCCGACCTGAAGAAGGCCTACGGCACGCCGCTCGTGCTCCCGACCGACGGCGGCGACGTGGTCGTGGCGCCGGGAGCCGACTGGGTGTATGGCTACGACCCGGCGACGGGTGCGGAACTCTGGCGGCTGGCCTACGGTGTGCTCGGCTTCTCGATCGTGCCTCGTCCGGTGGCGGCCCACGGACTCGTCTTCATGAGCACGAGTTTTGCGAAGCCCGAGGTGCTCGCCGTGCGGCCGGGCGGCGGCGGCCGCGAACCGGAGATCGCGTGGCGACAATCGCGCGGTGCGCCGAGCATGTCGTCGCCGCTCGTGGTCGGCGATGAACTCTACGTGGTGAGCGACAAGGGCATCGCGACCTGCCTCGATGTGAAGACGGGCGACGTCGTCTGGTCGGAGCGGCTGGGGGGCAACTTCTCCTCGTCGCCGCTCCTGGCCGAGGGGCGAATCTACGTGGGCAATCGTGATGGAGCCACGTTCGTGATCAAGCCGGGGCGGACGTTCGAGCTCGTGGCGACCAACCAGCTCGACGGGCAGATCTTCGCGACGCCTGCCGCGGTCGGTCGCGCGCTCTATCTACGGACCGACGAAGCTCTCTACCGACTCGAGCGACGGAACCCCTGACGTGACCGATCACGATGTATCGCGGCTCACGAGGCGGGCCTGGCTCGCCGCCGTCGCCGCCGTGGCGGCCCTGCCCGCCGTGGCCCGCGAGGTGCGGCGCCGGGGCATCAAGCTCGGCTTCGACAATTTCGCGATCCGGGCACTCGCGCTCGACGCCCGAGGGCTCGTCGATCGCGCCGTTGCGCTCGGATGCGACTCGGTCTTCATCACCGACTTCGGCCCGTTCCAGGGGCGTTTCGATGACGCCACGCTCGGTGAGATACGGCGCTACGCCGCCGACCAGGGCGTGTCGCTCGAAATCGGCTCGTGGAGCATCTGCCCCACGTCGACGACGTTCAAGCCCGACTGGGGCACAGCCGAGGAGCATCTCGCGCTGGGTATCCGCATGGCGAAGGCGCTCGGCTCGAAGGCCTTTCGGGTGATCCTCGGCAACCAGGCCGATCGCCTCACGCCCGGGGGGATCGAGGCCCGGATCGCCGACACCGTGGCCGTGCTGAAGTCCACCCGCACGCGAGCGCTCGACGCCGGCGTCAAGATCGCGGTCGAAAACCACGCCGGCGACATGCAGTCGCGGGAACTGCTCGGGCTCGTCGAGACCGCAGGCCCCGACTTCGTGGGCGTGAACTTCGATTCGGGCAACGCCTGCTGGGCGCTCGAAGACCCGGTGGTGGCCCTCGAGCGACTCGGCCCTCACGTGATCACCACGAGCCTGCGCGACACGATGGTGTGGGAGACGCCCGCGGGCGTCACGACCCAGTGGACGGCAATGGGCGAGGGCTGCACCGACCTGGCCGCGCTCGTCGACGGCGTCGAGAAAAAGTGCCCGGGCGTCACGGTTCACATCGAGACGATCTCCGGATTCCCGCGGACGTTTCCGCTCGGCGATCGCGGCTTCTGGAAGGCCTTTCCCGACGCCCGTGCCGAGGATCTCGCCGCGTTCCTCGCGCTCGCGAAACGCGGCCACGAGATCCCACCGTTCAAACCGCCGGCCGGCCCCGCGAAGCTGGAGGTCGAGCGCGAGTACCAGCAGGCCGAGCTCGCCCGCAGTATCACGTTTTGCCGCGACGCGTTGGGCCTCGGCCTGCGCCCGTAGGACAGACTTCAGCCTGTCACGGCCTCGCGCGCCCCCGCACGCCTCACAGATAC
Source organism: Planctomycetia bacterium (assembly GCA_037129475.1). Classification (GTDB taxonomy): domain Bacteria; phylum Planctomycetota; class Planctomycetia; order Pirellulales; family UBA1268; genus RGVT01. The sequence goes on along the minus strand of JBAXUY010000103.1, from coordinate 3,970 downwards.
TTGCGGCGGTTCACGGCGGCCTTCCAGCGGCCGGATTCGGCGATCTCGACGAGTTGGGCCTGCGTGAACGAGCCGCCGTGTTCGAGCACGGCGCGGCGGATCACTTCCTTGACGTCGGCGCCGGTGGCGCCGTCGAGCACGCGGGCCAGTTCCGCGATGTCGAGAGTGAGTCCGAGCGGGGCGAGGTGGCGCTCGAGGATCCCTGCCCGCGATGCTTCGTCGGGCTTCGGGAGCGTGATGATCATGTCGAACCGGCTCGACCGCTGGGCGGCCGGGTCGATCGACTTGGGGTCGTTCGTGGTGGCGATCGTGAGGATGTCGTCCCGCTGGCGGACGCCGTCGAGCGTGGCGAGGAACTCGGCGAGGCCGGTGTTGTCGCCGCTGCCGTCGCGGTGCCCGAGCACGAGGTCGATGTCGTCGAGCACGACGAGCGTCGGGCCGAACGTGTCGCTCTCCGCATAGACGTCGGCGATGTGATGGCGGACGGAGTTGGCGTCGGCGAGGATCGTCGTATAGCGGCCGGCGAGGGCCGTGGCGATCACGCGCACGAGGTGTGTCTTGCCGACGCCGGGCGGCCCGGCGATGAGCAGCCCGCGGTTGGTGCCGAGGCCGAGCGACCGCAGGAGTTCACGGCGATCGGTCGCCGAGGCGAGAAAGACGTCGATTTCCCGCCAGATCTCGGCGGGCAGCACGAGGTTTTCCCGCGGGCTCGCGAGCGCGGCACTCGCGGCGAGCCGGACGCAGCTGTCGTCGACCCGGGCTTCGAGGACGCGGCCGCGGAGTGGATTTTCATCCGACTTGAGCCGCTGCTGCAGCTCGTGCAGCACGCGCTCGGCTGCCGGCTTGTGGGCGAAGGCGCAGAGGATGCAAAACTCCCGGTGCCAGTGCCGGTCGTCGATCGCCACGCAGAGTGGCTCGGCGGCGAGCGTGCCCGCCGGAAAGAACGCCACGAGCCGCCCCGGCACCGTGAGGTTTTCGTCCGGCCCGATGCCGAGCTGCGTCCACGTGGGGGCCAGCCCGTCACCCGGTGAGCCGATCACCACCCGGCCGGCGTGCCGCTCCATTTCCACGCGCAACAGGTTGCCGAGCAGCGTGAGCGACGTGGTCGGCCCGGTCGACTTCGTACTCGCGATCTCGAGTCCGTCGATCCCGAGGTGCCGGATCGCGAACTGGGTCGGCGGAAGCGTCGCCAGCGGCTCATTGCCGAGGATTTCCCCGAGCACCCGCACGGTCTCCCGTGTCTGCTCGCTGGCGGAGGAAAGAATCGTGTCGAGCGACGGTGCGGCAGTGGTCGCGGTCCGTCCGTGTGGCTCGTCGATCGGCCCGGTCGTCATGTCGAATCGCTCCTGCGCAGGCAGCCCGCCGGGGCCGCTCCATCCCTGGGATGTCGCTACACTCTACGCGATACGGCCCTCCGCGCTTCAGACCGGAGGTGAGGCCGCCGGCCCGGAGATGATTCGATGCACTGGCTGTACCTCACGATCGCGATCGTTGCGGAAGTGGTGGGCACGAGTTTCCTGCGAGCCTCCGCAGGCTTCACGAAGCCGCTGCCGAGCATCGTCGTGATCTGCGGCTATGGGCTCGCCTTCTTCTTCCTGTCGCTCACGCTCGACAAGGTGCCCGTGGGGATCGCCTATGCGGTGTGGAGCGGTGCCGGCGTGACGCTGATCGCCACGATCGGCTGGCTGTTCCTCGGCCAGAAGCTCGATCCGCCGGCGATCGTGGGCATGGGGCTGATCGTTGCCGGCGTCGTCGTACTCAATCTGTTCTCCAAGTCGGCGGCACATTGAGGGCATGCGGTGATCGATGCCTGGGTGGGGCGGGTCGGGCACCCGTCCCGTCTTCTGGCGCGCATCAGAGTCCGAAGAGCTTCACACTGGCGATCGCGAGGACGGCCGCCATCAGGAACTGAATGGCGCGCACGGGGAGCCGGAAGGCGCCGAGCTGTGAGCCGATCGCGCCGCCGAGCACGGCGGCGGCGATCACGGGCAGACTGACGGCTGGCAGAGCTCGGCCGCCCACGAGGCCGCCGGCGAGGCCGGCGAGTGAATTCACGAGGATGAACGGGGCCGTGGCGGCGGCGATCTGTTTCACGGAGGCTGCCCGCAGGGCGAGAAGCACCGGCGTGAGGAACACGCCGCCGCCGACGCCCGTGAGACCGGAGAGCAGGCCGATGCCGCCGCCCAGTACGGCCATCACGGGTGTCGACGGTGGTGTCGGCGGCGCTTTGACCGCCGCGTCAGGGGCTCCACCCGGCGCCCACGCGTCGCGCATGAGCCGGAGGGCCGATCCGGCAAGCACGATTCCCACGAGCTTCTCGAATGCCCCGGTCGGGAGCCGTATCGCACCGCCAACGAGGGCGCACGGCACGCTCGCGGCGGCGAGCGGCCAGAAGAGGCTGCCGCGGAAATGGCCGGCGCGGACGAACTGCGCCGTGGCGATCGTCGCCACGATCACATTCAAGACGAGCGCCGTGGGCCGGATCACCACGGGCGCGATCCCGAACAGCGTCATCACCGCGATGTAGCCTGTGGCCCCTGCGTGGCCGACCGACGCATAGAGCAGCGCCACCGCGCCGATCGCGAGGGCGAGGGCCGCGTTCATGCCGGAGGCACAGCGTGCTTCTTCAGGAGTTCGAACGGCACGACGTCGAGCGATTTCTCATGGGTCGCCTCGAGGACGACCGGCGGAGCACGGCCGGCGCGTGCCGCTTCGAGCCAGCGGGCTGCACACAGGCACCAGCGGTCGCCGGCCACGAGGCCGGGAAAATCCCACTGCGGACGCGGCGTGACGAGGTCGTTGCCGGCGGCGACGGTGAACTCGAGGAAGTCGGGCGTCATCACGGCGCACACCGTATGCACGCCCTCGTCGGCCGGCCCGGTGCGGCAACAGCCGTCGCGGAAAAACCCGGTGAGGGGCTCCCGTGAACAGGCACCGAGCGGGCCACCGAGCACGTTGCGGTCGGGCTTGCGGGCGGTGTCATTCGCTGTCGGTGGGATCGCGATCATGCGGGGTATGATGCCCGGTGTTCCACCCCCGGACAATGACCGGCGATGCTGAGCCTCCAATCCGCCTCCACCGCCCGCTGGCTCGCCCAGGTCGACACCGGCCTCGACGAGGTGCTCATCGACCACGCCCACTGCGAGAAGAAGGCGGCTGGCGTGGCGATGAACCTGCTGTTTTCGTACGTCGATCACGTGACGCTCGCCCGCGCGATGACGGAGATCGTGAACGAGGAACTCGAACACTTCCGACTCGTGCTCGACCTGTTGAAGCGGCGCGGCATCCCCTTCAGGAAACTCTCCCCCAGCAGCTACGGCCCCCGGCTCCACGACCTCATCCGCAAGGACGAACCGGCTCGGGCAGTCGATCGCCTGCTCGTGGCCAGCCTCATCGAGGCCCGGAGCTGCGAGCGGTTTCAGGTGCTCGCCGAGCACGTGCCCGACCCGGAGCTGCGCGACTTCTACCGCAGCCTCTTCGAATCGGAGGCCCGCCACCATTCGACCTACGTCCGCCTCGCCTTTGACTTCCAACCGGAAGCGATCGTGCGCGAGCGGCTCCACGACCTCTCGGCCCGGGAGGCCGAGATCATCGAGATCGGCGATCCGGTGCCGCGCATGCACAGTTAGCGTCGCCCGTACGCTGCGCGGGGCAAGCGTCCCGCTTGCCAGTCTCCGGCCTGAAGGCAACCGATAACGACCCACATTCGGAGCCGAAGGGAGGCATGCTCGAGGGATGCTTCACGGAACGGCACGGCATCCTTCCGTCCGTTCCTTGGCCGACCTCCGTCGGCTGGTGATGACCCGGCCTTCCAGGCCTGGCGCTGTTTCGTCCTCAACGACTCCCTGCGTCTGCGCGTGCCCACCTTCCCGACTCCGCCGAACGTTCTCGGCGCTGTAGCGACAGGCCTCCAGACCTGTCGGGAAGTAGCGACAGGCCTCCAGGCCTGTCGATCGACAGAGCTGGAGCT
>JBAXUY010000102.1:0-10634 GCA_037129475.1 Planctomycetia bacterium | reverse complement strand
CCCTGGGTGATTTTGCCTTCCGCCCGCCGGTGCCCGCCTACAAGCACTCGATGGCCCAGGCGCTGCACCTCAGGGGGCTGCTCGCCAGCGATGAGCCGCACCCCGACAGCCCCCGCCGACCGGCCTCTGACCGCGAGATCATCGCCACGATCCTCGACCGCATCATGCAGGCCCTGGCCGCTTAGGGACAGCGTTCTTTCCGACGGGGGACACCTCGTCGAGGCGAAACTCCTTCCGGCTCATCGCCTCGTAGTGGTGGCCGATGTCGATCTGCGCGCCCTCGGTCACCTGGTTGCCGTGCGCGTCGAGCCTCGCGTTCATGGTCGCCTTCTTGCCGCTCCGGCAGATCGTCTTGATCTCCACGATGTTGTCGGCCCAGGCGAGCAGGTATTTGCTGCCCTCGAACGGCTCCCCCCGAAAATCAGTGCGGATACCGTAGCACAGCACCGGGATCGACAGCCGGTCGCAGACGAGCGTGAGCTGGAGGACCTGCTGCGGGGTGAGAAACTGGGCCTCGTCGATCAGCACGCAGTGCACGGGCCCCGCCTGGTGCCGCCGCCCGACGGCCTCGAAGAAGTCGTAGTCTTTCCCGAAGGCGATCGCGTCACACGCGATGCCGATCCGGGAGTGGATCTTGGGTGTGCCGGCGCGCGTGTCGATCGCGGGCGTGTAGAGGAGCGTCTGCATGCCGCGCTCCTCGTAGTTGTGCGCCGATTGCAGGAGCGTCGTGCTCTTGCCGGCGTTCATCGCCGAGTAATAGAAGTAGAGTTGGGCCATGACGAAATTCTGGCCAATTTCATGACGCTCGGGAACTGGCGGCACGTCGGGCCGTGGGAATCCTGACTCCCACGGCACGGAGTTGATTCTCCGCCTGCTCGGCCCATCCCCGATTCGCCGCGGGGCTGGCCGGACTCGGGTGCAGGATCTGGCCGACCGGCGGGCCATCGGCGCCCAATGCCACGCGGGCCCGTGCGGCGGCGAAGGCTCCCACGCCGATCACGCGCTGCGGATCACACCACGCCACGAGCCGCCGCAGCGCCTCGTCACAGGCTGCGAACAGGGGCTCGGATTCACGCCCGGGCAGCTTGTCAGGCGTGCGATTTTTTCCGGACGCCTCCATGAAGACGAGCGGACAGTAGTTCGAGACGAGAAACGCCCGGCTGAAGCGGCTCGGGGTGCGGTAGCGATCGCGGGCCCAGCCCCAAAAGCGGCGGCCGCTGACCTCGCTGCGCGTGCAGGCAAAGCCTTCGATCGGCCGCCTGGGATGCGGGACGGCCGGTCGATCCACGCGCTCGTCGATGCCGAGAAAGTCGCGCACGAGGTTCACCTCGCCAAACGGCACGCCCGTCTGGGCCATGCCCCAGGGCCCGGGGTTCATGCCCACGAGCAGCGCATCAACGCCCTGCGTCGCGTAACGCTCGAGGTAGGCCTCGTGCGGCCGGCGGGCGTAGACGAGCGGGTTGTAGACGCAGGCGGTCGGCCGCCCGAACCGGAGCTTCCCGACTTCCCGTGCCAGCCAGCGTGAGATCGTGATCGGTTGCACGGCCGACTCACCAGACGTTGGGCACGAAACTACCCCCGCGGCACCGCTTCAGGTGCTCGAGCGCGGCCACCTGCCCGGTGGTTTCGAGCACATCGCGATAGACCGGATCGTGAAACCCCTCGATGTCGATGCTGCCGCGCCATCCGGCCATGCGGAGCGTGCTGATCAGGTCGGTCCAGTTCGTGTCGCCGAACCCCGGCATCCGGTGAAACACATAGGGCACCCCGCCGCGGATCCCGTGCTCGCGCACCACGTCGTGGAGCACGGTCGCGTCCTTGCCGTGGATGTGCCAGATGCGATGGGCGTAGCGCCGCAGCTGCGGCAGCGGATCGACGAAGCTCACGAGCTGGTGGCAGGGCTCCCATTCGAGGCCGATCACGGGGCTGGCGACTTCGGCAAACATCGCCTCCCAGGCCTGCGGAGCGTGGGCGATATTCCAGTCGCCGCTCTCCCACGTGCCGCGCTTCTCGCAGTTTTCGAATGCGAGGCGGACGCCGCGATCTTCGGCCCGGGCTGCGAGCGGCCGAAACACCTCGCCGAACCGGCCATACGACTCCGGCACCGGCCGGCCCGGCACCCTGCCGGCGAAGCCGGCCACGACGTCGCAGCCGTAGAGCGGCGCCGCATCGATGAGCCGCTCCCAGTCGTTTACCGTTTCGGGGCTCGTGAGCGGATTGCCATACACGCCGAGCGCGCTGACGCACGGCGGTAGGTCGGACATGGCCGGCGTCGTCTGGTCGAGCGTCGACCGCACCGCGGCGGCGAGCTCCGCCACGTCGAAGTCGCCGACGGAGCGGCCGAAGACGATCTGAAACGTCTCAAAGCCGAGGCCGACCAGCTGCCGGATCACGTCCGGCGTCCGCTCGTGAGCCGGCACCACCGTGCCGATCCGGATATCCGCGTGCGAGTTCATGGCACAAGCCTACGGTAGACTCGACAGCGATGCGACTGCTCAGCTGGAACATCCACAAGGGGATCGGTGGCCGCGACCGGCGCTATGCGCTCGACCGGATCGTGGCGTGCATCGAGGCCGAAAACCCCGACCTCGTCTGCCTCCAGGAGGTCGATCGGCTCGTGCAACGCAGCCGGTGCGACGATCAGCCGCGTCTGCTGGCGCACGCCCTGCGGTTTCACTCGGTGTTTCAGCAGAACGTGCCGGTCGGGGCCGGCTCCTACGGCAATCTCGTGCTCTCGCGCTGGCCCGTGGCGAGCCGGCATCGGATCGGGCTGCGTCGGGGCACCCGCAAGCCACGCGGGGCACAACTGCTCGTGATCGAGTCGCCGGAAGGCCCGCTGCATCTCGTGCATACGCATCTCGGGCTGGCCGAGCGCGAGCGGCGCTGGCAGGTCGAGCGGCTCCTCGGCCACATGCTCTTCCGGTCTGCCGATCGGCACCCGACGCTGGTTGTGGGCGACTTCAACGACTGGCGCGATTCGCTCGCGCCGGTGCTCGCGGCCGGCGGGTTTCACCACGTCACGAGTCCCGTCGGCCGGTTCCGCACGTTTCCGGCGTGGCTGGCGATCGGGGCCCTCGACAAGGTGTTCGCCCGCGGCCCGATCGACGTGCGACAGGCCCGCGTGGTGCGCACGAGTCTCGCGAAGGTGGCCAGCGACCACCTGCCCGTCGTGATCGATTTCCACCTGCGGTAGGACAGGCTTCAGCCTGTCACCAGCGACCCGTAGCCTGTGGCCGCAGAGTGGCACTCTGCGGATCGAGGCCTCGGTGCAGATTGCCAATCTGCACCTACGAAAGTGGACGATCACACCCTGTGGCCGCAGAGTGGCACTCTGCGGATCGAGGCCTCGGTGCAGATTGCCAATCTGCACCTACTGGCGTGGGCTCGGTCGCACGTCACCCATCGCCGCCACCGCGGCCGCGATCGTAGCTTCGATGTCGGCGTCGGTGTGCGCGGCCGAAAAGAACAGCGCCTCGTATTGGCTGCACGGCAGGTAGATGCCGCGGTCGATCATCTTCCAGAAGAAGTCGGCATAGCGGGCCGTGTCGGACAGGCTCGCCGTCTTCCAGCCGGTGACGGGGACGACAGCGGGGCCCTTCTGGAAGAACATCGTCATCATGCTGCCGACACGGGCGACCCACGCGGGCACGCCCGCCGCCGCCGCCGCCTCGCGGAAGCCCTGTTCGAGCCGGGCGCCGTGGCGTTCCAGCCGTTCGTACGGCGGATTGTCGCGCAGCTCTTCGAGCGTGGCGGTGCCGGCGGCCACGGCGAGCGGGTTGCCGGAGAGCGTGCCCGCCTGAAACACCTTGCCGGCCGGCAGCACGTGGTCCATCACGTCGCGCCGGCCGCCGTAGGCGCCGAGCGGCAGCCCTCCGCCCACGATCTTGCCGAGCGTCGTGAGATCGGGCGTGACCCCCAGAATCTGCTGGGCGCCGCCGAGCGACAGGCGGAAGCCCGTCATCACCTCGTCGAACACGAGCAGGGCTCCGTGGGCGAGCGTGAGCGTGCGGGCGGCCGCGAGAAACTCCCGCGACGGCGTCACGAGCCCCATGTTGCCCACCACCGGCTCCATGAGGAGGGCCGCGATGTCGAGGCCGCGCGCCTTGAACAGGGATTCGAGTCCCTCGACGTCGTTGTATTCGAGCACGATCGTGTCGGCGGCCGTGCCGGGGGTGATTCCCGGCGAATTGGGCACGCCGAGCGTGGCGGCCGACGAGCCCGCCGCCACGAGCAGGCTATCCACGTGGCCGTGGTAGTTGCCGGCGAACTTCACGATCTTGTCGCGGCCCGTGAAACCGCGGGCCAGCCGCACGGCGCTCATCGCCGCCTCGGTGCCGCTGCTCACCATCCGCACCTTCTCGATGCTCGGCACGGCCGCGATGATCAATTCCGCGAGATGGCTTTCGGCCTCGGTCGGGGCGCCGTAACTCGTGCCCTTGCCGAGCATCTCCTCGATCGCCGCGACGACGCGGGGATGGCGGTGGCCGAGGATCATCGGGCCCCACGAGCCGATGTAGTCGAGGTACACGTTGCCGTCGATGTCGGTGAGTCGCTGGCCGAGCGCGCTTGCGAAAAAGATCGGCTCGCCGCCGACGCCGCCGAACGCACGGGCGGGAGAGTTGACGCCGCCGGGGATGAGTTCCTTGGCGCGGGCGAAGGCGTCGTGGCTGCGGTGGCGGGTGGACATGGAGGTACTGTAGCGACGGGCCTCCCGGCCTGTCGAAAGGACAGGGCTGGAGCCCTGTCCCTACTCTCCGAGCAGTTCCTTCGCCGTCGTCACGGCGGAGGCGGCATGGGGGCGCGTGGCGTAGAGGTCGACGATGCTCTCCAGAAGCGCTCGCCGGCGGGCCAGCAACGATTCCTGCTGGCCGCCGACGGTCTTCGCGGCCTCCGCTGCCAGCGTGTCGGCCTGGCGGAAGATCTCGGCGATCTTCCGGGTGTCCTCCGCCTGTTCCTTCGCGGCGAGCGGTGCCAGGCGGTCCACCTGCCGGCGGGCGAGGTCGATCCACAGCGAGGGGTCGTCGGCGGCCCGCACGGCCGGGCTCGGCTTTCCGTCGGTGGCGTGGTGGACGGCGATCAGGGCCTCGAGCGCGTCGCGGCAGGCCGATGGGCTCTCCGGCTCCCGCTCCATCGCGGCGCGGTAATCGCGTTCGAGCGGCGACGGCGTCCGGCCGCCCAGCGGCCGACGCCGGGCCCGCTTTTCGAGAACATCGAGGGCCAGCGACCGGGACAGTGTGCGCACCTCGCCCGCCCGCGGGTCGTCCGGAAACCGTTTCAGAAACTGTTCGATGTCGGGGAGCGCGTCACGGAGGTCGGTGCCGGTCTCCGCGGCGGTTTTCGCCGCCTCGATCCGGCCGTAGAGCTCGTCCACCGTCGGCTGCTTGAGCAGCAGATAGCCGGCGGCTGCGAGCAGGACAAGCGTGACCAGAGCCGCGATCGCCTGCCAGCGCTGTTCCGTGGCGCGTGCTCGGGCAGCCTGCGCGCTCGCGGCGCGGTCGAGATCCGCGACCGTGGTGAACCGGCTGCGCGGCGCCCGCTCGACGACCGTGGTTGCCGCGTTACCACCCCCTGCACCCGTGAGGGCCTCGGCATCGATCGGCTTGGTGGTGTTGCCGGCGAGGGCGCCCGTGGCGGCGTGCGTGCGGGCATCGTCGGCGTCGCCTTTCACCACCACATCGCCGCGCCCGGTGCCGGCGCTCGTCGGGGCGAAGAGGTCTACGCTGCGGCCGCTCACCGGCGCGGGCGTCGGCAACGGAAGGTCCGTCAGCGGGCCGTCGGCCTCGGGGGAGTCGGAGCCGGGATGCAGCGTCTCGATCGCCGTGAGCAACCGGCCGAGCGCCAGGGCGTTGGCCGGCCGGCTGGCAGGCTCCTTGGAGAGGAGCCGGTCGATCAGCAGATCGAGCTCCATCGGCACGTTCGGTGCGAGTGTCGACACGCGGGGGGCACGCTCCGTCTGCTGCTTGCGTATCACCTCCGCCGCCTGGCCGCCACTGAATGGCGGACGACCGGCCAGCATCGCAAACATCACCAGGCCGAGCGCGTAGAGGTCGACCCGATGGTCCACCGGACCGCCGACCGCCTGTTCCGGGGCCATGTATTCGGCCGTGCCCACGACGTTGCCATGCGCCGTGTGGGCCGCCCCGCCGAAGAGCTTTGCGATGCCGAAGTCGGCGAGTTTCACGCGGGCGCCGAGGTCGGCGTCGTCCCCCTCCGCCACGAGCAGGTTGGCCGGCTTGAGGTCGCGGTGCACCACGCCGTGATCGTGGGCGGCCTTGAGCGCCCGGGTGACGGCGAGCGCCACGCTCACCGTTTCGCGCCAGGTGAACCGCCTCCCCGACCGCAGCATCTGCTCGAGGCTTTGCCCCGGCACGAGTTCCATCGCGAAGTAGGGCTGGTCGTCTTCCTCGCCGAACGCGAGCAGCTGCACGATGGCGGGGTGCCGCAGACTCTTGAGCGTCTCGATTTCGGCGTCGAACCGCTTCCGCAAGCCGGCATCGTCGGCCAGATGAGCGGCGAGCACCTTCACCGCCACACGCTGACCGGCGGGATCCGTCGCCTCGAACACGGCGCCCATGCCGCCGCGTCCGAGCCGGTTGACGATCGTGTAGGGACCGAGCTGCGCCGATTGCATTGACGGAGTGTATCCTGCGGCCATGAAGCCGCCCCACTCCCCTGCCCCGTCGCCCCACGACACCACCGCCCTGCTGCCGCGGTCGACCAACCAGGCCCGGGGCCTGGCCCGGTACTGTGTCGAATTCCTGCGGCGGCCCGAACCGATCGGGGCTGCCACGCTCGCGCTCCTCGAGCGGTTTCACCTCGACAGCGTCGGCTGCGGCGTGTCGGCGATCGCCCACGCGGCCAACGCCCCTACTGTGCTCCGCCGCGAGGCGCTCGGCACCCAGCCGGCCGCAGGGTCGCGCGGCGGCATCTGCTTCGGCGAAGCACGGCCCTGCGCCGTGGAGAAGGCGGTGGCTGCCAACGCCTCGGCCGTGCGGGAGTGGGACTCCAACGGCACGAACTTCGGCTACGACGCCGCCAAGGGACGCACGGCCGGCGAGTTCGGCCACAACGACTGGTATCCGGTCGCGGTGGCCGCGGCCCGGGAGGCCGCCCTCGACGGCGACACGACGCTGCGGCTGATGCTGTTGATCGACGAGATCCGCGGCCGCCTCGCCGAGGTGTTTGCACTGCGACGCTTCGCGATCGACCACGTGCATCATGGCGCCGTCGCGAGCGCCGCGGCGTATGCGGCCGCGCTCGGCGGCACCGAAGAGCAGATCGAGTCGGCCATCGGGATGGTCGTGGCGCACTACGTGCCGTTCCGGGCGATCCGGGCCGGCCACCAACTCTCCGACTCGAAAGGCGCGTCGGCCGCGCTCGCCGCCGAGGTGGCCGTCGTGAGCGCGCGGAGGGCCCTCGCCGGGTTCGTCGGCCCGCGCGACGTGTTTCGCAATCCGCTCGCCATCTACAGGCTCAACATGCCGTCGCCCGACGGCGAGAGCCCGTTCGATCTCGAGCTCGGCACGGGTGGCGACGCGTTCGCGATCCACTCGATGCACTTCAAGCTCGGGCTCTACGAGCATCAGTCGGCCGGAGCGCTCCAGGCGCTCGTCGACCTGTTCGCCGCGGCCCCCCGGCTCGCCTCCACCCTCGACGGCATCCGCGAGATCCGGGTGAAGATCTACGAGCCCGCCTACTCGATCATCGCCGACCCGGCGAAGCGCACGCCCACCACGCGCCAATCGGCCGACCACTCGCTGCCCTTCATCCTCGCGAAGACGCTCCTCAAGGCGCAGGCAGCGGTGCGGGAGGGGCAGCGGCCCGACTGGCTCGCGCTCATGCTCCTGCCCGACGACTATTCCGACGCCGCGATTCGCGATCCCGCGATCAAGAGGCTCATCGATCGCATGGTGATCGAGCACGGCGGCCGCGACTACGACGCCCGGTATCCCGAGGGCATTCCCACGAGCCTCGTGCTCAACCACGCCGCGCTCGGGCGGCTCGACAGCGGGCTCGTGGAGTTTCCGCTGGGCCACGCCCGGTCCGACGCGGCTGCCACGGCGGCCCTCGTCGATCTCAAGTTCGACCGGCTCGTGGCCGGGGCCGTCGACGATCCCCACGCCCTCCGCGCTCGGATGCGGCTCGCCGGCCGCCCGGCCGCCGAGATGGCCGACCTCTACGCGTTTCCGATCCGATGCATCACGACGTGAGCGGCGTGATCCCGGTCGCGAAGCCTGCAGGCGTGACGTCGCGGCGGGTCGTCGACGTGGTCGCGAAGGCGCTCGGCACGAGGTCGGTGGGCCACGCCGGCACGCTCGACCCGCTGGCCACCGGCGTGGTCGTCGTCTGCGTGGGCCACGCCACGAAGCTCGTCGACTTCGTCCACGAACTTCCCAAGCACTATGAAGGGTCGTTTCTGCTCGGCCGATCGAGCCCGTCCGACGATCTCGAGACGCCAGTCGAAGAGGAGCCTGCCCCGGTGCGGCCTTCATGGGCCGAGATCGAGGCCGCGCTGCCCGCGTTTCGCGGGGCGATCCTCCAGCGGCCCTGCGACTATTCCGCGGTGCATGTCGCCGGCCAACGCGCCTACCGGATCGCGCGGAAGGGCCGGCCGATCGAGCTTGAAGCGAAGCCCGTCCGGATCGAGCGTCTCGAGATCACCGGCTATGAGTGGCCGCGGCTCGGCCTCGCCCTCGAATGCTCGTCGGGCACGTTCGTGCGGGCGATCGGCCGCGACCTTGCGGCAGCGCTCGGCACGCGGGCGGTGATGGAAGCGCTCGTGCGCACCGCCGTGGGACCGTTCACGCTCGACCGGGCGACGGCCCTCGACGACGTCACGCCCGAATCGGCCCGGGCCGCTCTCCTGCCTCCTGCGGTGGCCGTTGCGCATCTGCCCGCGGTCACGCTCCCCGCGGATATGCTCGCCCGCGCAATCCGCGGAGATCTGCTCGACATCGACACGCCGGCGGCTGCAGCTGCACTCGATGACGCGGGCGACCTCGTAGGAATGCTGCGCCGCCACGAGGCAGGGCGGCACCGGCTCAAGCCGAATTTCCGCGGGCTCGGCTGACCGCGCCGATGGTGCTCGTTGCTTGACGCGAGGTGTACGAGCGTATATATTCAGGTCGTGCACGCGGAAGGAGATTCCCATGACGACTGCGACATTTCGTGATCTGCTCAAGCAGCAGCCGTTCAAGCCGTTCCGCGTCGTGATGTCGAGCGGTGCGTCGTATGAGGTGCGCCATCCCGAGATGGCATGGGTGACGAAGAATGATCTCCTTGTCGGCGTTGACGTTGCTGGCGACGGGATGCCGGCGGAATTTTGCATCTGCCCGCTCTTTCACGTCGCCACTGTCGAGCCGCTGGCCACCGATTCGCGGGCCGGCTAGCGACGGGTGACGGCCGCAGCGATCTGGGCGACGATTGCATCGGGAGCCTCGGCCACGTTCACGACGAGGGCGTGCTCGTCGGCCATGGGCCGCTCGAGGGCGGCCAACTGGCTGTCGAGGAGCGTGGCCGGCATGAAGTGCCCCTGTCGGGCCGCCAGTCGCCGAGCGAGCAGGTCGCGATCGCCGTCGAGCTGCACGAGCGTCACACCAGGTCGGGCGACGCCGAGCCGGTCGCGGTATCGCCGAGCGAGGGCCGAGCAGGCGACGACGGCGCCCCGGCCGTCGGCAACCCGCGTGCCGATCTCGGCGGCGAGCCGGTCGAGCCAGGGCCAGCGGTCGGCGTCGGCAAGAGGCGTGCCGGACCGCATTTTTTCGACGTTTGCCGGCGGGTGAAAGTCGTCGCCGTCGAGAAAGTCGCAGCCCAGCCGGGCGGCGAGCAGCCGGCCGACGGCCGTTTTCCCGCTGCCGCAGACGCCCATCAAGACCACGACTGGCTTCACAACAACCCTCCGCGAGGTGGTACGCTACTCGACATGCGCATCCCATACCACAGGCTGATTCTCCTGGCGGTGCTCCCGTTTCACGTCGCCTCGGCCCGTGCCGAGCAGTGGCCGCAGTGGCGCGGACCTCGCAACGACGGCATTTCCGTTGAAACCGGCCTCCCGCAAGGCTGGTCGAAGACGAAGCACGTCGCCTGGCGGACGCCGCTGCCCGGCCGGGCAGGCGCCACGCCCTGCGTGTGGGGCGACCGAATCTATCTCACGAGTAACGAGGGAAGCGACCTCGTGCTGCTGTGCGTAAACGCGTGCGACGGAGCGATCCTCTGGAAGAAGACCGTCGGCAGCGGCAACCAAGACGCCCGCGCGGGCGAAGGCAACTCGGCGTCGCCATCCCCCTGCACCGACGGCGAGCATGTGTGGGTGTTCTTCGGCACCGGAATCCTCGCCTGCTACACGAAGGACGGCGCCGAGGTCTGGAAGACCGACGTCAACGACCGCTTCGGCAAGATCGATATCCAGTTCGGCATGACGAGCACGCCCGTCCTCGATGGCGATGCCCTCTACCTCCAGCTCATTCACGGAGCGATGAAGCTGGGCGACGACACCCGCACTGGCAAGGTGATCCGGCTCGACAAGCGCACGGGCGCAACGGTCTGGGAGGTCGATCGGGTCACGAACGCGCAGTTCGAGTGCAAGCACTCCTATGCGTCGCCGTTTCTCTACCGGCACGACGGCCGCGAGTTTC
>JBAXUY010000101.1:0-10915 GCA_037129475.1 Planctomycetia bacterium | reverse complement strand
TCCAGCCCTGACGCCGAAGGCGTGGGAGCCGGGCTATGCCCGGCGACCGTAAGCCGGAGACGACACCGGGACGGCGGCGACGGCGCGACAGCCAGCCCGCAGCAAACGTCCGGCGACGGGATATGGGGAGCCCGAAGCCGGCGACCCAACGAACCGAACGTCCGGCGAGACGGTACGGGGCAGCCCCGAGCCGGTGCCGAACCACGCTCCCGTCAGATCTGGTAGTCCGCTTCCGGCGCAGGGGCCTCGCCGCGCATCCGGAGCTTCGGCTTCTCGAGCACGACCGTCGTGTGCGGGTCGATCGAGCGGGTGAGCCACACGTTCGAGCCGATGACGGAGTCGTGACCGATCCGCGTGGCGCCGCCGAGGACGGTGGCGTTTGCGTAGATCACGACGCGATCTTCGATCGTCGGATGACGCTTCGTGCCACGGACGAGGTTGCCGTCGCCGTCGGTCTGGAAGGAGACCGCGCCGAGCGTGACGCCCTGGTAGAGCTTCACACGGCTGCCGATCTCGCAGGTCTCGCCGATGACGACACCCGTGCCGTGGTCGATGAAGAAGTGGTCGCCGATCGTGGCGCCCGGGTGGATGTCGATGCCGGTGCGTGAATGGGCCCACTCCGCCATCATGCGGGGGATGAGCGGCACCTCCAGCGTATGCAGAAGGTGGGCCAGGCGGTGGATCGTGACGGCCTCGAGGCCCGGGTAGCAGAAGATCACCTCATCGAGCGTCCGCACGGCCGGGTCGCCGTCGTAGGCGGCCTGAACGTCGGTGGCGAGGATCCGCCGCAGTTCTGGCACCCGCTCGAGGAATTCGATCGCCTTCGCCTGCCCGAGGGCTTCGAAGTCTGCTTCTTCCATGCAATGCTGGACGGCATCGGGCAGGGCGGGGGCCTCGACGCCCTGCTCGGCCGCCGCATGCTGCGCGGCGACGCTGTGCCGCAGCGCCCGGCCGATCTGCGTCGTGAGCTTGTCATGCAGCCCATCGACGAGGTCGCCCACGTGGTAGGTCACGTTGCCGAGGTGGAGATTCTCCCGGCGTCGATACCCTGGATAGAGGATCTCCTTGAGGTCCTCGCAGGCAGCGATGATCGACTCGTAGTTCGGGAGCGGGCAGTGACCGAGATAGTGGATCGTGGGGACCGCCTGGTAGGTCTCCACGATCCGCCGGGTGAGTTCGGGCAACTGCTCCTTGAGACGAACGTCTGTGGCCATGAGAGTGGATCGTAGGATCGGGCACCGTCGCCAGCAACACATGGCGACGGCAGCCCGATCGATGCCCCCGGATCGACACCCGTACGGTCGGCCTGCTGGAGATGGAAAATTGAGTGATCCTTCGGGTTTTCGCGGGCCCTCGGCCCGGCCGTGGAGGTCTCGGAAGGCCGGGCGAAGTCTGCCGGGGGCAGGACGCCGGCTTCAGGCCGGGCCTTCGCCGCAGGCGGCCGTGGCGGCCCCGAGCGTGAGTCCGCCGTCGTAGAGGGCCCGGCCGACGATGCAACCCGCGGCACCGAGCTCCGCCACACGCACGAGGTCGTCTGCGTTCGAGATGCCCCCGGAGGCGACGACCGGCAGCTTCACGGCGCGGATCATCTCGTCGAGCGCGGCCACGTTGGGCCCACCGAGCGTGCCGTCGGTCGCGATGTCCGTATACACGATCGCCGCCAATGGCAGGTGCTCGCTGCGCCTGGCCACGTCGATCGCCGTACGCCGGCTCGTCTCCACCCAGCCCCGCACGGCGACATGCCCGTCGCGGGCATCGAGCCCCAGGACGATCCTGCCGGGGAAGGCCGTCGCCATGGCCTCGAGCAGCGCCGGCTGTTCGATCGCGATGCTCCCGACGACGACACGGGCGACGCCGGCCGCGGCGTAACGTCGCACGGTGTCGAGCGAGCGAATCCCGCCGCCCACCTGGCACGGGACGCCTGCCGACCTCGCAATCCGCTCGATCAGCTCGATTTGCACGGGCTCGCCGGCCTTCGCGCCGTCGAGGTCGACGATGTGCAGCCGCCGCGCCCCTGCGGCGACGAACTGCCGTGCCATCGCGACAGGATCGTCGCCAAACACCGTCTCCCGGGCGTAGTCTCCCTGGAGCAACCGCACGCAGTTGCCACCCCGCAGATCGATCGCCGGCCAGAGTTCCATCGTCTGCAGTCTCCGCAAGGGCATCACGCCAGGAACGACGCAAGGAGTCGGAGACCGGCCGTCTGGCTCTTCTCCGGATGAAATTGGGTGGCGAAGAGGCGGCCGTGTCGCACCGCCGAGCAGAAGGGGCCGCCGTAGTCGGTCGTGGCCGCGATCACGTCGGGGTCGTTCGGACGCGCGTGGTAGGCATGCACGAAGTAGAAATACTCGGCCGCCCCGCCAGGGTTCGAGGTCCCGGCTGCACCGGTCCACGAGACCGTATTCCAGCCCATGTGCGGCACCTTCATGCCGGTCGGGAGATCGAACCTGACGACGTCCCCCGCCAAGACACCAAGGCCCGCATGCCGGCCTCCCTCGAGACCGGTTTCGAAGAGGAGTTGCAGCCCCATGCAGATGCCGAAAAAAGGGCGGTCGGCCAGGACATGGGCGACGATCGGCTCAACGAGTCCCCTGGCCCGCAACTCCCGCATCGCGTCACCGAAGGCGCCGACGCCCGGCAGGATCACCCGGTCGGCTTCCGCCACACGGTTTGGATCGTCCGTGATGCTCGCGGCCACGCCGAGCCGCTCGCAGGCCTTCTGGACGCTTCGGAGGTTGCCGCTGCCGTAATCGACGATCGTCACCATGCCGCGAGTGTAACGGCCACGACGTCAGCCGCCACCGCCGGTCGTGGCGGCCGGATGCGTGGCCTCCGCGCCGTCGGCCCCGGACCGTTCCGGATAGACGACCAGCTCGATCCGACGGTTGCGGGCTCGTCCCGCCGCCGTGGCGTTCGACACCACCGGATGATTCGGCCCGTGGGCGACGAGGAACAGCTGACCCTGCTTCAGCGACGTGCGGCTGGTGAGGAAGTCGAACACGGCCGACGCGCGGGCCACGCTCAACTGATGCTGCGATCCCCAGGAGGCGTTCTGGAGAGGCTCGGTGTCGGTGTGCCCCTCGATGCCCAGGAAGTGGCCGGGGTAGACCCGCTCGAACTCGTCGGAAATCTGTGTCAGGAGCGCCGAGCCGGCTGGCATGAGGTTGGCACCGCCGGGCTCGAACAGTCTGTCGGCCGGGATCTCGATCCGCACGACCCCGCCATCCATCCGTTTTTCGACACCGGGCAGCGCCAGCGTCGTCATCGCCGACTGCATCGCCACCGGCGTCATCGTTCCAGGCGGCGGCTCCGAGGCCGCACCAGCAGGGGCGGCCGTGAGCCCGGCTGCACGGGCCTGGGCCAACTGCGTGGACGTGCTCGCGAGTTGCTCCCGGAGCGCCGAGATTTCGTCCTGCATCACCTGGGCTTCCTGGTGGCTGCGGGCCAGGCCGGCTTCGAGCTGCCGTGGGTCGGCGGTGACGAAGGAGGGGGAGGCCGCCGGGAGCGTCGTCGGTGCGAAGGCCGCCATGCCGGGAGGCTGCGTGACGCTCGGTGGAGCAGGGGCCGCAGACTGCCGGAAGGGGTTCTGCGTACAGCCGACGGCGCACGAGACGATCGCGCTCATCACCGCCAGACCGGTCGTCGGACTCCGTCCATTCACCATGCATCCAGCTCCGAACCGCTCGGGAAGGGCGGGATACTAGGGAGTCGGGGCGGGTCGGACAAGCCCGTCGGCCGGGGCTCGAAACGTCATCCCTGGCCGCGGAGAAACCGCCAGCCGGACAACGTGATGGCGGTCAGCACGACCACGGCGGCAACCACCAGCGACAGCTGGCCAGGCTGTTGGAAGTGCACGGCCGCGGCACCCCAGATCGGTCGCCACGCCACGACGACGCACGCCGCAGCCAGGCACAGGCTTGGGCCGAATGGCAATTCGTTCTCACGGTGCCGGAGGAATTGGATCGTGCCATGCCCGAGTCCGATGAACGCCGCCAGAAAAAACGTGAGCACGCACGCCTGCCATCCGAGCCAGGCGCCCACCATCGCCATCAATGTCACGTCGCCGAGGCCCATCGCCTCCCTACCGAGCGCGTAGGACGCACCGGCCCGGGTCGCCCAGACCAGGCCTCCCGACACGGCAAGCCCGACGAGCCCCGTTTGGAGGGCATCGAACCGGTCGGTGCCGAGCCACCAGGCGGCGGTCAGCGCGGCCAGTCCGAACACGAGCAAGGCATTGCGTGGAACAAGCCAGCGGGGCCCGCCTTCCGCAGGCGGTTCGGTGCACACCACCCACCACGCTGCGAAAATCGCCGCGGCGAGGCCGAGCCCCGCCACATGCGGCGCGGCAGCGAACGCACCACCGGCCGCGGCATGGAGACCTCCGTACCAGCCGAGCACGTCCGCTTGCATGGCGGGAGCAGCGAACGATCGAGGCACTTCCACCACCACCGGCAGCAGGAGCCGAGGCCACGTCCACACGGCCACAAGCCCCACCAGCACTCCGGGCAGCGTGATCCAGTCGGGGATGACACGCTGCCGCAGGTCGATCCACGTCGACGCAGCGAGCAGCCACAACAAGCCGAGATGGGCGAGAGATCGCATCAGGAGGTCGGACTGCGACGCCCGCACGCCAACCATGGCACTCCCCGGGGACACCTGGCCCGCACTGACGACCTCCCACCACCACAGCCCGACAGCCGCCACAGCCATGGCGGTCGAGACGACCGCTCGAGTTCGCGCGTCAACGGGGGCATCGTCGGTGCTCTGGAACCAGTTGGTGACCGCCCGGCAGAGCAGCCATCCGAGCACGCCGCCGAAGACGAAAGCCGCCACGCCGCCAGCCGCTCCGCTCGTCCATTCGACCATGGTCGCAGTCATGATGGCCGGCCCCGATGGGCCGCCCCGTCAGCACCACCGAGCCAGGCCACGAGCTGCTCGGCCACCGCGTCGGGCGACCAAGCCGACGTGTCGATCGCCCAATCGGCACACGCCTGATAGAGCGGATCTCGTTCCCGCACCACCGTCTCGACTTCGGCGAGCGCATCGTCTCCGCGCAGGGCGGGCCGCCGGTCGACGGTGGACGGATCGGCCGCGAGCCGGCGGCGGATCGTGGCAACCGGTGCCGTCAGCCAGACGATCGGCCGGCCGCGTTCGTCGAGCAGCCGGCGATTCGACTCACGCACGACCACACCACCACCCGTGGCCAGCACGCCGCGGAACGTGGCGAGGAGACTCGCCAGCACCTCGGCCTCGGCATCCCGAAACGCCGCCTCGCCGCGGTCGCCTACGAACGACGTGATCGTGCAGCCGAGCCGCTCCTCGAGCACTGCATCGGCATCGACCCAGGGGGCCGCGAGCCGTTCGGCAAGCAGCCGTGCCACCGTCGACTTGCCGGTGCCGCGATACCCGATGAGCGTGACGAGCGGCATGGGAACCCTAGGCAGGCTGCTTGGCGGAGGCGGTTGCCCGCTTGAGGGCTTCGCGCATGACGTGCTGAGGCGGCTCGCGATCGTGCCAGATGCGAAACTGGATGGCCGCCTGCCGCACGAACATGTCGACCCCCGTGACGATCCGGCAGCCGATCGACCGGGCCTCCTTCACGAGCAGCGTGTTCTCCGGATTGTAGACCGTATCGAACACGACCATGTACGACCGCAGGTGCTCCTTGTCGAAGGGCGTCTCGTCGACGTTCGGATGCATCCCGACGGGCGTGGCATTGACCAGACAGTCGTAGGGAAGGCGGTATCGGGCGGCCCAGTCGACGGCCTTGCAGCCGACTTCCGCTGCGATCTTCTTCGCCCGCTCCACGGTGCGCGACGCCACGGTCACGTCGACGCCGCGGCGACGCAGCGCGAACGCCACCGCCCGGGCCGCTCCGCCGGCTCCGAGCACGAGCGTGGTCTTCACGCCCAGCCCCTCCGCCGCGGCATCCTGCTCGCGGATCGCAGCTTCGAGGCTCTCCACCGCCGCCGTGGCGTCGGTGTTGAAAGCGGACACCTCGGAGGGCTTGAATGCGAGCGTGTTGGCAGCCCCGATCGCCTTGACGAGATCGTCCTGCACCGTGGCGAAGGGGAGCACCGACTCCTTGTGCGGGATCGTCACGCTCAGGCCTGCGAGGGGCCAACGGCCGGCTCCCGAGAGGAATTCGCCGATCTGCTCGGCCGGCACCCGAAAGGGCAGGTACACCGCGTCGATCCCCTCGGCGGCGAGTGCGGCATTGTGGACGACGGGGCTCAGACTGTGGGCCACAGGATCGGCCACCACGCCGTAGATCCGCGTCTTGGGCCCGATCGAGTCATACCGATAGACATCGCGCATCTGCCGCCAGCCGATCTGTCCCGGGGCGAGGACGCGGTCGTCGTGGAACGTGGCGAACGTGAACGGAGCGCCGGCCCGGCCGGCCAGGACACGGGTCGGCATGCCGATGTCACCCATGCAGACGCCGACGGTCGGCACCTTGCTCGCCCGCACCATCTCCAGCATCCGCAGGTTGTCGGTCGGATGATTCGCCATCGTGGCGATCTTCACGATGTCGGTATCCATTCCGGAGAGCCGCTTGTGCAGCGCGGCCAGGTCGGGAGGCGTCTTGTGGAAGTCGTGGTGGCTGACGATCCGTTTCGTCGCGCCGTAGCGGGGCACCTTCGCGGCGATGTCGTCCTCGAGGTCCACGTACTCGGCCCCCTCGACGATCGCCGTGCGAAGCACGAGCAGACGCTCTTCCTCCGACTTCTCCCAGCGGCCGCCATCCGCGACCCTCCGGCAGGTGACGATCACCGGGCAGGGCCGCTCCTGGAGAAGCCGCTTCACCTGCACGGCACCCTGGATGTAGTCGAGACGGAGCTCCACCAGCCGGATGCCGTTTTCGGCCAGGTGCCGATGCTCGGCGATGACGTGCCGATGGCGACCACGGCCGATGCTCACGCAGATCATCATGTTCTCCAGATTGGGCGACCGACCGGACGCAGGGTCTCAGGTGCGACGAAACTGCCGGTCGAGTTCCTGCCTCGACAGCGTGAGCGACGTCGGCCGCCCGTGTGGACAGTGGTGGGAGTCTTGGACGCTCCGCCGCTCGCGCACGAGCGCGTCGACCTCCGCCTGCGACAGGGCGTCGCCGGCCTTGATTGCCGCCTTGCATGCCAGGCCGTGGAGAATCTCGTCGACGAGCATTCCGGCGGAGGTGGCCGAGGCAGCGAGCCGGCCGAGCACCTCCCGCACGAGCACGGCCGCCGGCACCTTCCCGGCGAGCGCGGGCTTCGAACGCACGACGACGGTGGCCCCCCCGAAGGGCTCCACCCGCATGCCTGCGCGAGCCAAATCGTCGACATGCTCGCCGACGAGCTCGAGTTCGGCCGGTGAAAGATCCACCGTCTCGGGCACGAGCAAGTGCTGGACTTCGAGCGCCCCTGCTGCGACCGACTCACGCAGCCGCTCGTAGAGCACGCGTTCATGCAGGGCGTGCTGATCGATCACCTCGATGCCCTCCGGACTCTCCACCACGAGGTACCGTTCGTGCATCTGCACTGCCATCTCGGCAGCGGAGGGGACGGAGATCGGCGGCACCGACGTGTCTTCCCAGGGAGCAGGAAGCCCCACGGGCAGGGTCGACGGCAGCGCCGACCGCTCCGGAACGGCGACCGCCGTGCCACCCAATGACGCCGGAAAGGGAGCAAACGACGGGATGGCTCCCGCGGCGGGCAGGGCAGCGGCGCCACGACTCGCCCACGCGGAAGCGGCCGGTGGATCGAGCCGTGCCGACAGGTCACAGGCCAGGAACTTCGCCCGGAGCGTGGAGAGCACGAGCCGGTAGAGCCACGATGGATCGCGAAACCGCACCTCCATCTTGGCGGGGTGCACGTTGACATCGACCATCTCGGGCGGCAGCGCGATCTCGAGAAACACGATCGGCTGGCGACCCGAGAGCAACAAGCCTCGGTAAGCCTCCTGAACAGCATGCAGGATCGAGCGATCCCGAAACGGCCGCCCTGCGACGAAGAGATGCTGCAGTCGGCCACTCGCCATGTCGTCGTCCGGCCGGCCGACGAATCCCCGAACCGCGACCTCGCCATCGTGCCCCTCGACGTCGAGCAGGCGGTCGGCGAGTGCCTGACCGAAAAGTCCGCCGATCCGGGTGCGCCAGGAGTCGGTTGCCTGGAGGTCGTGCACTCGGCGGCTGTTGTGGGAGAGCGTCATGGCCACCCCCGGATTCGCGAGAGCCGTCCGCACGAACGCCTCGGCCGAGTGCGACCACTCGGTCGCCGCCGCCCGCAAAAAAGCCCGCCTCGCCGGCACCTTGGCGAACAACTGATGCACCTCCACCGTCGTGCCGACGGGAATGCCCCGGGGCGCGACGTCGCCGGCGCGGCCGTTGTCCACCTCGATCTCGGCGCCGGCCTCGGCTCCGACGGGTCGCGACCGGATCACGAGCCTCGCAACCTCGCCCACCGAGGCAAGGGCCTCGCCGCGAAACCCGAGCGTCTCGATCCGTTCGAGATCCTCGGCCACACGAAGTTTGCTCGTGGCGTGCGGCGACACGGCCAGCGGCAGGTCGTCCACGTCGATGCCGCTTCCGTCATCCACGACCCGCACGAGGCCGATACCGCCTTGCTCGAGCACGACGTCGATCCGCGTGGGCCGCGCGTCGAGCGCGTTCTCGAGCAGTTCCTTCACGACACTGGCCGGGCGTTCGACCACCTCGCCGGCTGCGATCCGGTTGACGACCGATACGGGGAGTACGTGGATCCTTCCCATGCGCGCCGCGCAACCGCGGCACCCTTTACGACAGTTGGAATTCCTTGATCTTCCGGTAGAGCGTGCGTTCGCCGATGCCGAGCATCTCTGCAGCCTGCTCCCGATTGCCCCCGGTGAGTTTGAGCGTCTCGCCGATGAAGAGCCGCTCGATCTCCTCGAGTGGCTTCCCCACGAGCCCGGCGATCCCAGCAGACTGCGTCGATGGCGACGGTGACTCTCCGGTTGCCACCGGCTCCAATTCGACCGGCAGATCGTCCACGTCAAGCGTCTCGTCGCAATCGACGACGACCATGCTCTCGATGACGTTGCGCAACTGACGCACGTTGCCGGGCCAGGCGTACGACCCGAGTTTCATGCGGGCCGCCAGTGACATTCCCTTGATCGTCTTGCCGTGCCGCTTCGCGAATTGCCGCACGAAGTGCTCGATGAGGAGGGGGATGTCCGCCGCCCGTTCCTGGAGCGTGGGAATCGCGATCGTGACCACCTTCAGCCGGTGGTAGAGGTCGCTGCGGAAGACGCCGCTGGCGATTGCCTCCTCGAGATTGCGATTCGTGGCCGAGAGCAGACGCACGTTCACCTGGACCGGCGTGTTCGATCCGACCCGCGTGATCTGCCCCGACTCGAGCACCCGCAGGAGCTTGATCTGCGTGGCCAGCGGCATGTCCCCGACCTCGTCGAGAAACAGGGTGCCGCCGTTCGCATACTCGAATTTTCCGATCCGGTCGCTCGACGCGTCGGTGAACGCCCCCCTCACGTGCCCGAAGAGCTCGCTTTCGAGGATGTTCTCGCTCAGCGCGGCGCAGTTGAGGGCGACGAACGGCTTGAGCTTGCGTGGGCTGTTCTGGTGAATCGCCTGAGCCACGAGTTCCTTGCCCGTGCCGGTCTCGCCCTGGATGAGCACCGTGGCGTCCGTGGGCGCGATCCGCTTGAGCCGCTCGATGAGCGACAGCATCTGCGGACTCGAACCCACCACCCCCTCGAAGCCGAACTTCTCGTCGAGGCGGCGGTTCAACTCCAGGTTCTGACGCTTGAGCCGGACACCCTCCGACGCCTTGTCGACGGCTGCCCGAAGCTGGCCGAGATCGAGTGGTTTCTGCAGGTAGGTGAACGCGCCCTGCTGCATCGCAGCCACCGCGGAGGGCACGGTGCCGTGGCCGGTGACCACGATCACTTCCGTCTCGATGGAGGCCTGCTTGGCCCGCTCGAGAATCTGCAGGCCACCGATGTCGTTCATCATGAGGTCGGTGACGACGACGTCGAACGGTTCCTGGGCGATGCGCTTCGCCCCCTCCGTCCCGCTTCCGGCCACGATGCACTCGTACCCGAGGCGGCTCAAACCCTCGCCGACCGTGCGGGCGTGCAGGATGTCGTTGTCGACGACGAGCACGCGGACGAGCCTCTGGGGGCCGTCGGTCTCTCCGGGGGAGGATTCACGGGATTGCGCCATGCGAACGATCGTACGAAGCGGCGACGGTGCCCGTCCAGTTCCGCAGCCGCTACCGCGGCGTCGAGCCGACGGTCGGAAGCCTTGGCGGCGCCGGGAGCCAGATCGTGATCTTCGTGCCGCGGCCCGGCGTGCTCTCGATGTCGATCGTGCCGCCGTGCGCCTCGATGATCTTTCGCGCCGTCGGCAGCCCGAGCCCCGAGCCGCCCTGCTTGGTCGTGTAGAACGCCCGGAACACTTTCGCGAGCGTCTCCTCGTCCATTCCCGGCCCGGTGTCGATCAGCTCGAGGACGACCCCCAGCCCCTTCGGCCGTGTCCGAACCACGAGCTGGCCGCCGCCCTCCATGGCCTGCACCGCGTTGATGAGCAGGTTGAGCACCGCCGAACGGAACGTCTCCCGATCCAGGCGCACGTTGGGAAGCTCCGGATCGAGATAGCGCACCACCTCCACGCGGGCGTCGCGGGCCTGCGGCGCGAAGAAGTCGAGCAACTGCTCGACCTCCGCGTTGAGGCTTCCCGGCTCGATGGAGAGCTTTTCCTGCCGGGCGAAGTCGAGAAAGTCACCGAGCAATTTCTGCAGCCGGTCGCATTCGTGCCGCACCAGCTCGATCTTGGCCTTCGCCCTCCGATCGCGGTGCTTGGTCGGCGACTCGGGATCGGTCTTCTCGAAGTCCTCCGCGAGGAGCTCCATGTTGAGCCGGATCGTGGAGAGCGGATTGCGGA
>JBAXUY010000100.1:0-10960 GCA_037129475.1 Planctomycetia bacterium | reverse complement strand
GGGACAGAGCTCCAGCTCTGTCCATCCGACAGGCCTGGAGGCCTGTCGCTACAGCATCGACAGGCCTGGAGGCCTGTCGCTACAGCGCTAAGAACTTTCGGCGGAGTCGGGAAGGTGGGCACGCGCAGACGAAGGGAGTCGTTGAGGACTTTTTGGCGCCTGATCAAAACCCACGAGTCACGTACTCTCAACACGACCGTAGTCGAGCATGCCTACCGCCGGCTCCGAATGCGGGTGATGATCACATGCCCCCGCACAACTCGACAGGCCTGGAGGCCTGTCGCTACGGGGCAGCCTACTTCTTGATCAGGTCGCGGACGGTCATGCCGCTCGGGATCATCGGCAGCACGTGCTCCTGGTAGGGCACCTGCACGTCGAGGATCGCGGGACCCTTCGCGTCGATCAGCCGCCGGAGCGCGGGCTCGAGATCCTTCTTCGCCGAGATCGTCTCGGCCTGCCAGCCGAAGCCCTTCGCGATCGCCACGAAGTCGGGATAGCGGCTGTCGGGCGAGATGCCGTCGCCCTGGCCACTGGCTTCGGGGTGATCGACCGGGCCGAGGTAGGTGTGGGCCCGATTGCCCTTGAAGAACCGGTCTTCCCACTGCACCACCATGCCAAGGTGCTGATTGTTGAGGAGCAGGATCTTCACCGGGATGTCTTCGGTGCGGCAGGTGGCGAGTTCCTGGATGTTCATCAGGATGCTGCCGTCGCCGTCGATGTCGACGACGAGCGCCTCCGGGCGGCCCACCTTCGCTCCCATCGCCGCCGGCAGGCCGAAGCCCATCGTGCCCAGGCCGCTCGAGGAGAGCCACGTGCGCGGATCGCGGAACTTGAAGAACTGCGCGGCCCACATCTGGTGCTGGCCCACGCCCACGCTGATCACCGTTTCGCGATCGGCCGTGAGCCGCGAGAGCGTTTGGATCGCCTCCTGGGCGAGGATGCCGGGGTAGCTCGTGTCGAAGGAGAACGGATCTTCCTTCTTCCATTCGGCGATCTGGGCGTGCCAGGGCTCGAGGCTCGCCGTCGGCTTCTCGACGATCTTGTTGAGGGCATGCAGGGCGTCCTCGACGTCGGCCACGATCGGAATGTGGACGAGCTTGTTCTTGTTGATCTCCGACGGATCGATGTCGATGTGCACGATGAAGCCGTGTTGGGCGAACTCGCTTACCTTGCCCGTGACGCGGTCGTCGAACCGCACGCCGATCGCGAGCAGGAGGTCGGCCTGGTCGACGGCGTAGTTGGCGTAGACGCTCCCGTGCATGCCCAGCATGTCGAGCGAGAGCGGGTCGGTGCCGGGATAGGCACCGAGCCCCATGAGCGTCATCGTGACCGGGATGCCCGTCTTGCGGACGAGCTCGCGCAGCTCGTCGGAGGCGTCGCCCGTGATCACGCCGCCGCCGGCGTAGATCACCGGCCGCTTGGCCCGCTTGATCGCGGCGGCCACCTGGGCAATCTGCTCCGGCTGCACGGGCCGCGGCTCGGGGCGGTAGCCGGGGAGGTTCATCGGCACGTCGTAGTCGGGGACGAGCTGCGTGACCTGGATGTTCTTGGGGAGATCGACGAGCACCGGGCCGGGCCGGCCCGTGGTGGCGATGTGGAACGCCTCCTTCATCACGCGGGCGATGTCGGCCGCGTCGGTGACGAGGTAATGATGCTTCGTGATGCCGCGGCAGACCTCGACGATCGGCGTCTCCTGGAAGGCGTCGGTGCCGATCACGCTCGTACCCACCTGGCCGGTGAGGGCGATCATGGGGACGCTGTCCATCTTGGCGTCGGCGATGGCCGTGACGAGGTTGAGCGCGCCAGGGCCGCTCGTGGCCATGCAGACGCCGGGGCGGCCCGTGGTGCGGGCGTAGCCCTGGGCGGCGAACGCGCCGCCCTGCTCATGCCGGGGGAGGATCGTGCGGATGCGGTCTTTGGCATGCGTGAGCGCCTGGTGGAGCGGCATGCTGGCACCGCCCGGGTAGGCGAAGAGCACGTCGACCCCGTGCCGGATCAGCGACTCGACGACCACGTCGGCCCCGGAGACGAAGCCGGTGGAAGACGCGGGACGGGAAGCTGTGGCCATGGGGAGGACTCCTGGGGGCGGAAAACGATCCCTCAACCATACCCGATGAAAAGGCACCGGAAAAACGCCCGGCGGGACCCCCCAGCCTCTGGACTGGGCCCCCGGTGCAACCCACAATCGTGTCCTCGATCAGGGCTCTGTTTTCGGGGCAGCGAAAGGGCGGACACGTGAATGGCGGGCAGCTGAGGTGGCTGGTGGGAGGGCTCGTAGGGCTCACGGCGAGTTTCGGGGCTGGTTTCGCGACGAGCGCCCGGGCCGACGACTGGACGCAGTGGGGCGGCGGTCAGCGGCGCAACCTCGTGTCGCACGAGACGGGCATTCCCGCGACCTTCCATCCGGGAAAAAAGAAACGCGACCGTCTCGGCTTCGATCCGGCCACCACGAAGAACGTGCGCTGGATGGTGCGGCTGGGAAGCGAGAACTATTCGGGGCCGACTGTCGCCAAGGGCCGGGTGTACGTCGGCACGAACGACGAGGACCTCGATGACCCGCGGTTTCGCCCCACGCGCGGCGGCGTGCTCGTGTGTCTCGACGAGAAGACCGGCGACCTCGTGTGGCGGCTGGTGGTGCCCCGACTCGAGATCGACCGCAAGCTCGTGAGCGAGGACTTCGACGACATGAACCTCGGCATCTGCTCGTCGGCCACGGTCGACGGCGGAAAGCTCTACGTGGTGACGAACCGCTGCGAGGTGGTGTGCCTCGACGTCGACGGCCTGGCCGACGGCAACGACGGGCCGTTTCGCGACGAGGCGCGGTTCAGCGTGCCGGGAGGCGCCGAGCCGGTGGCCCTGGGCCCGCACGACGCCGACGTCGTGTGGCGATTCGACATGATCCGCGACCTCCCGGTGTTTCCGCACGACGCCGCCAACTGCTCGGTGCTCGTCGTGGGGCGGCACCTCTACGTGGGCACGGCGAACGGCGTGTACGACGGCAAGGTGGTGCTGCCCACGGCCGCGTCGCTGATCGTGCTCGACAAGGAAACGGGCCAGCTGCTCGCCCGCGACGACGGCACGATCAGCGCCGACGTGTTTCACGGCCAGTGGTCATCGCCCACGATCGTGGAGTCGCCGCGCGGCATGCGGGTCTTGTACGGTGGAGGCGACGGCCGGTGCCACGGGTTCGTGCCGCTCGCAGCCGACGCCAAGCCGGGCCGGATGCCGGCCACCCTCGAGCGAGACTGGGTCTTCGACTGTAATCCGCCCGGCTACCGCGCCCGCGGCGACGTGCCAATAGATTACTGGGCGCTCGTGCGCGGGAAGGCGACGTCGGTCGACGACATGGGGCTCGTGGTGAGCCCGAACGAGATCATCGGCTCGCCCGTCGTCGTCGGGAACCGGGTCTACGTGGCGATCGGCCAGGATCCCGTGCACGGCCCCGGCCGCGGCGCCCTTTCCTGCTTCGCCGTGGACGGCACCGACGAGGGGGCCGAGGTGCGGCGGGTGTGGCAATACCTCGGCATCGGCCGCGCCCTCTCGACCGTGGCAGTGTCGGACGGGCTCGTGTATGCCGCCGAGTATGCCGGCAAGGTGCACTGCCTCGACGCCGGCACGGGCGAGCTCGTGTGGTTTCACGACACGCAGGACGAGATCTGGTCGTCGACGCTCGTCGCGGACGGCAAGGTCTACATCGGCAGCCGCAAGGCGTTCACCGTGCTGGCGGCGGGACGTGAGAAGAAGACGCTCGCCGTGCTCAAGCTCGGCTCACCGGTGTGGTCGATCCCCTGCGTTGCCAACAAGACGCTGTTCGTGGCGTCGCAGCGCAACCTGTGGGCCGTCGAGGAGCAGGGCGAGATGCGGCCGTAAGCGCGCCGGTTCGGGGCCGCCCGTGTCCCGTCGCCGGACGTTCACTCAGGCCCTCCAGGCCTTCGCTCACTCGGATGCTGACGGCGCTGCGCCATCCGTGGCTACGCTTGTCAGCATACGCCGGCTCTCAGGGCAGCGGGCACCCCCGAACCTCCCGTATTCGGGAGAAAGCTGCCGTCACTCCGGACTCCGCATGGGCCGTATACTGCGATTCCGGAAAGAGGCTTCGTGGCAGGAAAGGCCCGACGGCCGGCCGGGCGGTTGCCCGGCTTGGCCGACACGCTCGAGCAGCATGGCGGGTTCGCCGAGGTGGTCGCCAGTCTCCGTGCGGGGCACGGCGGCACGATCGGCGGAACTTGGGGATCGGCGTCTGCGCTCACCGCGGCAGCGCTCGCGAACCAGCTGGCACGGTCGCCCCGTGGTGAGGACGCCACGCTCGTCGTGGTGCTGCCCCACGCCGACGAGGCCGACGCCTTCTGCGACGACCTCGCGCTCTTCACGACGAGGCCCGTGGCGCTCCTGCCCGCGCTCGAGAGCCTCGACGACGAATCGCTCGCCGACGACCCGGCCGCCGCGGCCCGCCTCGCGCTCGTCAAGCGGCTCACGGTCGCCGGCGCCCGTCCAGCGCTCGTCGTCACCAGTATCCAGGCCCTGCTCGCGCCGCTCGCCGACCCGCGTGAGATCGAGGCCAGCACGCGCCGGCTCGAGGTGGGGGGCCGGCTCGATCCCCTCGAACTCGCCGACTGGCTCGCGGCCCGCGGCTGGCAGGCGGCCGACGCGATCGATCGCCCCGGCACGTTTGCGCGGCGCGGCGGAATCGTCGATCTCTTCGCCGTCGACTGGGACCGGCCGGTGCGGGTGGAACTCTTCGGCGACGAGATCGAGTCGCTGCGCACGTTCGACACCGTGTCGCAGCGGAGCGTGGACACGCTCCAATCGATCGACCTGACGGCCCTCGGCGTGGGCGCGGCAACGCGGCGCACGCACCTCGCCGACATCCTCCCAGCAGGCTCGTGGTGGGCGCTCGTCGAGCCGGGCGAACTCACGGAGGAAGCCAAGCGGACCTACGAGCGTCTCAAGGGCGCCGCGGAGGTGTCGGACCCGGAGGAGGTGTTCGCCCGCATCTACCGGTTTCCGTCGGTGACGCTCGCCTCGGTGGCCCCGTCGAGCCTGGAGGCCACCGCCACGCTGGCCGTCGAAAGCGTCGAGCGATTCACCGGCGTGCTCGACCGCGTCTGCGAGGAACTCGGCACCGTCGGCAAGGATCAGGAGGTGTGGATCGTCGCTCCAACCGAGGCCGAGGAGCAGCGTCTCGGTGAGCTGCTCGCGGAGAGCGCCCCGGCCAAGACGGGCCGGCTGCATTTCGCCCGCGGCCGGCTCTCGGCCGGATTTCGCCTCGTGCCGGAGAAGCTCGTGCTCGTGTCGAGCGCGGAGCTGTTTCGGCGCGAAGACGTGACGGTGCGGGCGCCGCGGCACCGGCTGACCCGCGCGATTGACACCTTCCTCGACCTCCACGAGGGCGACTACGTCGTGCACGTGGCACACGGGGTGGGCCGCTACCGGGGCTTGAAGCTGCTCGAGAAGCAGGACCGCACCGAGGAGTTTCTCGAGATCGAGTTCGCCGAAAGCACGCGGATTTACGTGCCGGCCACCTGCATCGAACTCGTGCAGAAATACGTGGGCGGCACGAAGCTCGCTCCCAAGCTCGCGAAGATCGGCGGCACGCTGTGGGCCAGGCAAAAGGCCGCGGTGCAGCAGGCGGTGGCCGACATGGCCGCCGACATGATCCAGCTCCAGGCGAAGCGGGCCGAGCGGCCGGGGCTCGCGTTTCCCGCCGACACGGCCTGGCAGCGGGCGTTCGAGGAATCGTTTCCGTTCGACGAGACGCCCGACCAGCTCACGGCGAGCGTCGCGATCAAGGGCGACATGGAGACCGCCAAGCCGATGGACCGGCTGCTCTGCGGCGACGTCGGCTTCGGCAAGACCGAGATGGCGATGCGGGCGGCGTTCAAGGCCGTCGAGGCGGGCTACCAGGTGGCCGTGCTCGTGCCCACGACCGTGCTCGCCGAGCAACACCGCCGCAGCTTCGCCGCCCGGTTCTCCGAGTTTCCGTTCACGATCAAGGCGCTCTCGCGATTCTCCTCGGCGCAGGAAGAACGGGACGTGCTCGAGGGGCTCGCCCGCAAGAGCGTGGACATCGTGATCGGCACCCACCGGCTCGCGCAGGCCGACATCCACTTCGCCAACCTCGGCCTGCTCGTGGTCGACGAGGAGCAGCGGTTCGGCGTGGACGTGAAAGAGAAGCTCAAGGCGCTGCGGTCGACCGTGGATGTGCTCACGATGACCGCGACCCCGATCCCGCGCACGCTCCACATGTCGATGCTCGGGATCCGGGACATCTCGAACCTGACCACGCCGCCGGCCAACCGGATCGCCGTGGAGACCCGCGTGGCCCGCTGGAATCCCACGCTGATCAAGACCGCGATCGACCGGGAACTCGCCCGCGGCGGCCAGGTGTTCTTCGTCCACAACCGGATCCACGACATCCATCAGGTGGCGCACCGCCTCGCGCAGATCGTGCCCGAGGCGACGATCGGGATCGGCCACGGCCGGCTCTCGGAGAGCGAACTTGAAGCGGTGATGCTCGACTTCGTGGCGGGCAGGATCGACATCCTGCTCGCCACGACGATCATCGAGAGTGGTCTCGACATCCCGAACGCCAACACGATCTTCGTCGACGAGGCCGACACCTACGGCCTCGCCGACCTGCACCAATTGCGGGGCCGCGTCGGCCGGTCGCATCATCGCGCGTATTGCTACATGCTCGTCGACGAGACGGCGCACCTCACAAGCACGGCCGCCCGGCGGCTCCGCGCGATCCAGGAATTTTCGAGCATGGGCGCGGGCTTTTCGCTGGCGATGCGGGATCTCGAGATCCGCGGCGCGGGCAACCTGCTCGGCACGCAGCAGAGCGGCCACATCGCCACGGTGGGCTACGAACTCTACTGCCGGCTCCTCGAGCAGGCGGTGCGCGGGCTCAAGGCGCTGCCGCCGGCCGAGCCACCGCAGGTGAACATCGACCTGCCGGGAGAAGCCTGGCTGCCGCGCGACTACATCGCCGACTTCCGCACGAAGATCGACGTCTACCGCCGGCTCTCGCGGGCCACCGAGGAGAACCAGATCGACGACCTCGCCTCGGAACTGGCCGACCGGTTCGGGCCCGTGCCGGTCGAGGCGCGGCGGCTGCTCGACTACGCGCGGCTGCGCGTGGCGGCTGCGGGATTGCGTATCGACACGATCGGCCGCGAGGCGGGCATGGTGTTCCTGCGGCACCACGACCGGCGGGCCATGGAGCGGCTCAAGGCGGCCGGCCCGCCGGCTGCGCGCGGGCTGCGAATCGTCGATGATCGGACGGCCTATCTCCCCCTCGACAAGCGGCTTTTCGACGACCCGGAGCGGCTTCTCCAGGCCCTGCGGGCGGTCTTGCGACCCCCGACGGGCCAGGCCTATAGTCCCCGCCCCCCGAGAGCCGCCGCGCATGCACCAGCCGGGCGAGAGCCCCCGTGAATCGACACCGCATGCGGCGGCCGTGGTGATGCTCTGCGCCGGTCTCGCCCTCCTGGCCGCCCTGCACGCGCGGCCCGCGCAGGCCCAGCGGATCGCCAATCAGTTCGACGACGCCGCCGCGGGTGCGACGCCGGCGCCGCTCGCCGTGGGCCAGGCGGGGCCCGGCAGCATCACGCCGCAGCACATGGTGCCCCACGTGCCCAAGCCCATCTCGCGGCCGGACGATTGGCCGGGCCGGAAGGCCGCTGGGAAACCAACCGACAACCACGTGCTCTCCAGCATTCGGCCCGACCCGGACGCGCCGATCGTGCCGATCGACTTCGGCCCCGGGGTGGCGCCGGCGAACGACGGCGTCGTGCAGGCGCAGTATCAGCAGCCCGCGGCGCCGGTGTCGGCAAGCGACGCGCTCCTGGCGGAGGCCCAGTCGCTCGAGACGGCGATGGTCGTCGCCCGCGTCGGTCCCGAGGTGGTGCTCGAAGGAGACCTGCTCACCCCGAGCGCCCTGAACTGGCTGGCGAAGGTGTCGCCCGGGCTCAAGCCCGAGCAGATCCGCGAGCTCAAGCTCCAGATCTGCCGGCAGGTGCTCCCGCAGCATGTCGAGTCGCTGATCGTGTTTGTCGACGCGTGCCGCACGATTCCCGAGGAACGCCTGCCCGACATCGAGAAAAAGGTGAACCAGGCGTTCGATGAGCAACAGCTTCCCAAGATGATCAAGGACGCCGGTGTGGCCAACTCGATGGAATACGAGCAATTGCTGCGGTCGCGCGGCCAGTCGCTTGACCGGGTGCGCAAGATGTTTTTCGAGCGGGCCCTCGCCCAGCAGTGGATCCAGCAGAAGGTGGCGAGCGACGAGGAGATTCCCCACGCCGAGATGATCGCGTGGTATGAGAACCACCTCTCCGAGTACGACTTTCCGGCCAAGGCGAAGTTCGAGCAGTTGACCGTGCGCGTGACGCCGGCGCAGCCCCGCGAGGTGGCCTGGAACAAACTCGCCGCGATGGGCAACGACGTGCTCGAAGGAAAACCGTTCGCCGACATCGCGAAGACCCGCTCCGAGGGGCCGAACGCCGCGAGCGGCGGCGCGTATGACTGGACCACGAAGGGCAGCCTCGCCTCGAAGGTGCTCGACGAGGCGATCTTCACGCTGCCAGTGGGGCAGTTGAGCGCGATCCTGGAAGAAGGGCAGACGCTCCACATCGTGCGGGTGACCGAGCGAAACGACGCGGGCCGCACCCCGTTCCTCGAGGCTCAGGTGGGAATCAAGCAAACGCTCCAAGAGGAGCGACGGAAGCACGAGGTCGACGACTACCTCGCCAAGCTCAAGGAACGCACACCGGTCTGGACGATCTTCGACGACCAGCCCCCCACGGCGACTGCGACGTCCGCGAGCCGGGGGGTGGTGCGGTAGGGCGGAGGAACCCGCCCCAGGGCCCCAGACCCGACCGCCTCGTACCCGTCGAACTATTCGATGCTCCAGTCCACGAGCACCACGAAGGCTGCGTCGTACGAGGCGGTGATCGCCGTGGCCGCCCTGAGCTCGTCAGGCGGGCTGGCGTCGTTTTCGAACTACGGTGCGACGACGGACCAGGCGAGGCAGGCGATCCTCGGCTCGGCCCGGCCCACCGCCACCGCGGGCCGCAATGCCGACTACACGGCCACGAGCGGCACGCTCACGTTCAATCCGGGCGAGACCGCGAAGACCATCGCGGTGGCCGTTCGGAACGACACGACCGTCGAGGCCAACGAGACGTTCTTTCTGAATCTTTCGAGTGCGTCCGGGGCGACGATCTCGGCGGGCCAAGGCACGGGCACCATCGTGAATGACGATGGCATCGCCATACAGATCCAGCAGGCGGCGTTTGCGACGTTCAGCACGAGCCAGTCGTCCACGGGCACGGGCACGAAGGCGACCCGTCGCTGACCGTGGGCGGGCGTCGTTGAAGGGGCGGCAGCTTTACGGGCCGATTGCCGGGCCTCGGCCCGAGGGCTAGACTGCCGCGAGCAGGCGGATGAGCCCATCGCCCCGCTGCCGCAGGCCGGTCGTGGCAGCCCTTCAGGAGAGTTGCTGCATGAGTGCCACGACGTCGAAGCCCGCCGCCAGCCCGTCCGTCGCTCCACCCTGGCCCGGCACGCGGTCCGATGGCGTCGCGAAACTCGAGATCGGCGGCAAGACCGTCGAACTTCCGGTGGTCGTCGGCTCCGAGGGCGAGCGCGGCCTCGATATCTCGAAGCTGCGGGCCCAGTCGGGCGCGATCACGCTCGACGAGGGATTTGTGAACACCGGCTCCACGACGAGCGCCATCACGTATCTCGACGGCGAGAACGGCATCCTCCGCTACCGCGGCTACCCGATCGAGGTGCTGGCCGAGAAGTGCGACTTCGTGGAGGTGGCATACCTCCTCATCTATGGCAAGCTGCCCAACCCGGCCGAGCTCGACGCCTTCCGCACGTCGCTGTCGCACCACACGATGATCCACGAGGACATGCGGAACTTCTACACCGGCTTTCCGCGCGACGCCCATCCCATGGCCACGCTCGGCAGCGTGGTGGGTGCCCTCTCCACCTTCTATCAAGACTCGCTCGACGTGCGCGACCCGCGGCAGGTGGAAGTGAGCGTGCACCGGCTCATTTCCAAGCTCCCCACGATCGCCGCCTACAGTCACAAGAAGTCGTGCGGCCAGCCGCTCATGTATCCGCGGAACGACCTCGGCTACTGCGAGAACTTCCTCCACATGATGTTCGCGGTGCCGTGCGAGGAATACCACGTGGACCCCGACTTCGCCGACGCCCTCGACATGCTGCTCATCGTGCACGCCGACCACGAGCAGAACTGCTCGACCTCGACGGTGCGGATGGTGGGCTCGAGCGACGCCAATCTGTTCGCCAGCATCTCCGCCGGCATCTGCGCCCTCTGGGGCCCGCTGCACGGCGGCGCCAACCAGGCCTGCGTGGAGATGCTCGAAAAGATCGGGGCCGACGGCGGCAACGTGCGGAAGTACGTCGATCTCGCCAAGAAGAAAGACTCGGGCTTCCGACTGATGGGCTTCGGCCACCGCGTCTACAAGAACTACGACCCGCGGGCCAAGCTCATCAAGGCCACCTGCGACAAGCTGCTCGCGAAGATCGCCCGGCACGACCCGATCTTCGACATCGCCCAGCAGCTCGAGGAGGTGGCGCTCGCCGACGACTACTTCATCGAGCGCAAGCTCTACCCGAACGTCGACTTCTACTCCGGCGTGATCTATCGCGCCATGGGAATCCCGGTGCAGATGTTCACGGTGCTCTTCGCAATGGGCCGCCTCCCCGGCTGGATCGCCCATTGGATCGAGATGCACCACTCGCCCACGAAAAAGATCTGCCGCCCGCGCCAGATCTACTCGGGCGATACCCTCCGCGAGTTCGTCCCGATCGACAAGCGGCCGTAGGCACGCGTCCCGCTCGGTTGCGTGCCGGCTCGGGGCTGCCCATGCTCCATCGCCGGACGTTCGCCTCGGCCCTCCAGGCCTCGGCTCACTCGACTTCG
>JBAXUY010000010.1:0-47210 GCA_037129475.1 Planctomycetia bacterium | reverse complement strand
AGGATGCCGTGCCGTTCCGTGAAGCATCCCTCGAGCATGCCTCCCTTCGGCTCCGCTTGCGGGTCGATGTGGATCGCCAAGCGAATCAGCAGGGCAGGACAGGCAGGACGCCTGTCCCACGGTATCGGCCAGAGGGTACGCTACGCCCCATGGCCACCCCGAAGACTCCCGCCGCCCGTGGCGTGACGGTGCTGCTCGTCGACGACCAGCCGATCATCGGCGAGGCCGTGCGCCGCATGCTCGCCGGCGAGGAGGGGCTGGCGTTTCACTTCTGCAAAGACGCGCCCCAGGCGCTCGAGATGGCGGCCGAGGTCGGGCCCACCGTGATCCTCCAGGATCTCGTGATGCCTGAAATCGAGGGGCTCGAGCTCGTGAAGCGGTTCCGGGCCGACGAGCGGTTTCGCGACGTGCCGATCATCGTGCTCTCCACGAAGGAGGAGGCGGCGGTGAAGGCGGAGGCCTTTGCCGTGGGGGCCAACGACTACATCGTGAAGCTGCCCGACCGGCTCGAACTCATCGCCCGCGTCCGCTACCACTCCCGCGGCTACATCGCGCTCGTCGAGCGCAACGAGGCGTTCACGGCGCTCAAGGCGAGCCAGCAGGTGCTGGCCAACGACCTGGCCACGGCGGCGCACTACGTGCGGTCGCTCCTGCCGCCGCCGCAGCAGCTGGGGAGCGTGGCGGCCGATTGGCGGTTCATCCCGTCGGCCGAACTCGGGGGGGATGCCTTCGGCTACCACCATCTCGACGACACGCATCTGGCCGTCTACCTGCTCGACGTCTGCGGGCACGGGGTGGGCGCGGCCCTCTTGAGCGTCTCGGCCTTGAATGCGATCCGCAGCGAGGCCCTGGCCCAGACCGACTTCCACGACCCCGGATCCGTGCTCGCGGCGCTCAACAAGGCGTTTCCGATGGAGCGGCAAAACGACATGTTCTTCACGATCTGGTACGGCGTCTACGACACGGCGAACCGGTCGCTCCGCTGGGCCGGCGGCGGACATCCCCCGGCTGTGCTGCTGGCTCCGGGCGGCGGGGCCCCCACGCTCCTCGACTCCGACGGGCCGCTGATCGGGGCCGTCGACGGCCTGGAGTTCGGCTCGCACGACGTGGCGGTGCCGGCGGGCGCCCGGCTCATCGTGTACAGCGACGGGGCGTTCGAGATCAGCCGGCCTGACGGGTCGATGTGGGCGTTCGACGACTTTTTGCGGACGCTCGCGGCCCCCCAGACCTCCGCCACCAATCGGATGGATGCGCTCGTGACGCACGTGCGGCAGCTCTCCGGCCGCGACGACTTCAGCGACGACTTCTCGATGGTCGAGCTGGTACTGGGCTGATTTCGGCCCGGTATCGGCCTTCAACCTGCACGATCCAGCCAGCGAAAATGGCCGTCTTGCACGGGATTTTCGATTCCGTACACTGAGATGTTTCGCGGTCTCGGCCGGCCGCTAGCGTAGCTCAATTGGCAGAGCAGCTGATTTGTAATCAGCAGGTTGCGGGTTCAACTCCCGCCGCTAGCTCACTCGCGCCACGCCCGCCCACGGGCCGGCCCAGGCGGGTCGGTTCACGAGGTTCCTGTCGCACACCCACCACGCACACCTATCACGAAGGGGAGTTTCCCGAGCGGTCAAAGGGGTCAGACTGTAAATCTGATGGCTATGCCTTCGCAGGTTCGAATCCTGCACTCCCCACTCCTGCGACTCCTGCGGCACCCGACGCGGGTGTAGCTCAATGGTAGAGCAATAGCCTTCCAAGCTAAAGACGAGGGTTCGATTCCCTCTACCCGCTTTTGAACGTTCGGTTTTCGATGCATGAGGCCACATCCGCTGCTGTAGCTCAGTTGGTAGAGCACGTCCTTGGTAAGGACGAGGTCAAGGGTTCAAGTCCCTTCAGCAGCTCTCCCACGGGCGAAGCCCGCCGGTCGGTACGTCGCAGTCAACCAGTTCGGTTCGTTTTTCACTTC
This sequence comes from Planctomycetia bacterium, assembly GCA_037129475.1. GTDB lineage: Bacteria > Planctomycetota > Planctomycetia > Pirellulales > UBA1268 > RGVT01. Next base: position 45,250 of record JBAXUY010000010.1, on the reverse strand, counting down.
CGAGGAGCATTTAGGAGCAACGATGGCAAAGGACACGTTCACGCGGAGCAAGCCGCACGTCAACGTCGGCACGATCGGTCACATCGACCACGGCAAGACGACCCTCACCGGCGCGCTGGTCGCGGTGCAGGCTGCGAAGAACCTCGCCGTGGCCAAGAGCTACGCCGACATCGCCAAGGGCGGCACCGTCCGTGACGAAACGAAGACCGTGACCATCGCGGTCAGCCACGTCGAGTACGAGACCGACAAGCGGCACTACGCCCATATCGACTGCCCGGGCCACGCCGACTTCATCAAGAACATGATCACCGGCGCCGCCCAGATGGACGGGGCGATCCTGGTGGTGAGCGCGGCCGACGGCCCGATGCCCCAGACCCGCGAGCACATCCTGCTGGCCAAGCAGGTCGGTGTGCCGGCGCTGGTGGTGTTCCTCAACAAGGTCGACCTCGTCGACGATCCGGAACTCCTCGACCTCGTCGAGATGGAGATCCGCGAACTGCTGACGAAGTACGGCTTCCCCGGCGACGACGTGCCGATCATCCGCGGTGCCGGTAAGCCCGCGTATGACAGCCCGGCCGATCCGAAGGCGAACAAGTGCATCGCCGACCTGCTCGATGCCGTCGATTCCTACATCCCCGAGCCCGTCCGCGAGCTCGACAAGCCCTTCCTGATGGCCATCGAAGACGTGTTCTCGATCGAAGGCCGTGGCACCGTGGCCACGGGTCGTATCGAGCGCGGCGAGGTGAAGGTGGGCGACGAAGTCGAGATCATCGGCCTCAAGGACAAGGCCGAGAAGACGACCGTCACCGGTGTCGAGATGTTCAAGAAGCTGCTCGACAAGGGTCAGGCCGGCGACAACGTCGGCTGCCTCCTCCGCGGCATCGCCCGCGAGGGCATCGAGCGTGGGCAGGTGCTCGCGAAGCCGGGCTCGATCAAGCCCCACAAGAAGTTCGAGTGCGAGGTCTACGTGCTGTCGAAGGAGGAGGGTGGCCGTCACACGCCGTTCTTCGCCGGCTACCGCCCGCAGTTCTACTTCCGCACGACCGACGTGACCGGCTCGACCAAGCTGCTCGGCGGCGTCGAGATGTGCTCGCCGGGCGACAACGTGAAGATGGAGGTCGAGCTGATGGTGCCGATCGCGATGGACGACGGCGTCCGCTTCGCCATCCGCGAGGGCGGCAAGACGGTCGGCTCGGGCGTCGTGACCAAGATCCTGGACTGAACCGATAGTGAAAAGACAGGGGGGAGGGGGCCCGACGCGGGCCCCCTCCTTCTCCACAGGGGCGTAGCTCAACTGGCAGAGCGCTGGTCTCCAAAACCAGAGGTTGCGAGTTCGATCCCCGCCGCCCCTGCCTGAAGAGCTGGAGGAGCCCGACAAGAAGAGTGGCGACGGAGCGCGTTCGAACGATGGCAACCACCCAAGAAAATTCGGCGGCCGGCGGAAGTCTCTGGAGTGAACTCCTGAGCTTCTCCGTCTACAAGCGCAACCAAGGCCGGGTCACGCGCCAGGCGACCTTCGCCGCCCTGGCGGTCACGCTCGCCATCGGTGTCTGGCGTCTGGCGCAGGTGCTGCCGCTCTGGCTGTCGAACGCCTCCTCGTCGTTGTCGTCGACGGCCGGGGCCGATCTCGGGGTGTATCGATTCCTCGTTCCCGGCCTCCTGTTGGCCGCGGGGCTGTGGTTCGTCTACCGGCTCGTCAACGTGCCGCGGTTCGCCGACTTCCTGATCGCGGTGGAATCGGAGATGGCAAAAGTGTCGTGGCCGACCACCGGCGAAGTGGCCCGCAGTTCCGCCGTGGTCATTTTCCTGATCTTTGCGCTGGCGGCGATCCTTGCCGCGTACGATCTTTTCTGGTGGTTCGTGCTCCGAGCCATCCAAGGCTTCAAGTGAATTCCAAACCATGAGCGATCATCCCCACGACGACACCACGCCCGAGCGCGATCTCGCCCATCCGGCGCCGACCGACGAACCTGTGCCGGCGGTGGCCGAAGACGACGATGACGGCGCCGCAGCGGAACTCGACGACCCCTTCGCGGGCAGCGAAGACGCGAAGCCGATCGCGGTGGCCGGCGACGACGACGACCAGCCCGTCGGCGAAAAGCACTGGTACATCCTCAAGGTGCAGAGCAACCGTGAGGACTCGATCCGCGAGGCGCTCCAGCGCCGCATTTCCATGCAGGGCATGGACAAGTGGTTCGGGGAGGTGATCGTGCCCAAGGAGCAGGTCACCGAGTTCAAAAGTGGCAAAAAACGCGTGGTTTCTCGCAAGCTCTACCCCGGGTACATCCTGGTGAACATGATCTTGAATGACGACACGTGGTATCTCGTGCGGGAGACCGGCGGCATCGGTGACTTCACCGGGTCGGCCGGGCGGCCCAGCCCGATGCTGCCGCAGGACGTCGCCAAGCTGCTCAACAAGGCCGAGGAGAAGACCGCCGAAGCGCCCCGCCTGAAGATCAACTTCAAGAAGGGCGACCGCGTGAAGATCAACGAAGGCACCTTCGAGAACTTCGAGGGCGAGGTGGAGGCGATCGACGAGGCCAACGGCCGCGTGACCGTCATGCTGAGCATCTTCGGGCGGTCGACGCCGGTGGACATCGAATACTGGCAGATCGAGTCGGTCTGAGTAGCGTCGATCCAAACGTTCAAACACAGCAAACCAGTCGAAATGCTCGTTCAGGTCGAAAGGTAAGGATTCGCGATGGCAAAGCAGATGGTCGGTCAGGCAAAGTTCCAGGTGCCCGGTGGTCAGGCCACCCCGGCGCCGCCGGTGGGCACGTCGCTCGGCCGCTTCGGCATCAACCTGGGCCAGTTCGTGCAGCAGTTCAACGACCGCACCCGCGAGGCTGCGGGGATGGCGATCCCCGTGGTCGTGACGGTCTACAACGACCGCTCCTTCGACTTCATCACGAAGAGTCCGCCGGCCGCCGCCCTGCTCAAGAAGCTGGCCGGCCTCGCCAAGGGCTCGGGCGTGCCCAACAAGGACAAGGTCGGCAAGGTCACGAAGGCTCAGCTCGACGAGATCGTGCGGCTGAAGTCGGCCGACTTGAACGCCCGCGACGGCGAGCATGCCCGCCGCATGATCGAGGGCACCGCCCGCAGCATGGGCATCACCGTCGAAGGCTGACCCCCGCCTCTTCCACCCACGTTTCCCTTCCACATTCCAGGATTCCCAGCCGTGCCAGTTTCGAAACGCATGCGGGCGATGCTCGCGAAGAAGCCCGAGTCGGAAGCCGCCCTTCCCATCGCCGAGGCGGTGGGGGTGCTCAAGAGTTTCCCGCCGACCAAGTTCGACCAGACCGTCGAAATTCACATGCGGCTGGGCATCGACCCCAAGCAGGCCGACCAGATCGTCCGCGGCTCGCTCGTGCTGCCCCACGGCATCGGCAAGTCGAAGCGGGTGGTCGTGTTCGCGAAGGGCAACCTGGCCGACGACGCCCGGGCGGCCGGCGCCGAGGAGGTGGGCGCCGAGGAGCTCGCCAAAAAGATCAAGGAAGGCTGGACCGACTTCGACGTCTGCATCGCCGCCCCCGACATGATGGGCCTCGTGGGTCCGCTCGGCAAAGTGCTCGGCCCCCGCGGCCTGATGCCGAGTCCGCGTGCCGGCACCGTGACCGCCGACATCAAGAAGACGGTGGGCGAGTACAAGGCGGGCAAGGTCGAGTTTCGCAACGATCCCACGGGCATCGTCCATGCCGTGGTGGGAAAGGCGAGCTTCGAAGCGTCGAACCTGGCCGACAACATCCGGGCCTTCATCGATCACATCCTGTCGCTGCAGCCCAACAGCGTCCGCGGCCAATACGTGAAGAGCATCTCGATCTCCGGCACCATGACCCCCGGCGTGATGGTCGCGGCCTGACCGGTCGAACCCGAACACGCGACACCACATCCGAAGAAGAACGCAGGCAGCCATGAGCAAACTCGTCAAGAACATGCTGGTCGATGATCTCAAGACACGCCTCTCGGGCGTCGGCGACGTGATCGTCGTCAGCCTCGGCAAGCTCGACGCCATTCAGACGTCGCAACTGCGGCAGACGCTTCGCAAGAAGAAGATCCACCTGCAGATGGTGAAGAACAGCCTCGCCCGCCGCGCGACGCTCGACACGCCGCTGGCCCCCGCCTTCGAGAAGCACGAGGGCATGCTGGCGATCGCGTGGGGCGGCGAGGACGTCGTCGACCTGGCGAAGGAGCTCGACCGACTCTCCGGCGTCAAGGACTTCGAGGGCTTCGAGTTCCGCGGCGGTGCCCTCGACGGTGCGCGGCTCGAGCCGGCCGACGTGAAGTCGGTGGCGAAGTGGCCCAGCCGCGCCGAGCAGTTGTCGCTGCTTTCCGGCCAGATTTCCGGACTCGGCTCCCGCCTCTGCGGCCAGATCGGCTCGCTCGGCGGAGTGCTCGCCGGGCAGATCTCCTCGCGTGTCGACGACCTGGAGAAGTCCGGCGCAGCCTCGTAAACAGGCGAATTTTTGACCCGGGCTTCACCCGGCAAAAGTTCGTGGTAAGACAGTATTTCACCACACACCACCCCGTTCGCTCCGGCGGACGGGTTTTCAAGAAGGGAAAGGACCTCGAGCGATGGCAACGGCTGAAGCAACGCGTGAATTCTCGAAGGAAACCAAGGAGCTGGGTGACAAGATCGTCGCCCTGTCGCTGAAAGCGGCGAAGGAACTCTCCGACTACCTCGACGAGGTTCACGGCATCAAGCCGGCCGCCGGCGGTGCGGTCGTGATGGCGGCCCCGGGCGGAGCCGGTGGCGGCGCGGCCGGTGGTGGCGAAGCCGCCGCCGAGAAGACCGAGTTCGACGTCGTCCTCGATGCCTTCGGCGACAACAAGATCGGTGTCATCAAGGTGGTGCGGGCCGCGACCGGCCTCGGCCTGAAAGAGGCCAAGGACATGGTCGAGGGTGCTCCGGCCAAGGTGAAGGAAGGCATTTCGAAGGCCGACGCCGAGAAGCTCAAGAAGGAGCTCGAAGAGGCCGGCGCGAAGGTTTCGATCAAGTAAAAACTGTCAAAACAGCCGAAAGTCAGTCGGGAACTTGGCGTCCCGGCTGCCTTTCGGTATAGTTTTTGCTGGTCTTGACCGGTCTCCCCTGCCGCGCCCCCTGCCTCGTGCTCGTCCGTCCGTCCGTGATGTGACCGGCCTTCGGTTTTCGAACGTCGCCCCGCGTTCGTGCCGCATGCCGCTCGGTTCCCGTCCTTTCAAGCCAGTCACAGGAGCTTTCTGTCAATGGCAACTCGCGCCGTCCGCCGTCTCCAGCCCACGGAAGTCCGCCACTTCGGAAGTCGCCGCGCCAGCCATTCGATCCCCGATCTCACCGAAATCCAGACGCGGTTCTACGACCGCTTCCTGCAGTACGACACGCCGCAGAACAAGCGCAAGGACGAGGGCATCGAGGGCGTGCTCCGCGAGATCTTCCCGATCGAGAGCTACGACAAGACCGTCAAGCTCGAGTATCTCCGCTACGACCTCGGCAAGCCGCGTTACGATCCAGACGAGTGCCGGCAGCTGCGGCTGACCTACGGCCGTCCCCTGCGTGTCTGGCTGCGGCTCACCCGCGATCAGCCGATCGAGGAGGAGGTCTATCTCGGCGACATCCCGATCATGCTCGGCGGTGGCGAATTCATCATCAACGGCGCCGAGCGCGTCGTGGTGAGCCAGCTGCATCGGTCGCCCGGTATCGACTTCGTGGCCGACACCGAGTCGAGCGACCGCAAAACCTACAACTGCCGGGTGATCCCCGAGCGTGGCAGTTGGATCGAGCTCAACGTCTCCAAGAAGGACACGCTCCAGGTCCGCATCGACCAGAGCGGCAAGTTCTCGTCGCTGACCCTGTTGCGGGCGATGGATCCGAAGTATTCCCGCGACTCCGAAATCCTCAAGCTCTTTTACAAGACCGACAAGCTGAAGACCGAGGGCGGGCGCTACGTCCCCAAGATCGAGGGCAAGATCGCGGTTGACGACGTCGTCTACCCGAAGGGCAGCGAGCGGGCCGGCGAGATCATCGTCGACGCCGGCTGCAAGATTTCCCACGATCAGGCCGAGCTCATCTGCACGTCGGGGCTCAAGGCGATCGAGGTGATGCAGGAACAGAAGGTTCCGCTGATCGTCAACAGCCTCCGCGAAGACGCCGACGAATCGAAGCGTCGCACCGGCGTCGCACCGAGCCACGAGGACGCCCTGATCCGGATCTACCAACGGCTGCGTCCGGGCAACCCGCCGGCCCTCGACAAGGCGCGGGCGCTGTTCGACGAAAAGTTCAAGGACACCAACCGCTACCGGCTCGGCCGCGTGGGTCGGTTTCGCATCAACCGCAAGCTGGGGCTGTCGGTGCCCGAGACGGAGATGACGCTCCGGCCCGACGACCTGATCGCGGCGATCAAGTACATGCTGCAGCTCAGCGAGGGCGAGGGCGAGGTCGAGGTGGACGACATCGACCATCTCGGCAATCGCCGCCTCCGCACGATCGACGAACTCGCGAGCGACGAACTGCGCAAGGGCTTCCTCAAACTCCGCCGCACGGTGCAGGAGCGGATGGGTCTCAAGGACGTGACGGAGATGTCGCCCCGGTCGCTCATCAACCCCAAGAGCATCTCGGCGGCGATCGAGTATTTCTTCGGCCGCGGTGAGCTCTCGCAGGTGGTCGACCAGACCAACCCGCTCTCGATGCTGACGCACGAGCGGCGGCTCTCGGCACTCGGTCCGGGCGGCCTCAACCGCAAGCGAGCCGGCTTCGAGGTGCGCGACGTGCACATTTCCCACTACGGCCGCATCTGTCCGATCGAGACGCCGGAAGGCACGAACATCGGCCTGATCTCGAGCCTCGCGATCTATTCCGGCGTCGACTCCTACGGCTTCCTGGTCACGCCCTACCGCAAGGTCGTGAAGGGGAAGCTGACCGACGACGTGGTCTGGCTCCGCGCCGACGAGGAGCACGAGGCGCACCTCGCTCCCGCGGACGCCACGGTGGTCGACGGCCGTCTGCAGGGCGAGACGATCATCGCCCGCTACCGGGGCGACTTCGTGCTCGTCCCGGCCGAGAACATCGAGTACATCGACGTGGCGCCGAGCCAGATGGTGGGCGTGTCGGCCGGCCTGATTCCGTTCCTCGAGCATGACGACGCCAACCGCGCGCTCATGGGCTCGAACATGCAGCGCCAGGCCGTGCCGCTCCTCGTGACGGAGCCGCCGGTCGTGGCCACGGGCATGGAACGTGACGTGGCGGTCAACTCCGGGCTCATCGTGCGGGCCGCCCGCAAGGGCACGGTGGGCTACGTCGACGCCGAGCGGATCGAGGTCACCTCGGGCGCAGGCGTCACCGACACCTACAAGCTCCGGAAGTACGTGGGGCTCAACGAGCGCACCTGCCAAAACCAGAAGCCGATCGTGCAGCTCGGGCAGAAGGTCGAAAAGGGCGAGGTGCTCGCCGACGGCGCCGCCACCTACAAGGGCGAGTTGGCCCTCGGGCGAAACGTGCTCGTGGGCTTCATGGCCTGGGACGGCTTCAATTTCGAGGACGCGATCATCATCAGCGAGGAGCTGGTGGAGGACGACGTCTACACCTCGATCCACATCGAGGAATACGACATCGAGATTCGCGACACGAAGCTCGGCCGTGAGGAGTTCACCCGCGACATTCCCAACGTCGGCGAACGGGCCCTGCACAACCTCGACGAGGCCGGCATCGTCAAGATCGGCACCTACGTGCGGTCTGGCGACATCCTCGTCGGCAAGGTGTCGCCCAAGAGCAAGACCGAGCTCACGCCCGAGGAGAAACTCCTGCACGCCATCTTCGGACGCGCCGGTGAGGACGTGAAGAACGACTCGCTCGAGGTGCCGTCGGGCGTCGAGGGCATCGTGATCGCGACCGAGAAGTTCTCGCGGCAGATGAGCCTCTCGGAGGAAGAGCGACGCGAGTTCCAGAAGCAGCTCAAGGAGGCCGAGAGCGAAGGCAACCTCCGGATCGCCGAGGCGTTCGGGGAGCTCGTGAAGGAGATCGAGGGTGTGCTCCAAAAGCCCCTCAACGCGGCCGATGGCAGCCCGCTCGTGCGGAACCAAGACCACAAGGTCGTGGCCGAGAGGGCCGCGACCTTCAAGCTCGAGGAGCTCGACATCCGCTCGCCCGAACGGAAGGCCGCCGTCGAGAAGCTGTTCAAGACGCTCTGGCCGACCGTCGAGGAGGCGATCGACGGCAGGGAGCGGCGGCTCAACAGCATGAAGCGCGGCGACGAGCTGCGGCCCGGCGTGCTCCAGATGGTGAAGGTCTACGTCGCCGCCAAGCGGGTGATCTCCGTGGGCGACAAGATGGCCGGCCGCCACGGCAACAAGGGTGTGATCGCGAAGATCCTGCCCAAGGAAGACATGCCGTTCCTGGCCGACGGCACCCCGGTGCAGATCCTGCTCAATCCGCTCGGCGTGCCCAGCCGCATGAACGTGGGGCAGATCCTCGAGACGCACCTCGGCTGGGCGGGCAAGATTCTCGGCTTCCAGGCGATCACTCCGGTGTTCGACGGTGCCAGCGAGGACGACATCAACAAGGTGCTCGCCGACGCGGGTCTCCCGAAGCACGGCAAGGCGCAGCTGTTCGACGGCCGCACGGGCGAGCCGCTCGAGCAGGAGACGACCGTCGGCTACATCTACATGCTCAAACTCCATCATCTCGTCGACGACAAGGTGCATGCCCGGTCGACGGGCCCCTACTCGCTCATCACGCAACAGCCGCTCGGCGGCAAGGCCCGCTTCGGCGGCCAGCGTTTCGGCGAGATGGAAGTGTGGGCGCTCGAAGCCTACGGTGCGGCCTACATCCTCCAGGAGCTCCTCACGGTGAAGAGCGACGACGTGGAGGGTCGCACGAAGATCTACGAGAGCATGGTAAAGGGGGAGAACACGCTCGAAGCCGGCACCCCGGCCAGCTTCGACGTGCTCACCAACGAAATTCGCGGATTGGCGTTGAACATGTCGCTGGAAAAAAGGCGCGTTTGAACTCGATGTCGGAATGGCAAGGCCCGCTCGGGGCGGCAGAAGTCTCGTCGCGTGGGCCGCGGCGGCCCAATGCTCCTCGAGCGTCCGCCGACCCCGAGCTACCCGGTTTGACGATCGCACAAAGGCACTGACTGACTTACAGGAGACTCACGCGTGAGCATCGGCGAATCCACCTACGATCGTGTCAATGACTACTCGGCCGTGAAGATCAGCCTGGCGCGGCCGCACGATATCCGCAGCTGGTCGTTCGGCGAGGTCAAAAAGCCCGAAACGATCAACTACCGCACCTACCGTCCCGAGAAGGACGGCTTGATGTGCGAGAAGATCTTCGGACCGGAGAAGGACTGGGAGTGCTCCTGCGGCAAGTATCGCGGGATGAAGTACAAGGGGATGATCTGCGATCGCTGCGGCGTGAAGGTCACGCACAGCCGCGTGCGGCGCAAGCGCATGGGCCACATCGAGCTCGCCGCGCCGGTCGTTCACATCTGGTTCTTCAAGGCGATGCCGAGCCGGCTCGGCGCCCTGCTCGACATGAAGACGTCGAGCCTCGAGAAGGTGATCTACTTCCAGGATTACGTCGTCCTCGACCCCAAGGACACGCCGCTCAAGAAGCAGCATCTGCTCACCGAGGAAGAGTATCGCGAAGCCCGTGCCACCTACGGCGATGGCGCCTTCGAGGCGGAGATGGGCGCCGAGGCGGTGCGCAAGCTGCTGCTCGGCCTCGACCTCGTGCAGCTTTCCAAGGATCTCCGTGAGGAACTGCACACCACGGGCTCGAAGCAGAAGAAGAAGGATCTCGTCAACCGGCTCAAGATCGTGGAGAGCATCCGCGACAGCGAGAACAAGCCCGAATGGATGGTGCTCGACGTCATCCCGGTGATCCCGCCAGATCTGCGGCCGCTCGTGATGCTCGACAGCGGCAATTTCGCCACCAGCGACCTCAACGACCTCTACCGCCGGATCATCAACCGCAACAACCGGCTCAAGAAGCTCGTCGACCTGAACGCACCCGAGGTGATCATCCGCAACGAGAAGCGGATGCTGCAGCAGTCGGTCGACGCCCTCTTCGACAACAACCGCTGCAAGCGGCCGGTGCTCGCCTCGAGCAACCGCCCGCTCAAGAGCCTCACCGACATGATCAAGGGCAAGCAGGGCCGGTTCCGCGAGAACCTGCTCGGCAAGCGCGTCGACTACTCGGCCCGCTCCGTGATCGTGGTCGGCCCCACGCTCCGCCTCCACCAGTGCGGCCTGCCCAAGAAGATCGCGCTCGAACTCTACCAGCCGTTCATCATCCGGCGGCTCAAGGAGCTCGGCCACGCCGACACGATCAAGAGCGCGAAGAAGATGCTCGAGCGCAAGGACGCCGAAGTGTGGGACATCCTCGAAGAGGTGATCCGCAACCACCCCGTGCTCTTGAACCGTGCACCCACGCTGCACCGCATGGGCATCCAGGCGTTCGAGCCGATCCTCGTCGAGGGGAATGCGATCAAGCTCCACCCGCTCGTCTGCAAGGGCTTCAACGCCGACTTCGACGGCGACCAGATGGCCGTGCACCTGCCGCTGTCGATCGAGGCCCAGGTCGAGGCCCACACGCTGATGCTGGCGACGAACAACATCTTCAGTCCGGCCAACGGCGCCCCGATCATCTCGCCGTCGCAGGACGTGGTGATGGGCTGCTACTACCTGACGATGGCGCTCCCCGGTCGCAAGGGCGAGGGCATGGTCTTTCGAAACGTCGAGGAAGTGGAAATGGCCCACTCACTCGGCAAGGTCGACACCCACGCCAAGATCCGGGTCAAGCTGCCGGCCAAGCGCCGGCTCAAGACCGACGTGGAGGCGCTGGGCAAGCCCGGCGCGATCATCGAGACGACGGCCGGCCGCGTGCTCTTCAACTCCGTGCTGCCCGAAGGGATGCTCTTCTACAACATCCCGATGCGGTCGAGCGAACTGGCCCGCGTGATCTCCGACTGCTACCAGGCGCTCGGCCGGCGCAAGACGATCGACCTGCTCGACGACATGAACCGCACCGGGTTCAAGTGGAGCACGAAGAGCGGCCTGTCGTTCGCCACCGACGACCTGATCACGCCCGCCAACAAGACGAAGGTGATCGGCGAGGCGGAAAAGGGCGTCATGAAGATCATGAAGCTCTACCAGCGCGGCGTGATCACCGACGGCGAGCGGTACAACCAGGTTCTCGACACCTGGACGCACGCACGCGAGCAGATCACGAAGGACATGATGACGGAACTCGAGCAGGACACCGACGCTCGTGACGTGCGGCGGGCCGGCTACGTCAACCCGATCTTCCTCATGGCACACTCGGGCGCCCGCGGCGGCGTGGAGCAGATCCGGCAGCTGGCCGGCATGCGCGGCCTGATGGCGAAGCCGTCGGGCAAGATCATCGAGACGCCGATCAAGGCGAACTTCCGCGAGGGCCTCACGGTGCTCGAGTATTTCAGCTCGACGCACGGTGCCCGCAAGGGCCTGGCCGACACGGCGCTCAAGACCGCCGATTCGGGCTACCTGACCCGCAAACTGGCCGACGTGGCGCAGAACGTGGTCGTGACGATGCACGACTGCGGCACCACCCAGGGCATCACGAAGACGGTGATCTACCGCGGTGAGAAGGTGGAGGTGAGCCTCGCCGACAGCATCCGTGGCCGCGTCAGCCGGGCCAACATCGTCAACCCGATCACCGAGGAGGTGGTCGTGCACGAGGACGAGCTGATCACGCCGAAGGTCGCCCGCCAGATCGAGGAACTGGGCCTCGAAAAGATCCAGGTCCGCAGCCCGCTCACCTGCGAGGCCCCGCTCGGTGTCTGCCGGCTGTGCTACGGCATGGATCTTTCCACCGGCTCCATGGTGGAGGAGGGCATGGCCGTCGGCATCATCGCCGCCCAGAGCATCGGCGAACCGGGCACGCAGCTGACGATGCGCACGTTCCACATCGGCGGCGTCGGTCAGCGTGCCATCGAGGAGAGCGAAAGCCGCGCCAAGCGGGCCGGCACCGTGAAGTTCACCCGCCTTCGCACCGTGCAGAACGAGCAGGGCGAGGAGATCGTTCTCGCCCGCAACGGCGAGATCGCGATCGTCGATCCGAAGGGCCGGGAACTCGAGAAATTCGAAATCCCCGCCGGCGCCATCCTGAAGGTGAAGGACAACGAGGAGGTGAAGGCCGGCACGGTGCTCGTGCAGTGGGATCCCCACTCGATCCCGATTCTCTCCGAAGTGGCTGGCAAGGTCCGCTACGAGGACGTCGTCGAGAACGAGACGCTCCGCGTGGAGAAGGATCCGAGCGGCCACGTGCGCCGCATGATCATGGAGCACAAGGGCGTCTACCACCCGCAGGTCGTGCTCGAAGACGCAAGCGGCAAGATCCTCGACTTCTACTACCTGCCGGAGAAGGCCTATATCGAGGTGGTCGAAGGGGAGTCGGTGAAGGCCGGCCACGTGCTCGCCAAGACGCCGCGCGAGGTGTCCGGCACGCAGGACATCACCGGCGGTCTGCCGCGCGTCACGGAAATCTTCGAGGCCCGCAAGCCGAAGGATCCCGCGATCATGGCCGAGATCGACGGCAAGGTGGAACTGCTCGGCGAAAAGCGGCGCGGCAAGCGGACGATCATCGTCAAGAACGAGAGCGGGATCGAGCGGGAGCATCTCGTCACGCATGGAAAGCACATGCGGGTGCACGCCGGTGACTTCGTGAAGGCTGGCGAGTCGCTCGTCGACGGACCGCTCGTGCCGCACGACATCCTGCGAATCTCGGGCGAAGAGGAGGTGCAGCGCTACCTCGTCCGCGAGATCCAAAACGTCTACCGCAGTCAGCGGGTCGACATCGACGACAAGCACATCGAGATCATCGTCTCGCAGATGCTGCGGAAGGTGAAGATCGAGACGGTTGGCGACACGAATCTGCTGCCCGGCAGCGTGATGGACAAGTTCGAGTTCCGGCAGGCCAACGATCGGATCGCCAATGGCGTGAAGATCACCGACAAGGGCGACAGTGAGTTCGCCGTCGGCAGCGTCGTGCCGAAGGATGTGCTCCAGCAGACCAACACCCAGATCGAGGCGCTCGGCGGCGCGGCTGCCAAGGGCTCGAAGCCGAAGCCTGCCACGGCCAGCACGCAGTTGCTCGGGATCACGAAGGCGAGCGTGCAGAGTTCGAGCTTCATTTCGGCCGCGAGCTTCCAGGAGACCACCAAGGTGCTCACCGAAGCCGCACTCGCCGGCAAGGTGGACAACCTCGTGGGCCTCAAGGAAAACGTCATCCTGGGCCATTTGATCCCGGCCGGAACGGGTTTCAACACGTTCCAGTCGTCGGAGGTCCGGGTTCGCCCGGAGGCCCTGGAGTCGCTGCGGCTCGACCGGGAGACGGTGCTCACGCGTCAGTTCCCGTTGCTCGAGGCCCAGCAGTCCGCTGACGACCTGGGGCTCGCCTCCGAGGGCACCGACGTGGCGACCCTGGACGGGGCTGCGGGTCCGGACGAAACGACCTGAGCAGTCCGTCTGGACTGGCGGGGGCCAACCTGCCGAACTACCGTCGAAGGGGTCTCCTGCGCGGCGTCCCCGGACGGAGTTTTGCCATGGCCCGTGTTTCGTCGTCTGTGTGCCACTTCGCCGGCGTAGGCGTCGGCTGCGTCGCTGCGTGGCTGGCCCTCGCCGCACCGTCCGACGCCCAGATCAACGCATACAACCCCTACGCCGACAGCCAGGAAAACCTTCCGCCGGTGGCGCCCGATGGCACGCTGCGCTGGGGAACGTTCTACAAGTCGGCGGCCCTGCAGAAGGCCTACGAGCGGCTCTGGAACCTGGGCGCCTGCCGCGGCACGAACATGGCCATCACCGTTCCGGTCGAGATGAACAGGGTCGCGATCGATTCGCTGCCGGAGGAGGATTTTCGCGGCATCGTCGTGGGTGCGACTGGGACGCTCCGCGGCGGCATGATCGCCTTCACGACCGCGGACGCCCCGAAGGCCGACGGCCCGACGTTCGTCGCCGCACTCCATCCGGCCGGTGTCTCGACACTCGCCGTGAACGGGCCCCTGCCCGTGGCGGCGCTCCGTCCCGGGCTCACCGTGCGGTTTCATGCCCGCGTGGATCGGCGGGGCAACGCCGCCGATCCGCTCACGACGCTCGAGGTGATCACGCCGCCGGCGGGCTTCAAACCCGTCGCCATCGAAGCCGATCGAGACGAGAGCATCGTGGGCACCGTGACGCGGTTCCATGGGGGCTCGCTCCAGGTCCAGGTGGCCGCCGGCAAGATTCGTCGGTTGTCGATCCCGGTCGCGGCCGATGCCCAGGTGCGGGTCGACGCCGGACAACTCGATCTCGTCGCACCGGGTGACATCGTGTCGCTCACCGGGCATGTCTGGCGCGGCGAGGGCTGTCTCGGCGAGGGCACCGTGTTCGCCTCCGCGGTGACCGTGACCAAACTGCAACCGGCAGATGCCCCCCCGGCCGTCGATGAGCGGCTCGGGGTGCGGGCGCCGTAGCGCGGCTATGGCCGGTGAATCCTGCCCCTGCTGGAAATCGGCCGTCTGCGACGGCTAGAGTACCGTCGTCAGGTGGGATCCAGGGTCCGGGCCGTTCCCCATGAAGCTTTCGAGTACGTGGATCGTCGTCGAGGATGGCCGGCGCCCGGCCGGCCTCGTGGCGGCTCGGACACTCCGAAAACGGCTCGATACGGTGTGGCATGAACTTGCCCTGGCCGGCGTGGGCGTGGCCCATGACGTCGAACGGGTGCACCAACTCCGCGTGGCGACCCGGCGGGCGATCGCCGCGATCGATGCCTTTCGCGATCTGCTGCCGACGAAGCGGGCCGAATGGTTCACGAAGCAGCTCCGTCGCATCCGGCGTGCCGCCGGCGAAGCCCGCGACCTCGACGTGCTCACGGATCGCCTGACGGGAGACCCTGGAGCGTCCGGCGGAGGGCGGGCCCGACGCCGGCTCGTGGCGATGCTCTCGAAACAGCGCGAAGTTTCATGCCAGCCGATCCGCACCGTGCACGAGCGGCTGCTCGACGACTGGCTCGACCGGGTCGAACGCCTGCTGGCCGGCGTCGTCACGGGCCGGTCGCAGCCGACGTTTCGAGCGTACGCGCGGCGCCGCTTCCGGCCGATGATGCGCCGTTTCTTCGCGGCGGCCGACCGGAAGCTCCACTCGACGGATGAGATGCACGCCCTGCGGATCGAGGGCAAGAAACTCCGGTATGCGATGGAGATCTTTTCGGCGATGTTCCCGCCGCGCGTTCGGTCGCGATGCTACGACGCCCTCGAGCGGCTCCAGGAGACGCTCGGGGACTTCACGGATCACGCCACCGCGGCAGATCGGCTTCGCCGGCTGGCGCATGAAACGTCGGCCGCTGCAAACCGCGACGTGCTCGAGCGCCTCTGCGCCCAGGAGGAACGCCAGGCCGATCAGGCCCGCAAGGCCTTCATCAAGTGGTGGGATGCCGGCCGGCGACGGGCCCTCCGGCGCCGGTTCGAACGGACACTGCGCCGGGTGTCGGCCTGACTGCCCATGCCGAAATCCCCCCTTCCTCCCGCGCGGCGCAGCCCCCTCCCGGGCTTCGCATGGCAGGTGGCGCTCGGCATCGGGCTGGCCGCCGTCGTGTGGTGGCTGGCCCGCCTCGCGACCGACCAGCCCACGCTGGCACCGCTGCGGCGGAACAGTCCTTTCGTGGTCACGCGAGTCGATCACACTCGACCGCCGGGCGCTGCGCCCGACGGGATGGCCTGGATTCCGGGTGGCGAGTTCTCGATGGGATGCCTCGATCCCCGCTCCATTCCGCACGGAGGACCCGACCCGATGGCCGACGCCCGGCCGGTGCACCGCGTCCATGTGGATGGCTTCTGGATGGATGCAACCGAGGTGACGAACGCACGGTTCACCGAGTTCGTTGCGGCCACCGGGTATGTCACGGTCGCGGAGCGGGTGCCGAAGGCCGAGGATTTTCCCGACGCGCCGCCGGAGAACCTCGTCGCCGGGTCCGTCGTCTTCACGCCCCCTGCCGAGGCCGTGCCGCTCGAGAATCACCTGCGCTGGTGGGCCTACGTCAAGGGTGCCGACTGGCGACACCCGCTCGGCCCCGACAGCTCCATCGAGGGCCACGAACAGGAGCCGGTCGTGCACGTGGCCTTCGAAGACGCCGCAGCCTATGCCCGCTGGGCCGGGAAGCGCCTCCCCACCGAGGCGGAGTGGGAGTTCGCCGCCCGTGGGGGCCTCACGGGCGCCGTCTATCCGTGGGGCGATGCGTTCCGGCCGGAGGACCGCTGGATGGCCAACACCTGGCAGGGCCGGTTTCCGGCCGAGAACACGGCCGACGACGGATACACGGGGCTCGCCCCCGTGGCCCGTTTCCCTCCCAACGCCTACGGGCTTCACGACATGTCGGGCAACGTCTGGGAATGGTGTGCCGACTGGTACCGCCCCGATACCTACGCGCTGGCGGCCGGCTCGGGCGTGGTGGCTGAGAATCCGCAGGGCCCCGACTCGAGTTTCGATCCGCAGGAGCCGGGCCAGGCGAAGCGCGCGCAGCGCGGCGGCAGTTACCTCTGCTCCGAGTCGTACTGCGCCCGCTACATCGTGGGCTCGCGCGGCAAGGGCGAGATCTCGAGCGCCACCAACCACATCGGCTTCCGCTGCGTGAAGGCCCCGTAGCGTAGGACAGGCGTCCCGCCTGTCCTGTCTCGCGTGCCATTCACCGCCATGCAAATCGCGCCGGCGAGGGGCTGCCCATACTCCGTCGCCGGACGTTCGCTACGGGCCTCCAGCCCTCCGCTCACTCGGACTCACTGGCGCTGCGCCATCCATGGCTCCGCTGGTGAGTAACGCCGGCTCCCGGAGTACGGGCAGCCCCTCGCCTCCCCCGTAGCGACAGAACTCCAGCTCTGTCGATCGACAGGCCTGGAGGCCTGTCGCTACGTCTTCATCAGCTTCTTGAGCTGCGCGAGCGTGCGGGTGTTGGCGACGTCCTTGGCTTCGAGGCCGGCGCGGCGGGCTTGGAGCACGCCGCAGCGCATCACGTCGAGGCCACGGGTGGAGTGGGCGTCGGTCGAAATGACGAGTTTCACGCCAGCCCGCTTCGCGGCGGCGGCGTGGTGGTCGTCGAGGTCGAGCCGCCAGGGATTGGCGTTGATCTCGAGGAACGTGCCCGTCTTCGCCGCGGCTTCGATGACCGCCTCGATGTCGACGTCGTAGGCGGGCCGACGGTTGATGAGCCGGCCGGTCGGATGGCCGATCACGGACACATGCGGATTTTCGAGCGCTTCGAGAATTCGTGCGGTGATCCGGTCGCGGGGCTGGTGCTGGCCGTAGTGCAGGCTCGCGACCACCCAGTCGGCCTGCTCGAGCACGTCGTCGGGCAGGTCGAGACCGCCCTTCTCGAGCATGTCGACCTCGATTCCCTTGAGCACCACGATCGGCGGTGGGCCGTCGGACGCCAGCGATTCGTTGAGTCGGTCGATCTCGCCCCACTGTTTGAGGAGCCGCTTCTGGTCGAGCCCGCGGGCCATCGTCACGCGTTGACCGTGATCGGTGATCGCGATGTAGGTGAGGCCTCTGGTGATCGCGGCCCGCACCATCTCGGCGAGCGTGTCTTCGCCGTCGGTGGCCGTCGTGTGCATGTGCAGATCGCCACGGATGTCGCCGAGTTCGACGAGGGTGGGCAGCGCATCCTGCTCGGCCAGGCGGATCTCGTCGGCTCCCTCGCGGAGTTCCGGTGGAATCCAGGGCAGGCCGACGGCCCGGTAGACGTCCTCCTCCGTGGCTCCGCCCCGGCTCTTTGCCCGCACACTCGGGGTCTCCGTGCCGGCGGCGAGCGGGAACACGCCATACTCGTTGATCGAGAGCCGTTGTTCGCGGGCTCGTGAGCGAAGCTTGACGTTGTGCTCCTTCGAGCCGGTGAAGTACTGGAGGGCGGCACCGAACGAATCGTGATCGACCACCCGCAGATCGACCTGCACGTCGCGGGGCCCGCGGATGCTGGTCTTGGTATCTCCGCGCAGGAGCACTGCCGACGTCTCCTTCCAGGCCGCGAGGTGATCCATCACGGCCGCGGGGTCGGCCGCCTCGACCACCAGATCGAGATCGCCGATCGTTTCCCGCCCCCGCCGCCAACTGCCGGCGCCCGCGATCTGCCGGACCGCCGGACATGCGCCCATCCACGCGAGCAGCCCGTGCATGATCGTGTCGGCCTCGCTCCACAGCAGTCGCTTGTGCTCCGGGTTCTTGGCGAAGGCGATGTTGTCGAGAATCGCCGCCTGCGTCTTGTCGCCAAAGCCCTTCAGGCCCGCGACACGCCCCTCGCGGCAGGCCTGCTCGAGGTCGTCGAGCGAGGTGAGCCCCAACTCGCCGATCAGCGTCTTGGCTTTCTTGGGCCCCAGCCCGGGAACCCGCATCAATTCGAACGCGACGGCCGGCACCTGCTTGTGGAGCTCATCGACGAGGGCCAGGCGCCCGTCGTCGAGCAACTCGCCGATCTTGCCGGCGAGGTCATCTCCGATGCCCTCGAGGTCGGTGAGCGACCGCGTCGGATCGGACCGCACGCTCGCCAGCGACTCGACGAGGCTGCCGATCGTGCGGGCGGCCGCCCGATAGGCCCGTACCCGAAACACGTTCTCCCCTTGGTATTCGAGCAGGTCGGCGACGTGCTCGAAGACGGCTGCGATGTCGGCGTTTGTCACGCCGGATATCGTACGGGCTGAGGCGTGTTACTGCAGGCGGCCCGGGAGGGCGGCGGTCGGGTAGGCCGTGGGACGGATGACGGGTGCCTGCCACGAGGTCGTGTGGCTGGTGGGTTCGAGGAGCCGCGGGAAGGCGCCGGTGGCGGCGCCGGGACCCGTGCCAGGCACCACCGGCATGCCCACCGGACCGGAGCCTGGCGCGCTGCCCGGGATCGTGCCGGACGTGGTGCCGTTGCCGGAGTTCGTGCCGCTTCCGGGCACGAGGCTGGGGGGCTGCACCGAGGGCTGGGCCGGCTGGGCCGGGGTGAACGTCGGCGGCGCCGCGAATGTCTGAGGCGCCGAGGATGGTGCCTGCGAACCATTCGTCTGGCCGTTCAACGCGCGGGTGTCGGGGATCGGCTTCAGCGACGGCGTCGGCTGGAGCGCCGGCGGTGGCGTCGACTGCAGCGGAGACTGTGCCGGGGCCGGGGAGTACATCCCGCTCTGGGGCACGATCTGCTGCTGCTGGAACGTCGACTGCGGCATCGCCGGCGGCTGCGCGGTGCCCTGGGGCACGAAGCCCTGGGGAAGCGTGGGGGCGGCGATGCTCGATTGGCCCTGGATGATCTGCTGGGGAATGTCCGAGCCTGCGGAGCCCCAGGCCTGCGGCGAGGTCTGCATCGGGGCAGCGAACTGGGTGGCCGCCGGAGCAGCCTGGTAGGCGGCCCCGGGGGCGGCCGGCGCGCCATAGGCTGGCGCTCCGGGCTGCATCTGGACGTACTTCGTCGAGTAGACGGCGCGATACTGCGTCACCGGCACGTTGACGGCCTGCTGCACGTAGTTGGTCACCTGCTCCATGCACTCGCGGGAGCAGCCCGTGCAGGGATCGATCTCGCACGACGGTTTGTACGAAGTCACGGGCACGCACTGATACTGCGTGCGATAGGTCGTTTCGGGAACGTAGCTCACCTGCTGCACCGGCACCACGACGGGCGGTGGCGGAGCGGGCATGGGGGCGGCGATCGGCGCCATCACGGGCGCCACGGCATAGGCGGGTGGTGCCTTGCGAAAGCACGAGGCACACCCGGCGAACAGGCCGTCGAGACAGCACTGGGCCTCGGCCGATTGCGGCAGGATGGATGCGGCAGCGCCTGCGAGCAGCAGCGTGAACATCCAACGTCGCGTCTTCATGGCGGACTCCTTCGGACGGATACGGCGGAAGCGGCCCGGAAACCCCGGACACGTCCGTCTTTTTCACCGTCACCCAAGCGTAGGTTCCGCTTCGGGGTGCACGCTTGAAAAAAATCGCCTCGCGATTCATGAATTCATGGAGTCGCGCCGTCACGACCGGCATGGCCGCCACCATCGCTACGACCGCCCGGTCAGGTGCCGTGTGGCCTGGCCGGGCGGCGGGCCCGCGTCTGCTCCTCGAAGCGGTCGTACAGCAGGAACAACGCTTCACGGATGTCACCGGCGGCCCGTCGAAAAGCCTCCTCGATCTGCTGCTCGCGCTGCGGCGCAACGAGGCCTCCTCCGTTCGGGAGCTGCGCCACGATCGCCGCCAGCAGCGCGGGCGACGTGCGGCACGCCCACAGCGTCGGCAGCGGTCCGGGACCATGGGCTGTCACGAGAAGCCGCGCCCCGCAGGCACGGGCGAACCACCGGACGGCATCGGCCCACGGTCGGCCAAGCCGCTCCCAGCTGTCCACGCACACGGTGCCGCCACCAGCCCCGCGGACCACGGCCCGCACCAGTGACACGAGGTCCCATCGGCGGTGCAGTCGCACACGCTCGACGCGCTGGCCACGTGCCTCGAGGGCACCGGCGATGTGCCACAACAAGGTGCTCTTGCCGCTTCCGTGCGGGCCCACGAGTGCGGCCGCACCGTCGAGCCTCTCGAGCGCGGCGAGCATGTCGGCTGGATTGACCGGCCGGCCGGATGCATCGAGCGACGGGATTCGTCCCGCACGGATCGACCGCGTGCAGAAGGGGTTTCGCAACGGCTCGTGCGCCACCGGCACCATCATGGCAGCCGCTCCACGGTGCCGCGGGCCGGGGCGATATCGCCGACTTCGAAGACGTGCTCCGACACGTAGTCGCGGCCGGCGACGAAGAACAGGCGAATGCGCACGCACCAGCGAATCTTGACGATGATGCCCTCGTAGGAGAGCGGGCTCGCAGGAAGACGCACTGTGATCGTGCCGGTCGGCAGCGCTTCGGCCACGTCGGTGGCGGCGTCCAGACGCTCGAAATGATGGACGCCGATGTCTTCCTCGCCCTTGCCCTCGGTGTACCACAGCACCGACCGCTCGAGCGCCCTGACGACGGCGGGGGCGGCCCCCTCCACGTCATACCGGACGACGAGATCGCCGGCCGGCGCATACTGCCGCGCCGGATGGTCGAAATACATGCTGACCCGGGGCGTGGGCAATTTCGCGGCACCGCTTCCTTCGTCGGCTACGCTCATCCGGGCACCTCGTCGACGGCGAACCGACGGCGGACCGAGGCGCTGTGGGCGAGCGTCGCCGGGTAGACCACCAGCGGGAACGCGCGCTCGAACGCCGGCCAACGGTCGGGCTGTCCGCGAACGACGATCCGCCAGCGGACGGCGTTGTGCTCCGATGTGAAGGAGTGCATCGCGCCCGGCGGAATCGTGACCGTCACATGGGTCTCGAATCGGACGCCAGGGGTGATCTGCAGGTTCGTCCACTCGCTCACCGGCTCCCGCCACACGATGATTCGTTCGGTGCGGGTGTCCGTGCCCTGCCGAAACGAGGCCAGCTCCTCGACCTCCAAGGTCAATGCGATCGAGATGAAGGTGCCCGATCCACCCTGCGCGAGCAGCACGTCGTAGCTCTTCCCGGGCAGCAGCGGGTGATCGGAGATCTCGAGTTGGGTCGTTCCGACGGCGGTGGCGAGCACGAGCCGCCGGACGAAGAGCACGATCCCGCCGATCCCCACCGCGACGAACGGTACGAGCACGGCGAGCAACACCCACTCGACGCGACCGCTCGCGATGTCGATGCCGGCACTGACGGCGAGCACCACGAGAACGGCATTCCACAGCGCCGCGAACAACCCCATGCCGACGAGCGCCCAACTCTCCGGGCTCTCGATCGGCAACCGGTAGCGCAGGATCGTGCCGGGAGAATTGACGAGGTCGTCGCAGGCGGGCACGCCGGGGTGACCACGGTCCGAGTCGCGGGAACGCCCCATGCTTTCAAGCAGGTTGGCGATTCCTTCCGCCGCCGCCCGTCGCTCTTCGGACTTGCCCCAGGCCCGGATGGTGCGGGCGACTCCGGCGAGGCCGAAGGCGAGCAAGGCGCCCGGGATCAGCAGGATGAAGGTCCACAGCCACCCGCGCGACCACGTGGGCGACGTCGATTCGGGGCCGATGCCGACGGCACCGGTGAGAAGCAGTCCGGCGAAACACAACCCTGCGGCCACGAGCGCCGCGTAGAAGACCGCTTCACCGAACGACCCCCAGGCCTGGGAGCCGGTGCGGCGGTGTCCGCGCTTCTTGCCGAAGAACCGCGGCAATCTCACGGGACGAATCCTCCTGGCGCAGGCGTGCACCGACGGCCGCGTTCCATCGGGAACTGGCCGGACGACGCATTATGCACACGCCGCCGGGATGGTGCCCGCCGAGTCGCTCAGGCGAGCGATTCCTGGCGATTTTCCGTGGCTTCCATGGCCATGTCGGCTGCCGGCCGCGAGGCCCGGAAGAAGCCGATCTTCTCGAGGGACCGGTAGACCTCTTCGAGCGTCTTTTCACCGAAATTCGAGATCGAGAGCAGGTCGGCCCGGGTGCAGTTGAGCAGGTCGTGCACGGTGAAGATGCCCTTCTCCTCCAGGCAATTCGTGGTCCGTACCGACAGGCCGATCTCCGCCGTGCTCATCTCGAGCTTCTCGGCCATTTCGTCCGTCTGGGTCAGATTCTTGTATGGGATGCGAGGCATGCGGGGGTCCCTCCCTGGTATTCCGAGTCCGTGATTCGTTGCCGGTGCGGGGAATATAATCCAAACATTCCGAATCCGACTACCATTTCCTGCTAGCGTGCTAGCATCCGCGAATTGTCGCTTCCCTCCCTCGACAATCTCAACGAATCCCAGCGGCAGGCCGCCACGCACGTGGACGGCCCGTTGCTCGTCCTGGCAGGGCCGGGCAGTGGCAAGACGCGCGTCGTCACCCATCGCATCGCGCACCTGATCGCCCGAGGCATCCCGGCCCGCCACATCGTGGCGCTGTCGTTCACGAACAAGGCCGCCGACGAGATGCGGCGCCGCGTCACGGAGCTCGTCGGGCCTCAGGCCGTGGAGATGGGCACGTTCCACCGATTCGCCGCCCGCCTGCTGCGCAAGCACGCGTCCCAGGTGGGCCTCACGAGCGACTACTCGATCCTCGATCCGAATGACGCCGCGGCCGTGCTCAAGCGGGCCGCCCGGAGGCTTGGCCTGTCGCTCACCCATACGCCGATCGACCGCCTCGCGGCCACCATCAGCCGTGCGAAAAACGACCTGCTGACGCCCGAGACGTTCCAGCCCCGCTGGGGCCGGCCAGCCGACGAGGTGGCCGTCAAGCTCTGGCCCGTCTACCAGCAACTCCTCCTGGCAGCGAACTCCGTCGACTTCGACGATCTGCTCGTGCACGTGGCGCGGCTGCTCACGGACAACCCCGAATTGCGGGCCCTGCTCGATGCCCGCCACCGCTACATCCTGGTCGACGAATACCAGGACACCAACGCGGTCCAATACTGCATCGTCCGCGGCCTCTCCATCGACCATCCCAATCTCGCCGTGACCGGCGACCCCGACCAGGCGATCTACGGCTGGCGCGGCGCGAGCATCCGCAACATCCTGGAATTCGAACGCGACTATCCCACGGCGCGGGTCGTGAAGCTCGAGCACAACTATCGGAGCACGGCCAACATCCTCGGCACCGCCGACCGGCTCATCGCCCACAACTCGCGCCGCAAGCCGAAGCGGCTCGTCACCGACGCAGCCGCTGGTGAACGGGTGCGGCTCGTGCTCGACTCGACGAGCCACGACGAAGCCGACCGAATCGCCGACGAGATCGCGGATGGCGTCGGGGCGGGCCGTTCACCGCGGGACTACTGCATCCTGTTCCGCACCAACGCCCTGTCGCGGTCGCTCGAGGTGGCGTTGCGAAGCCGCGGCGTGCCCTACCAGCTCGTGCGCGGGCTCGAGTTCTTCAAGCGCCGGGAGATCCGCGACGTCGTCGCGTGGCTCCGGCTGCTCAGGAACCCGCGCGACGACGAGGCGTTTCTCCGGGTCGTCAACGTGCCGCCCCGCGGCATCGGCCGGCAGTCGCTCGACCTGCTCACCGCCTGGGCCGAAGACCATCGCCTGAGCCGGCTCGAGGCTGCCGGCCGTGCCGCCGCCATCCCGGGGCTCTCGAAGCGTGCGGCGAAGGCGCTCGGTGAATTCGGCCGCCTCCACGCCGGCCTCGCCGCGGCTGCGACCGCCGACACGAGCGTGGCGGCCCTCCTCGAAGCGGTCCTCCTGCGGACGGGCTACCGCCAGTGGCTCGCCGACGACGGCATCGACGAGGAGGGGGAAGACCGCCTCGCCAACGTCGAGGAATTGCTGACCGCCGCCCAGCAGCTCGACGCCAGTTTTCAGGATCGGCCACCGGAGGACGGGGAGCCCGACATCGACCCGCTCGGTGCGTTCCTGGAGACCACGGCCCTCGTCGCCGACACCGACGTCTGGGACCCCACGAGCGAACGGGTGGCCTTGATGACGTTCCACGCGGCCAAGGGCCTCGAGTTTCCGATCGTCTACCTCGTCGCGATGGAGGACGGCATCCTGCCCCACGAACGAAGTCTCGACCACCCCGAGCAGATCGAGGAGGAACGGCGGCTCGTGTTCGTGGGAATCACGCGCGGCATGCAGGAGGTGCACGCCAGCTGCGCCCGCATCCGTGACTACCGCGGCACGCGCCGGATCTCGGCACCGAGCGTATTTCTCACGGAGATGACCGGCAGCGAGACCGTGCTCACCGGCGCCGAGGCGCCCATCTCGGGAGCCATCTCCGCCGACACGTTCGCGGATGCCGGCCCACGCCGTCCCTCACGACACGACGTCGATGAAGCCTCGCAACTCGTCGCGGGCCCCGCCGACGAGGACATCTCGCAGGACATCGCCGCCTCCGACACGCCGCGTGCCCGTCGCGAACACCAGCCCCGCATGCGCGCCTTCCAGACCGCCGCGGATCTCGCGGAACGCCTCGGCGGGCTGCCGAAACCGCGCCACGCCTACGCCGCCGGCCAGCGTGTCCGACACGCCGACTACGGCGAGGGCGTGCTGTCGGGCATCAGCGGCGCGGGCCCACGATCGGTCGGCACCGTGATCTTCGACGGCCCGGCCGGCACGCGGAAATTCATCCTCGGCCACGGCGCCCTCGAGCCCGTGGAGTAGGCGTGTTTGAACCAGCGCCGGCTTCGGGCTCCCTCGTGGCGACAGAGTTCCAGCTCTGTCGATCGACAGGCCTGGAGGCCTGTCGCTACAGCGCCAAGGACTTTCGGCGGAGTCGGTCGGTGGGCACGCGCAGACGAAGGGAGTCGTTGAGGACTATTCGCGTCTGATCAAAACCCACGAGTCCTGTACTCTCAACACGACCGGAGTTGAGCATGCCTACCGCCGGCTCCGATTACGGGCGGTTAGCACATGCCTCACCGTCGAGCGCTGCATGGCAAGCGGGACGCTTGCCCCACGCTAACTACGGGGGAGCCCGAAGCCGGCTTGGGCAAGCAAGCGTTACGCCCGCGAGCCAGTCTGCTCGCGCCACCACTGCACCGTCGCCGCCAGCCCGGTGTCGAAGGCCTGCTTCGGCTCCCAGCCGAGGAGCGTGCGGGCCCGGGTGATGTCGAGGCCACGGCGGGGCTGACCGTCGGGCTTCGACGTGTCCCACGTGATGCGGCCCTGATAGCCGCAGGCCGCGGCGATCTTCACGACGAGATCGCGGATCGGGATCTCGACACCGCCGCCGAGATTGATCGGGACCGGCTCGTCCATGATTTCGGCCGCCTTCACGATCCCCTCCGCGGCGTCGTCGACGTACAGGAACTCGCGGGTGGCGGAGCCTGTGCCCCAGCAGACCACCTCGGCGGCGCCCGCGAGCCGTGCCTCCTCGCATTTCCGGATCAGCGCCGGGATCACGTGGCTCGAGGCGGGGTCGAAGTTGTCACCGGGTCCGTAGAGGTTGACGGGCACGACGACCGCGCTCTCGAGGCCGTATTGGCGACGGTAGCCGTCGAGCATCACGAAGATCGCCTTTTTGGCGACGCCGTAGGGGGCGTTCGTCTCCTCCGGATAGCCGTTCCAGAGATCCTCCTCGCGAAACGGGATCGGACAGTGCTTGGGGTAGGCGCACACGGTGCCGGTGTGGACGAACTTCCCGAGGCCCCGGCGGCGGGCGTGCTCGACGAGGTGCAGGCCCATCGCCATGTTGGCGTAGAAGAACCGGCCCGGCTGGGCCATGTTGGCACCGATGCCTCCGACCTCGGCGGCAAGATGAATCACGACATCGGGCCGGGCGGTGTCGTAGAGCCGGGCCACGTCGGACTCCACCGTCAGGTCGAAATCCTTCTTGCGCGGCACGAACAACCGGTCGTCGTGCACGCCGCGGTCGCGCAGCAACCGGCAGACGGCCCGGCCGAGGAAGCCTGCTCCTCCGGTGACGACGATCCGTTTGTTCGCCAGATTCATCATCGGCGAGGGCTCAGCGGTTGGGCACCGAGGCGTCGTGCCCGGCGGCGAGGAGCACCTGCTCCTTGCGGGCCAGTTCGAGGTCCGACTCCACCATCAGGGCCACGAGCTCGTCGAACGACACCCGCGGCTGCCAGCCGAGCTTGTGGCGGGCCTTCTGCGAGCAGCCGAGGAGCAGGTCGACCTCGGCGGGCCGGAAGTAGCGCGGGTCGATCTCCACGAAGTCGCGATAGTCGAGGTCGAGCCGGCCGAACACCTTTTCGCAGAACTCGCGCACCGAGTGGGTCTCGTCGGTCGAGATGACGTAGTCGTCGGGCTCATCCTGCTGGAGCATCAGCCACATCGCCTCGACGTAGTCGCCCGCGAAGCCCCAGTCGCGCTGGGCGTCGAGATTGCCGAGGTAGAGCTTCTTCTGCAGGCCGAGCTTGATGCGGGTGGCCGCACGGGTGATCTTCCGGGTCACGAACGTCTCGCCGCGACGCGGACTCTCGTGATTGAAGAGGATGCCGCACGAGCCGTGGAGTCCGTAGCTCTCGCGATAGTTGACCGTGATCCAGTGGGCGTAGAGCTTCGCGACGCCGTAGGGGCTGCGGGGATAGAAGGGCGTGGTCTCCTTTTGCGGCGTCTCGACCACCTTGCCGTACATCTCCGAGCTCGATGCCTGGTAGAAGCGGATCTGGTAGCCGACCGCGTCTTGGAAGTCGCGGATCGCCTCGAGCAGCCGCAGCGTTCCCACGGCGGTGACGTCGGCCGTGTAGGCGGGCTGGTCGAAGCTGACGCGAACGTGGCTCTGGGCGGCGAGGTTGTAGACCTCCGTCGGCCGGATCTCCCGGATCAGCCGCGCGAGTCCGTTGCCGTCGGCCATGTCGCCATGGTGCAGCACGAGCGGCCGATCCATGTCGTGAATGTCGCGGTACAGATGTTCGATCCGCTGCGTGCCGAACGTGCTCGACCGGCGCACGATGCCGTGCACCTCGTAGCCCTTGTCGAGCAGCAACTCGGCCAGGTACGACCCGTCCTGCCCCGTGATTCCGGTGATCAAAGCCCGCTTGGCGGAAACCGACACGGCTGGAACCTCCTGGCCTCGATATCGCGAGTCTCGGCATGCGGCCGCGAGGCCGCGTGACGGGAGAATACCCGAGCGACGGCGCCCGGGTCAGCGCCGATCCGAAATTCAGCCAGCGTCGGTGGTTCGCCCGGAAATCACCGCGGTTTCCGCAGGGTCGGTGGCGTTGCCCGCCGGCCGCTTCCCGCCTTCGGGCACGGCACCGTCGCCCTTCTCGATGCCGAACATCACCGCGTCGAACTCGGGCAGGAGGGCCGACAGGAAGTCGCCGCAGATCACCGTGGCCTCGCCCCCGGGGAGCCGGGTTTCGTCGATGATCGCATACAGCTTGTAGACGGCGGAGGTGCCTGCCAGCTCGATGCGGGCGATCTGCGGGGCCACCCAGCGGCCGTCGACGCCGTACGTCCAAAACACCCGCAGCGTCTGGCCCGTCTTGCGGAAGGTGCCGGTGAACGTCTCGGCCATCCGGCCGTCCTCGAGGGGAATGCTCTGGCGGTGTTCCGACTCCGCGATCTCGAACCCGGC
The DNA here is from genome assembly GCA_037129475.1 of Planctomycetia bacterium. Classification (GTDB taxonomy): domain Bacteria; phylum Planctomycetota; class Planctomycetia; order Pirellulales; family UBA1268; genus RGVT01. Next base: position 17,291 of record JBAXUY010000010.1, on the reverse strand, counting down.
GCCGGGATAGCAGCGATCGGGCGTGTGACCGGAGGCATCGTGCGGTGTCGCGCAGACGATGAAGGCCGACACCTTCGCGCCGGTTTCACGATTGGTGAACAGTCGGCTGATGTGACCGACGGCTCCGGCCCGTTCGAGCTGTTTGGGGTCGCTCGCGAGCTCCTGCACGTACTCCCAGCTGCCAAACCGACTCGGAAACCTGGCCTCCAGGCGCTCGGCGGCATCCTTGAGCTCGGCCTTGACGTTGCGCCCGCTCCAGCGGTCGGTGAACATGCCCTGCACGACGGTGACGCCCACGACGAGCACCGCGGCCAGCACCACCGTGACGAGGCCTGTAAGCGAAGACATCTTCATCGACATCACCCCCGCCCGAATGACGGACGACCCTACCGAGGCAGCGGGGATTCGTAGAGCCGCCGCGGCCGCGAATCGGCGCACCCGTTGACGACCAAGCCCAGCACGCGAACCCCCACCGACCGCAGGCGATCGATCGTCGCGTTGATCAAGGGAACCCGGCTCGAATCCCGCATCGACGCCACGATCGCAACATCGCTCTGCTGGCCGAGCAGCAGGGAGTCGGCGAACGCCAGCACCGGGCCGGCGTCGATCACGACATGATCGAACGAATCGCGATAGCCGCGAATGAGCCTGGCGAGTTCGGGCCGCGACAGGGCCGTCACCGCCGCGTAATCGCAGGTCCCGCCCGTCACGGCGAACAGCCCGTCGATGCTCGTCGGCTGCACCGCCTCGTCGCCGGTGAGCTCGCCACGCAGCAACTCCGCCAGCCCACGACCCAGTTCGAGTTCGAGGGTCAGGTGCACGTTGGGGTGCCGCAGGTCGCCGTCGAGCAGCAGCGTGCGTTTGTCGGAGCGGGCCAGACTGGCCGCCAACTGGGCCGCGAACGTCGTCTTGCCCTCGTGCTCCACGGCGCTCGTCACGAGAATCACCCGGGGAGCCTCGCGGCCCGACTGGGCGATCAGCGCCCGGATGCTGTCGACGCTCTCGGCCATCAGGCCGTCGTCGCCGTGACGGCGCGACCGCCGCACCCGGGGCAGGGTGCCGAGCACCCGCACGCCCAGCCGTTGGGGCACCTCGTCGGGCGTACTGAGCCGGTCACGCAGGTATTCCAGCAGCACGATGAGGCCGCCCCCCAGCACGAGCCCGGCGCCGCCGGCGAGCGTGGTCAGCATGATGCGAAACAGGCGGTCATCCCCCTCGGGGACGCTCGCCTCCTCGATGAGCGTGACGCGGCTGGGCATCGACAGGTCGAGGGACGTCGTTTCGAGCTGCATGCCGATCTGATCGGTGACCTTCTGCAACTGTTCGATCTCGCTGCGGCGATGCTCGAGGTCGGCGTTCGCCTTGCCGAGTTCCGTCACCTCCTTGGCGACCTTGTCGAACTGCTTCGAGGTTTCCGCAAGCGTGCTGGCGAGCATTTCCCGTCGCATCTTCAGGACGATCGGGCTCTCGAGCGCCGTCTGCCCGGGGCGGCGGCCGGCGGCATCGAGGGCCAGTTGGGCCACGATCTGCGGACGCAGCTCCTCGCGCCGTTGCACCATCCGGTTCACGATCTGCTCCCGCTGGGCCCGCAGCCGCTTCACGGCCGGCTCGTTGGCGCCGCGGGCACTGCGCTGCTCCTGAAACAGGATCGATTCGTCGAGCGCCGCCAGCTTGCCATCGAGCTCCACGATCTGCGGGTCGCGGACGAGCGCCGCATCGACCATCTCGTCGGGCAACGCATCCTGCTCGGCGATGTCGCCCCGCGTCTTCGCATCGATGATCGCCAGTTCGGCGTCGATGGTGGTGAGATCCCGCTGCGTCTGCGAGAGCTGCGCGCGGAGCGTGCCGAGATGGTCGAGGAGCAGCGCCCGCTGCGTGATCACCTCGGCACTGTTGCCGGTGCCGAGCGTGCGGGCGAGCGTATTGAACGTCTCGCGCTGCTCGCGCATCTCGGCCACGTTTTCCTTGTATTTCTTCTCGAGCGCGTCACGACGGCCCAGGCTCTCGGTCCGCTCCTTGTTGACGATGTCTTCCAGGTAGCTGGTGGTGACGGCGTTCACGATCTTCGCCACGTCGGCCGCAACCTTGCCGCGCAGCCTCACCTGGACGACCTCCGACTCCATGGGCGCGGTGACCTGGATCGAACGCGTCAGCCAGCCGACCGGATCCTCATCCTGCTCCCGGATCAGTTCGAGATCCGCAATGCCTGAGCGGCGCAGCGCCGACGTCATGACGAACGGCGACTTGATCAGCGCCACCTGGGTCTTCCGATAGGCCTCGTACTCCGAGTTGTCGCGACCACCGCCGCCCAGCATGCCACCCTTGTCGCGGATGCGCAGCCAGGCCACGGCCTCGTAGCCCCGGGGCAGAAACACCCATGTCGCGACCGCCGCGGCCACCGCAAGCAGCGTGCCGAGGGCGATGGCCGGCAGCCAGCGCCGCCGGAACGCGTGCCATACCCGGCGGTAGTCGACGCCGCCCGCGAGCGGATCGTCACCCGGATACGACGGCAGGGAGAACGGCGGCAGGGGCGCGATCGCGCTGTCGCGCACCACGAGCGCACCTGCCGCAGGTCCTGCGGTGGCCGGCGCCGTGGAAGCATCCGTTGCCGTCATTGTTTCGCTCATGCAGCCACCTGGTGGGGACCACCACCACCGTCTTCACTGTACCCCATAATTTCGCGTCAATCCGCACGCCTTGCCGGCGGGGCCCCGGCCCCGGGGCGGATCACGGCCGGTGGCGCCGACTGGCGCGGTCGCGAGGCCGCTACAGCCCCCGGCTCCGCGGGCTGCCGGCGAGGCGCAACTACCGCCACCGCAGCATCTTCCGTCACAAAAATGTGGGCCAGGACCTGCTGCAGGAAAAACAGCATGCCGAGGGCCATCGGCATCATCACCCAGCCGGCCAGATCGTGGAAAACCATTTCCGCCAACTCCGAATTGGCCACCTGGTACAGAAGGCCCGTCACGGTGATACGGATCGAGTTGACGATCAGTGCGATCGGAATGGCGCTCGCGAGAATCACGAGGTTTTCCCACCATTCCCGGTCTCCGAGCATCACGAGGGCCACCGACAGGGCCACGAAGATGGTGAGCATGCGCAGGCCGCTGCAGGCGTCGACGACGCCCAGATGCATCTCGCCGACGACGATCTGGTTGCCCTCCCGAAAGGCGTCGAGCCCGATCGTTTGCAGGGCGTAGGTGCTCACGATCGTGGCCAGCGTCTGGAGGGGGCCGAGCAGGTAGCGCGTGGCCTCGTCGGGCAGCGGATACATGAAGATCAAAAACGCGATCGGTGCCCAGGCCCAGCGGAACATGCTCCATCCGCCCACGAGGAGAAACACCCCGGCCAGGGCCGGCACGAACGTGTACATGTCGATCGTGACGATCCGGTAGCGGGCGACCGCCAGCCGCAGCCCGAAACTCGCAGCCAGCAAGAGCATGCCGCAGATCCGGGCCGACAGGGTCACCGGCTCGACCGGTTTCCTCCACCAGAACAGCAGGGCGACCGAGAACAGGGGCACGATCCAGCCGTGCGAATACTGGGGATTGCTCCAGCTCGACTGCGCGTTGAGCAGGCCCGGCCAATAACTGTAGACCAAGAGCGCCGTGAGCACGGCGATCGCCGTCCAGACGCCGCGACCCTCCGGCTGGGCGAGTTCCGCCGCAAACTCGCCGAGGCGGCGCTTCGTGCCCTCGATCAAGCCCTCGTCGATGGGCGGCGGAGCGGGCCTCGAGGCCGCGGGCCGCGGAGCAACGCCGGGAACGATTGGAGTGATGCTCATCGGTCTCGCGCGGCCTCCATCTCGGACGCCTTCAAGCATACACCACGAGACAAGCCAGTCGCAGCGGCCCACGGAGCGGTGCCGCCCAGCACACGAGAATCTAAAGATCCGGCAGCCAGGCCGCAGCCAGCCACCGCCATGCCAGCACCTGGACCCCGATCGCCACCACGAGATCGACGCATCTCGGCCCCGGCTCGAACCCCCTCCCCACTCCTGCCGCGAGCCCGATCCGTACGGCGGCCGCGATCGGCATGATGGCCATCGTGCCCAGGAGCCCCTGCCAGCCGAGCACCAGGCCCGCGACCACCAACGCCTGCCACAGCAGGCGATTCCCCACGGCGCTTCCAACCAGCCCGGCGATGCCTGCGCCGAGCGCCGCCTGCGCGAGGGCGGGCCACCCGCCGGACGTGATCGGCCCGCCCGCAAGGACAACGACCGCCCCCAGCGCGAGGCAGGCGCCGCAACACCACCTCCACGGCACCTCGGTGCCATCGGCTTCGAAGAGCGCCCACGCCAGCACCACAAAGAGCAACGCCGCATGCGTGACGCACACGAGCGCCAGCGACCAATCGGGCTGCATGAGCAGCACGTCGGCGCCGATCCTGCCGGTGCCAAACCTCACCGGCGGCCAGGTCCGGCCGCCGGTGAGCAGTTCGACGGCGACGGTCGCGCCAATGAGCATGCCGACCGCCTCCACGAATGGATACCGCCACGCGATCGGGCTGCCGCAGTCGCGGCAGCGGCCGCCGAGCAACAACCACCCGAGCACCGGCACGTTGTCGTGCCAGCGCACGGGGCGGCCGCACGCCGGACAGCGTGATCCGCCGCGGACGACCGACATGCCCCGCGGCAGCCGGTGCGCCACGACGTTCAGGAAACTCCCCACGTTGCCCCCCAACACGCACAAAAACGCCACGATCGTGGCGTCGGCGAGCCATGCAACGGGCCAAGCGATCAACGCCGCCATGCGCGATACGCCTCGAAGATCTCACTGGGACCGGGGTGGCACAATCGTGTAGGGTACCCGCGGCACGAGGAGGACGGCAGAGGCATGGCGGCGGCGGACGAGGACATGGCGGAAACAGCCCCGGGCGGCACGCGGCCACGACTGCCGGCGTGGGCCAGTGTCGGGCTGCGCGTCGGCGTCACGGGTGTGCTCATGGCGCTGGCCCTGCGCGGCGTGGAATGGCCGAAGCTGGCCGGACTTTTCAAAACGATCGACTGGCGCTGGTGGTTCGCCGGATTCGCCACCGGGATGGTCGTGCAGGTGATCGCCGCGGTGCGCTGGGCGTTGCTCGCCCGTCCGATCGGATTTCCCTTTTCGATCGGCCTCTTCATCTGGCGATTTTTCGAAGGCGCGTTCTTCAGCCTCTGCCTGCCGACGTCGATCGGCGGCGACGTGGTGAAGGCCTATCGGCTTGCCGATTCGACGCCCGGCCGGCTGCTCGCCGGCTGCACGGTGCTCGCTGATCGGCTCGCCGGGCTCGCCGCACTCGGCGTGCTCGCCGGTGCCGCCGTCATCGGCAAGGAGTGGTCGCTCGGGCTCGTGGCGACGGTCGCGGTGGGGGCAACGCTCCTCGTCGCCGTGCTCGCCGTGATCTGGCTCGCGGTGGGATCGCTCGATCGGCTGCTCACGCTCTTTCCCGAACCGCACGCCGCTCGGCAGTTCATCTCGCGGCTGCTGCCCTACCAGATGCGGCCGAGTCTCATGACCCGTGCCGTTGCGTGGAGCCTGCTGGTGCAGATGGGGGGCTCGGTCGCGGTGGCGCTCGTCGCCCGCGGGCTTGGCGTGACGCTTCCCCTCTCGGTCTGGTTCGCGGTCGTGCCCCTGATCGCGCTGGCGATGGTGTTGCCGATCAGCATCAGCGGCGTCGGGGTGCGAGAGGGCGGGCTCGCCTTCCTCCTCGCGCCGGCGGGCGTGCCCCCGGAGCAGGCCATCGCGATCGGACTGCTCTGGTTCCTGACCACGATCGCCAACGGATTGATCGGCGGCGTGCTCTTCCTGCTCGATCGCACACCGAGCCGTCAGGCGCCGGTGACCGTCCCGCAGGCCTGACCTCGTCCGCGGGCCGCCCACAGGAGCAGGCCCGCCACGGTCTTCGCATCCTGGATCCGGCCGTCGAGGCACATGGCCACCGCCTCCGCGACCGGCACCACCCGCGTCCGGATCTGCTCGCCGGGCTCGAGCGCCTGCGGCCCGGGCACGAGGTCCTCCGCCACGAACAGATGCATGCGCTCATGCAGGATGCCGGGCGACATCCAGAATCCACCGAGGCTCGCCATGCGGCCGGCCCGGTAGCCGGTCTCCTCGGCGAGTTCGCGGGCGGCCGCCTCGGCGAGCGTCTCGACACGATCGAGCGTCCCGGCGGGCAATTCGAGCAGCGTCTCCCCCACCGCCACGCGCACCACCTCCACGAGACAGACCTGGTCCGGCGTCACGAGCGGGAGCACGACGACGCTCCCGGGATGTTCCACGACCTCGCGCTGCCGCGCGACGCCAGGCTCGGTGATCCGGACGACTCGAAAGCGGCGTGCCGCGAACACGACCTCTCCGCCACGCGAGGAAGGGGGCGTCGGCTCGGCGGCAGGCTCGGGAAGCGGCAGCTCGACCACGCGCACGGGAGTGCCGCCCGCATCGAGCATGACATCGGCGGCACATGCCTTCACGGGCAGGACGGCGAGCCCCAGCCAGCCACCGGCGCGCGGCGACCGGCACACCGACGTGATCGACCCGCATGCGACGCCGGCGGCACGGACGGTCGTGCCGACCTCAATCGCGCCGGCGGCGGCGAGGCCCACGAGCCGGCGGTTGGCGTGTCCGAGCGCGTCGAGCCGCGCGACCGTTTCCTGGCCGAGGTAGCACCCCTTCGTGAATGAGATCGCCGTGCCGTCGCGGTCGAGTTCCTGCGGCAACGTCTTGGCCGGGATGTCCACCGGCGCAGGCCAGCCCTGCTCGATCCGCAGTCGTTCGAATGCTTTCGCGTCGGCGGCCGGGATCCCCGCCGCCTCGAAGGCCGCCACGACCCGCGCCCGATCGACGACCGCCGCCTGCACGAGACAACCGCCCGGTCCCGCCCACGGCACGGCGACGACGGCGACGGGCATGCCGCCGATCGTGCCCTGCACGTGGCCCCACGGGTCGTGCGGCACAGACACGCCTCCGAGCGCCTCGATCGCGGCGCGGGCCGCGGCGCCCGTCACCACGATGTTCGCGCGTGCGGCTGTCTCGTCGATGATCTCGAGCTGCTCACGGATGTGATACCGTTCGAGGTGCTCCGCCAGCGACACGGCCCCTCCGGGAAACGCATCGATCCACACGCCGTCCTCGGTGCGCAGGATCGCGGCGAGCGCGAGCACCCATCCCTTCGCGTCCGCGAAGAATCCCTCCGTGCCCGAGCCGGGCACGAGCGGAGCGATCGCCGCCGTCGTGAAGCCGTCGATGAACCGGGCTGCATCGGAACCCCGCACGATCACCGTCGTCCTCGGGCCGGCATCGATCCAGGCGGAGGCGGCGGAGGCAGCGAGGGTCGTGGTCATGCAGGCACCTGTCGATTCCGGTCCGGCCGGGAAGGCCCAGGCTACCAAAGCAGGGCGGCAGGGCGGGATTCGAGGCCCGGCGTCCACGCGCGAAACCAAATTTTTCGACCTGCGCGAACGCAGGCCGCCCCCCCTGCGTACATCTCTCACCGCGACGATCGCGGCCACGACAAGCAGGCAGGTGACGGACACGGCAGCGTGGATCCGGCACGTTCTCGGAATCAAGGAGAGTTGCAATGGCCACCGTCGACTATGCCGCCGAGTGCGATGACGACTTCGACGACCACGATCCGTTCGCCGTCGCGGACAGCGGCCACTCCGATGCAGCCCGCGCAGCGAGCGAGTCGGACCGGCTCACCACGTCGCAGCACGACCGCCGGGTGCCGCTGCGACGCCAAAAGAGAATGCACCGGATCGCCGACGTGCGGCAGCGTCAGGGCGTGACGCTGCGAAACGTGGCTCGACGGCTCGGCATCGAGATGGCGGTCGTGCGCCGTCAGGAACAGCCCGACTGTGACCTGCGGATTTCCGAAGTGATGCGCTGGCAGGAAGTGCTCGAGGTGCCGATCGCCGAACTCCTCGTCGAGGCCGACGGCCAGCTCTCGGGCCCCGTGCTGGAACGGTCGCGCATGGTGAAGCTCATGAAGACGGCGGCCGCCCTCCGCGAACGCACCCGCGGCACGCCCACCGAGCGAATCGTCGACATGCTCGTGGAGCAGATCCTGGAAATCATGCCCGAGCTCGCCGATGTGACGCCGTGGAACACGGTGGGACAGCGGCGGACGCTCGACGACGTCGGCCGCACCGCGCTCTGCGCCCTGCCCGAAGACATCTTTCGTCGCTCGGCAGGAAGTTGACTGGTCGCGACGGATGCGTACCATCCCGGAACGGGCATCCTGTTCCTTCGCATCACTCGCAGGTCATCTTCCGTGTCTTCGCTGCTCGGTGTCCTCGGCATCACGCTTATCCTGTTTTTCGTCGTCGCGCTGACGGCCCGACTGATCCTCGGCCGCTGATGCCGGCCCCGCGCCGGTCGTGGCGGCTCCGACGACGAGCGCACCGGTGCACAGTCCGAGCGTGCCGCCCAGCACGAGCCAGGCCGCGATCGCCAGCCCGACGTGGTCGCGCAGCCACACGCGGAGCGGCGGCTCCGGACTCTTGGGAACCTTGCGCTGCACCGGGCCCTGGCGGCCGGTCTGTTCACGCATCGCATTGCGGAACTCGTCCCATCCGGCCTGGGCTTCGGGCCGCTCGAGGGCGGCGAGCCATGCGTCCCGTTGAACGAGCAGGATCGCCGGTGGAACGACGAGGATCACGACCCACGCGGCCACCAGCGCGGCGATCGCGCCCACGGACACACGGCGGCGGGTGAAACGCTCCATACCCCCCATTCTTCACCACTTTCCCCCGGGGGCAATCGGTCTGGTGCCGGAGCGGGTGCCCTTGCTACGGTCGTGACGATCCATCCACCGCCCGTGGAACGTCTTTCCGATCCTCGACGCATGCATCATCCGAGCCTGCCCACCGCCCGCCTTCCACTGCCGCTCGCGTCGGTCTTCGGCGTCGCGCTCGTGGTGTTCGCCGCCCCGGCCGAGGCGCGGGCCCAGGGCGGCTGGCTGCCGACCGCGTGGTTCTCGCCGGCCGAGATGCCCGCCAACGCGATGTTTCCCCTCGCCGAACGGGATGGTCCCTGGCTCGTGCTCGCCGCCACGTTCCGCGGCGAGGGCGCCCGCGAGGATGCCCGCCGGCTCGTGCAGGAGCTGCGGGGCGACCACAAGCTCAAGGCCTACACGCACGAGAAGTCGTTCGACTACACCGGCAAGCAGCAGGGCCTCGGCCTCAACCCTGACGGCTCGCCGAAGAAGATGCGGTATGCCAATTCCGAGCAGGTGATCGAGGTGGCCGTCCTCGTCGGCGACTTCGCGTCATTCGACGACCCGCGCGGCCAGAAACTGCTGTCGACGATCAAGGGACTCCAGCCCAAGGCGCTCACGGGCGAAGCGGGCAAGAGCCGGTCGTTCGCCGACTTCCGCAAGATGATCGGGCTCGACAAGGCTGCGAAGGGGCCGATGCACCTGGCCTTCGTGATCCCCAATCCGCTGCTGCCGGAGGACTATTTCTCGCAGCAGGAGGTCGATTCGTTCGTCGTGGAGATGAACGCCGACGTGACCCACAGCCTGCTCGACTGCCCCGGCCGCTACACCGTCCGCGTGGCCACGTTCACCGGGGCGGGCACGTTCGACCAGAAGGCGATCGCGGCGGGCAACGACGACGTGAAACTCGAGAGCCGGCTCGCCGAGGCGGCCGACAAGGCCCACAGGCTCACCGAGGCCCTGCGGCGCGCAGGCTGGCAGGCGTGGGAATTCCACGATCGCGAATCGAGCATCGTCTGCGTCGGCAGCATCGACCAACTGGCCGTCCCGCAGGCCAATGGCGCGGCCGCGGTCCACCCCGAGGTGGCGCGCATCATGCGGGAACTCGGCCCCGATCCCACGAAGCTCGCCACCGGCACCGTGATGCCCCGTGCGATCGACGGCATCCTGCTCGACGTCAAGCCGAGGCCGATCGACGTGCCCCGCACGCCGGGTGGCTGGCGGTGATGAACGCGGCCCGTCCGACGCTGGTTCTCGGCACGACGAACGCGGGCAAGCTTCGTGAACTCGCCGACTTGCTCGCACCCCTGGGCATCCACTGCCGATCCCTCGCCGACGAGCCGAGGGCGGTCGAGGTCGAGGAGACGGGAACCTCGTTCGCCGAGAATGCCGCCTTGAAGGCGGCCGCGCAGGCACGAGCCATCGGCGCCTGGGTGCTGGCCGAGGACAGCGGCCTCGTGGTCGACGCGCTCGGGGGAGCCCCGGGAATCTTCTCCGCGCGGTTCTCCGGCGCGGCGGCCACCGACGCGACGAACAACGCGCTGCTCGTGGAACGGCTCGCTCGCCACCGCGGTGCCGGGCGGTCGGCCCACTACGCCTGCCATGCGGCACTCGCGGATCCCGGCGGGGAGATCGTCGCCACGTCGTCCGGTACCTGCGGCGGAATCATCGCCGAGCAGGCGAGCGGCGCGGGCGGGTTCGGCTACGATCCGCTCTTCATCGTGCCCGAATACCATCAGACGTTCGGCGAACTTTCAGCCGCCGTGAAGGCCGTGATCAGCCACCGCGGGCGGGCGCTGCGGGCGATGGTTCCGGCGCTCGTGCGGCATCTGACGCCGGCAGGCTTCGCGGCACGGCGAGCCGATGCTCGATGACGCGGACGACGTCGTCGGTGCCGTCGAGCCGGCCGGCGACGGCGTCGATGGCGGGCCGGAACGTGTCGAGACGCTCGATGAAACCGCGGACCTGGGCGTTCGTCACCTGTTCCAGGAGCGTGAAGTCGCCACAGCCCATCCCCGCGAGAAAGTGGCTGTTCATGAGCTGTTCGGCATGCGCCCGCTCCGGAAGCAACAGCATCGGTTTGCCGAGATGGAGCGCCTCGCCGATCAGCTGGTTGCCGGCGGCGGACACGAGGCAGCGGCAGCCGGCGAGGTCGTCGATGAACCGGCGCTCGTCGATCGCGTGGAACGAGACCGTTCCCACGGCGTCCCGTTCGCCGAGCCCGTACACCCGCACCGGCAGGCCGCAGTCGGCGAGCGTCGCCAGCGCCGCGAAGGGGGTGTGCCTGCGGAGGTAGCTGAGCACGAAGCCGTCGTCCCTGGGAATCGCGCGCGCGACCTCGGCGCGCAACAGGGGCCCCACCTGCACGACGTGCTCCCAGCCGCGCTTGAGCGGTGGGCGGAAGAACGCGGAGACGACCGTGTCGGTCGCCTCCGTGACGTACATCCACACGGCGTGGCTCATCAGCCACGCCTGCCACTGCAGCCACCAGGGCAGGGACGACAGGTCGTAGGCGAGCAGGAAGTGCTGGTGGTCGACGCTCACCAGCGGGATGCCCTGGCGGGCCGCGGCCCGCGGCAGGGAGGGTTCGAAGTCGGTCACGGCCAGATCGGCCCCGAACTCGTCGAGCTCGCGCAGCATCAGGTCGACGAGCGGGCCGAGCTGGCGGGCCTGGTAGTCGAGGCCGGTGGCGATCGACCGGGTCACGTCGAGCCGGCCTCCGCTGTACTGGAAGACGATGCCCGGGATGCCGACGACCCTGATGCGCCCGTCGCCCGCGAACCGGCGCGACAAAAATTCGAGGGCGTCGGCGGACGTGAAGATGAGCAGGTCGTGCCGGTCGCGCAGCCGTTCCGTGAGCGTGGCGATCCGCGTGGCATGGCCGCGGCCTTCTCCGCACAGGCTGATCGCGATATGAGCCATGGACGACGTGCAGGGAAGTGCGACCGCGGGGCATTCCGCCGGCGGGCCATTGTGCCGCGCACCCGGGTGCACGGCCAGCATCCCCGCCGTGCGAAGACCGGTCCGGCTGGGTGTCGGATGCCGACGCCATACCCTACGATAGGAGGTCATCACCCATTCCCCCGTGCTTGCTTCCGCCAGTGCGCAACCCAGTCATGTCGTCGCGCAGCCTCGCGCTCGCTGCCGCTCTCGTGGTCGGCTGGGGCGCTCCGCGCTCGACGGCCGGCGGGGAAGCGACGGGCTCGTCACCGGCCGGTGGGGCGAGCGTCGCCGTGACGGTGGGCGACACGCCGATCTTTCGGTCGGAAGTCGATGCGGCCGTGAAGCGGGTGGCTCAGGGAAGGTTGCTCGACCCCGAACGCGAGCGACGGTTGATGGCCGAGACGGTGGAGCAACTGGTCGACGAACGGCTCCTGCGCCGCGAAGTGGAAGCCCGGCAGATTTCCGTCGACGAGGACGAGGTGACGGAGATCATCACGCGCATGCGCGGCCAGCTCGCCGATCGGCAGATCGCGATCGAGACGTTCCTCGCGCAGTCGGGCCGCGACGAGACGTCGCTCCGCAACCAGATCCGGCTCGAGATCGCGCTCAACAAGCTGCTGCTGCCGCAACTCACGAGCAATTCGCTCGAGGCGGCCTTCACGAAGCACCGTCGTGATCTCGACGGCACGCTCGTACGGGCCAGCCACATCGTGCTGCGGCCCGACCCCGGTCGCGGCGCCGCAGCGCTTGCCGAACTCGAGCGGCGGGCCGCGCAGGTGCGCACCGACATCCTCCAGGGCACGATCAGCTTCGCCGACGCCGCCCTCAAGCACTCGGCGGGCCCGAGCCGGCGTCAGGGGGGCGACATCGGCTACTTCCCGCGGCACGGCGCCATGGACGAGGAATTCGCCCGGCAGACGTTCGCGCTGGCGAAGGGGGAGATCTCGAAGCCGTTCGTCACCCCGTTCGGCGTTCATCTCGTGCGGGTCACCGACCTCAAGCCGGGCGACGCGCGTCCGGAAACACTGCGGCCGCAACTGGAGAAACTGGTCGTGCAGGACGCGATTCGTGAGATCGTGGCCCGGGGCCGCCGGACCATACCGATCGACTATGCCCCCGGCATCCCGCACTTCGCCGCCGATGATGACGGCACCTCCCCCGAACGCCGTGCGATCGTCACCGAGCCCGCCCCGTAGATCACCCACGGATGGCGGCTGGAGGCGGTGAATTCAGGATTGTGACGCGGCCTTCGCCCGGCTACCTTCCTTCCCCCGATTCCCATTGCTAAGAGTGCCGTCCGCGGCCGGGATCACTCGTATGAAGCTTCGCTCGTGCCTCCTGTTCGCGTGCATGGCCGTCGTCCCGCTCGTGGCGATGTTCTCGCACAAGATTCCGCGGGAATGGCGGTTGGCGATGCAGCGGTTCTCGCGCGGTGCGGCGCCCACGGCGAACCCGGCCCGCGTGCCGGAGCCCGCACCGCCGGCAGTCGTGCCGGTGGCGGCCGTACCGGCGCCGACTCCACCGCGTCCACCGGAGCCCATTTCGCCGCCCGCGGACCTGCGGCCCGTCACCGCAGCGGTCGGAAACACGACGCCGCCGGCCACGCCTCCGCAGCCGTCGCCTCCGCAGCTCGTCGCAGCGGAAGACGCGGCTCGCTCCAGGGGCACGATCGAGGATCGGTTGCGGGCGCTCGGGGCGGTATCGATCGAGTGCGTGCCGATGATGCAGGGCACATCGTACCGCTGCTCGTGCCGCGTACCGGCGGATCCCTCAGGACAGCTCCAGCGCGTGTTTCAATCGTCGAATCCCGACCCCGTGGTGGCGCTCAGGAACCTGCATGGCCAGGTGCAGTTTTGGAAGCACCGGCTGGCGACACGTCCCGACGTCGGCAATCCGCTGCGCACGGCGGACGACGGCGGCCAGCCTGGCCTGCGATAGCCCACACGGTGTACGAGCCGGCCCATGCCCAAGAAACCGAAGATCGCGCGCGGGCTTTCCGGCAGCCTTGGAGGCCGCACGACGTTGCGCATCTGGACTCCACCGCTCGCACCCCCCGCGCGCCGGCCGCGCCGGCCGCCGGCCCGGCGCCGACCGAAACCGACGCCCGAACCGATCGCCCCCGGCCTCCACCAGCGGTCGGATGAGCTCGCCCGCCTGGAGGCCGCGTTATTCGTCGCGCGGCAGCCGCTCTCTCCCCGCCGCCTCGCCAAGCTGGCCCGACTGCCGGACGGCACGAAGGCCCGTGCACTCCTCCGGGATCTGCGCCGGCTGCAGGACGAGGCCGGGGCGGCGTTCCGGATCGAGCAGATCGCCGGCGGCTTCCAACTGCTCACCCGGCCGGCTTTGGGGCCGTGGGTCCGTCGGCTGTTGGCCACGCCCCCGGAAAATCGGCTCTCGGCTGCGGCCATGGAGACGCTGGCGATCGTCGCGTATCGGCAGCCGGTGACCCGCGCCGAAGTCGAGGCAATCCGCGGCGTCGGCTGCGAGGAAATGCTGCGCCAGCTGCTGGAGCGGGATTTCGTCGCGATCGGCGGCCGCACCGACGACCTCGGCCGACCGCATGTGTACCAGACCACGAACCGGTTTTTGCAGGCCTTCGGGCTGGCCCGGATCGAGGACCTGCCGCCGCTTGAATCGCCCGTCCCGTCCGCAACCGCCAGCCCCGCCCCGGCGGGTGCCGATCCGGCGGGCTGAAATTCGGCTTGCCGCGACACTTGCACTTCTGGCATCGGGGCGACACACTTTTCAGGCCCATTCGAAATTCCGTCCCCACCGAGGAGCTTTTTCCGTGACGATCGTTGCGAATCCACGAGGACATCAAGACGTTTTGGAAGCCGACGTGTTCTCTTGGAACGAACTCCCCGAGCTGATGGCCGCCGAAGAACTCTTCGATGGGGCCACCCTTGCCGGAACCGACGAACGTGTGCTCACGGCTCGCGGCGACGAGGAGGAGGACGAGTTCGAAGACGACGACGATGATGATGACGACGACGAGGACGACGACGAGGAAGACGACGACCTCGATGCCGACGACGAGGAGTGGGAAGAGGTCGAAGACGACGACGAGGAAGAGGAAGAAGAAGAGGACGAGGAGGAGGACGACGACGAGGAAGACGAGGACTGGGAAGACGACGACGAGGAGTGGGAGGACGACGACGACGAGGAGGAGGATGAGGACGAGGAAGAAGAGGACGACGACGACTGAGTCCGTCCTTGTGAGTCCGTCCTTGTCTGAACGGGAATCGAGCCGGCGTCAGGGCACGCCGTCCGTGGCAGGCATTCCCGAATTCGCCGCGAGCCGCAGCCGGCGACCCTTGCGATCGACATCGATCTCCACACGCTCTGCGGCGGCCGAGAGCTTCGCCAGCATGTCCTGCTGATCGACGAGCGGGACGCCGTCGATCGCCACGATCCTGTCGCCGAGCATCAGGCCGGCTTTGGCCATCGGCGAACCCGCCGTCACGCGCACGACGATCGGCGCCTCTTGCTCGCACGCGTCGCCCCGCGTCCCGACGCCCCAGCGAGGCCGCGGCCCCGCCGACACCGCCTCCGCAGCCGGCATCTCGAGCCCCCTGCGCGTGGCGGCCGACTCCGCCCGACATTGCCCGCGAAACGGTCGCGGCGGACGCGGGTCGTCGGCGATGGCTGTCACGAAATCGAGCACGAGCCTCGTCACCGGCTCCATTCCGGGGAAGTTGACGAGGTGCGTGTCGTCGCTGGGCCGGTGGTACTGGTCGTGCAGTCCCGTGTGGAACATCACCGTCGGGATCTTCGCGGCGATGAACGGATAGTGATCGGAGTCGTCGACGATCTCCCAGTCGAACACGAGCTCGAGGTTGGCGCGTGCATTGGCCTCGAGGCAGGCCATGCGCAGGCCGGCAGCCGTCCGGGAGCCGTAGACCTCGAGCCGTTCCCCGCGGAGCCGGCCGATCATGTCGAGGTTCACCGAGAACACGATCGTTGAAGAGGCGAGAGCCGCGGGCCGCACCCGCAGGAAGTGGTAGGAGCCGAGCAGGCCCTTTTCTTCGCCATCCCAGAAGGCGATGAGGATCGACCGCCGCGGCCGGCTCGGCAGGTGGCCGATCGCCTCGGCGAGTTCGAGCAGCCCGGCGACTCCGGAGGCGTTGTCGTCGGCGCCGTTGTGGATGTAGCCGGTGGGGCCGTAGCTGTTGCTCGCGGTGCCGTAGCCCACGTGGTCGTAATGCGCGCCCACGACGACGAGCTCGTGCGCGAGCGCCGGATCGCTGCCGGGCACGAGGGCCAGGATGTTTCGCATGCCGCCGAAGCCCTGGTAGAAGGTGCCGTTGTCGCCGGCGGGCTGGAGGGCGAGTTTCTCGAGTGCCGCCACGATGTAGGTGCCGGCGGCCCGGCCGCCGCGGCTGCCTCCCTCGCGACCTTCGAAGGCGTCGTCGGCGAGCGCATGGACGTGGCGGCTGGCATCGGCGGCCTGGATGCTCGCGTGCGCGGCAGCCATGTGCTCGGCGGCGCCCGACGGCACGGCCGGTATCACGGCGGCGACAATCGCCAGCGTGCGAGACAGTCGGGCGAAATTCGTCATGGCCATCTGCCGCCTCCTTGCGGGACCGTGCTTCGCGGTCCAGAATAGACCCGCGATCGTGCTCCTCGTCCACGGGAGTTTTCGCGGAGTTGGAGAGGTGGCAGAGTGGTCGAATGCGCGTCTTTGCTAAAGACGTGTCCGGTCAAAAGCTGGACCGCGGGTTCGAATCCCGCCCTCTCCGTTTGAATGGATGGCCTCCGTGCCCCGTCGAGAGCTTTCCCGGCCGCAGCAGATCATCGATTGGCTCGTGGAGTGGGGGGCTGCTCTCGAGGAACCGGCGTCGATGACCCTGATCGGGTCGGCTGCGTTACTGTGGCACGCCGCCGATCGAGGATTGGACGTGCCTCTGCCAGAAAACAGCATGGACGTCGATCCGATCACCGATTCCGACGCGCTGGCGTGGATGTGTTACGACGCCCTCATCGGGAGCGAGTTCGAGCGCCGACACGGCTGGCATGTGAACCTGCTGCCCACGTCCGTTCTCCGGGAACTCCCCGACGGCTGGGAAGCTCGCGCGGCCCGCCGATCACATGGGAACTTGTCTGTCGTCGTTCCCGCCGTCGCCGATCTCCTGGTCCCGAAACTCAGGCGAAACGAGCCGCGTGATCGGGCTCATGCCGACTGGGCGAAAAGCCTCGGCCTCTTGTGACACCAATTTGCATGCCTGCACGGGGCATGGGAAAATTGTGGCCCGCCATCGCCCGCCCAGAGCGCGTGTCACGCATGAGACGACTTCTCTACCAGGACGAGTCCCGCCTTGAATACGGCCGTCGCTTCTGGCGTGACCCTCTGAAGCGGGCCAGGTTACTCCGGCATTGGCTCGACGATCGTCATCCGTATTCCGTGCGTTTTCGGGACTCATGGTTGCCGACCGTGGATCGTGTGCTGCGAAGCGCTCCCGGCGACGACGACCGTCTTGATCGTGACCTTCAAACGGACGGGCTGAGCCTGCGTGCGGTCGTGAAGGAGATTCCGCCGGTATTCGGTGATTTCTTTTCCGAGTCTGCAGAACCGCCGCGTGACCTCCCAGCCACGTAATTCGAATCCCGCCCTCTCCGTTTGACGGGTCATGCGGCCGTTCCGGCCGAATCGGCGC
>JBAXUY010000001.1:0-124920 GCA_037129475.1 Planctomycetia bacterium | reverse complement strand
ACGGCGACAACGCCACGCTCAACGGCACGTATACCACGACCAACAGCGCCTTCAGCGTCACGGGAATGACGACACTGGCCGGAAACACACTCGTCTCAGCCGGCGCCGGCAGCATCACGTTCACCGGCACCGTGAACGGGTCCTTCAGCCTCACGGCAAACTCCACCGGCGCAACGCTCTTCAGCGCCGCCGTCGGCGGCGGTACCGCCCTGACCAGCCTCACGACAGACGCCGGAGGCACCGTCAGCCTCAAGTCGGTCACGACCAGTGGCGCTCAGCAGTACGGCGACAACGCCACGCTCAACGGCACCCACACCACCACGAACAGTGCCTTCAGTGTCGCCGGCACAACGACGCTCGCTGGCACAACCACGGTTTCCACCGGCACCGGCAGTATCACGTTCACCGGAATCGTGAACGGTGCCCAGGGCCTCACCGCCAACTCGACCGGCAACACGCTCTTCAGCGCTAACGTCGGCAGCGGCACGAGCCTGACCAGCCTCACGACCAACGCCGGCGGCACCGTCAGCCTCCAGTCGGTCACCACCACTGGCGCACAGCAGTACGGTGACAACGCCACGCTCAACGGCACCTACACCACCACGAACAGTGCCTTCAGTGTCGCCGGCACAACGACGCTCGCCGGCACAACTACGGTTTCGACCGGCACCGGCAGCATCGCGTTCACCGGAATCGTGAATGGGGCCCAGGCCCTCACCGCTAACTCAACCGGCACCACGCTCTTCAGCGCCGCCGTCGGCGGATCCAGTGCCCTGACCAGCCTCACGACAGACGCCGGTGGCACCGTGAGCCTCCAGTCAGCCACCACCGCCGGCGCCCAGCAGTACGGTGACAACGCCACGCTCAATGGCACCTACACCACCACGAACAGTGCCTTCAGCATCGCCGGCACGACAACGCTCGCCGGTACAACCACGGTCTCGACGGGCAGCGGCAGTATCACGTTCACAGGCACCGTGAACGGCGCCTATGCACTGACTGCCAACTCCACCGGCGCTACACTCTTCAGCGCCGCGGTTGGCAGCGGTACCAGCCTGGCCAGCCTTACGACCAACGCCGGAGGCACCGTCAGCCTCCAGTCGGTCACCACCACCGGCGCCCAACAATTCGGCGACAACGCCACGCTCAACGGCACCTATACCACGACCAACAGTGCCTTCAGCATCGCAGGCACGACGACGCTCGCTGGCACAACCACGGTTTCCACCGGCAGCGGCAGCATCACGTTCACCGGAATCGTGAACGGGGCCCAGGCCCTCACCGCCAACTCCACCGGCACCACGCTCTTCAGCGCTAACGTCGGCAGCGGCACGAGCCTGACCAGCCTCACGACAAACGCCGGCGGCACCGTCAGCCTCCAGTCGGTCACCACCAGTGGCGCACAGCAATACGGTGACAACGCCACGCTCAACGGCACGTATACCACCACCAACAGCGCTTTCAGCATCGCTGGCACGACAACGCTCGCCGGCACAACCGCTGTCTCGACCGGCAGCGGCAGTATCACGTTCACAGGCACCGTGAACGGCGCCTATGCACTGACTGCCAACTCCACCGGCGCCACACTCTTCAGCGCCGCAGTCGGCAGCGGTACCAGCCTGGCCAGCCTGACAACCAACGCCGGTGGGACCGTCAGCCTTCAGTCGGTCACCACCAGTGGCGCACAGCAGTACGGCGACAACGCTACGCTCAACGGCACCTATACCACGACCGACAGCGCCTTCAGCGTCGCCGGCACGACGACGCTCGCCGGCACAACTACGGTTTCCACGGGCAGCGGCAGCATCACGTTCACCGGAATCGTGAATGGGGCCCAGACCCTCACCGCCAACTCCACCGGCACCACGCTCTTCAGTGCCGCCGTCGGCGGTGGTATCGCACTCACCAGCCTGACAACCAACACCGGCGGCACCGTCAGCCTCCAGTCAGTCACCACCAGCGGTGTCCAGCAATACGGCGACAACGCCACGCTTAACGGCACCTACACCACGACCAACAGCACCTTCAGTGTCGCAGGCTCGACGACGCTCGCGGGCAATACGACTGTTTCCACGGGCAGCGGCAGCATCACGTTCACCGGAATCGTGAATGGGGCCCAGGCCCTCACCGCCAACTCCACCGGCACCACGCTCTTCAGCGCTAACGTCGGCAGCGGCACGAGTCTGACCAGCCTCACGACAAACGCCGGCGGCACCGTCAGCCTCCTGTCGGTCACCACCACCGGCGCCCAGCAGTACGGCGACCACGCGACGCTCAACGGCACCTATACCACGACCGACAGCGCCTTCAGTGTCGCCGGCACGACGACGCTCGCCGGCACAACCACGGTCTCGACCGGCATTGGCAACATCACGTTCGCCGGCGCCGTCGACGGTACGTACGGGTTAACCGCCAACTCCACCGGCGCTACGCTCTTCAGCGCTAACGTCGGCAGTGGCACGAGCCTGGCCAGCCTCACGACAAACGCCGGCGGCACAGTCAGCCTCCAGTCGGTCACCACCAGCGGTGCCCAGCAGTACGGCGACAACGCCACGCTCAACGGCACCTACACCACGACCGATAGCGCCTTCACTGTCGCAGGCACGACGACGCTCACCGGCACAACCACGGTCTCGACGGGCAATGGCGATATCGATTTCAAGCAATCGCTCAATGGTTCAAAAACGATCGATCTTGCGGCTGGAACCGGCACGGTCTTCTTCCGCGCCGCAGTCGGGGATTCAGCCCCACTGGCCGGGATGCAGATCCGGTCGGCCGCGAGAGTGACCGCCTTTTCAACGATCGCCTTGGATGGCGTGGCCAAACTCTCTGCGGATGGCCTTTCGATCGGTGCCAACGTCAATAACGTGTCCATGACGACGGCTGGCAGCAACGTCAGGAACTTCAGCGGTCGTGGCGTCGTGTTTGCGGGCACCTCCACGGGTTCCACCCTGTCTCGCTTCACAATCTCCAACAACGGCGGCGACGGTATCGCCGCTGGAACTGGACGCTTCGGCGGCAGCGTGATCAGCCTCAATACGATTTCGGCGAATGCTCAGAACGGCGTGTCGCTCACAGGATCCACGGGTTGGAAGGTTTCCGAAAACACAATCTCCAACAATGGCGTTGACGGCGTGGTCGTGTCGGGCGTGAATGCCGACGACAACACGATCTTCTCGAATTCGATCTTCCTGAATGGCGGAAAGGGCATCAGCCTTCGGAATGATGGCAACGACGCTCAGGTCGCTCCCCGACTCCTCTCGGCGTCGCTGATCGGAAGTGCGCAGGTCATTCGCGTCCGCGGCATCATGAACGCCACCGCCGGCACATACCGGGTGCAGTTGTTCGCAAATCGGCCGGCCGATGAAATCGGTTTTCCAGCGAATCGCTCCGGCTTCGAGGGGCGACAGGTGCTGCCACTGGGAGATGGAACCTCGCTTTCCATCGACGTCACGGTGTCTGCCTCGGGACAACAGGAGTTTTTCGCCGACGTGCCGCTCGTTGCCGCAACTACCCTCAACGTGAAAATCGGCGACTGGATCACCGCCACTGCCACCGTCGTCAGTGCCAGCGTGACTAAGAACACGTCGGAGTTCTCCTCCGGCGTTCAACTGGGCCTGCCCGTGCTCGCCGCAGGCAGTGATGGCTCCAACACGGCCGGTGACGTGACCGTCCCAGGGGCCCGGCTCTATGGCATTGGCGGTTCGCAGGCCGACGTGGTGCTGAATGTTGGACCGACGCTGGCCAATGCCGGCAGCAACATCACATTCGACGGCGTCTACGGATCGACCTTCCCGGCCTCGTTCGCCGGCGGGATGCGGGTCGCCCGTGTCGATGTCGATGGCGATGGCTACCAGGATCTCGTCACCGCCCCCGGGGAGTTGCCCACTTTTTCATTCACCATCGTTCGGGCAAGCACCACCCTGACGATCCCGGGCAACGTTCTTTCGCTGGCGCCCAAGGGGACCACGCTCGTGATCACCCCGCAGTTTCCGGCTCTGGGCGCACCGGTCAGTCGCACCGTGACGGCCGTGACGATGATCAAGGGCAACACCGTCATCTCACTCAATGCCCCGATCGACACAGTCACGATCGCCGGCAGGGTGGAGATCAATATCTACGGACGCTCGTTGCAGAAGATCGGCGTCTTCAACGGCAGTCCCGAGTCGGCATTGGCGTGGCGGTTCGTCACGCTCGACGTCGCGGGCGTGTTCGGAACAAGTTACACCGGAGGGTTCGTCGTGGCAGCCGGTGAGCTGCAGGGAAACACGTCGGCGATTCCGCAGATCATCGTGGCCCCGACAAGCGATCGCGCGGCCTTCAACGGCGCGGCGGCCTTTACGGTGGCTGCGGCCACCCGCGGAGCCCAGCCTGTGGTCGTGACGACACCGACGCTCCGCACCCCTGCCGTTGCGGGTGCGATCACGGGGCTTGCCGTCGGCTCATTCTCCACACCCGTCGACTGCTCGACGGTCGGGCCTGCCAGCGTGGCCATGGCAGCCGCGACCGGCGTTCAGACGTCGGTGACGGTCTTCGGCAGGCAGGGCGGGTCACTCGTTCAGCAAAACTCGTTCGTGTTGAAGCTCGATCTCAACAGAGGCGACGGGGTCATGATGAATGTCTTTGGCGCGGGGGCCTCCCTGGCAGCCGGCGACATCGATGGCGACCTGCGCTCCGAACTCATCGTCGCCGCCGGCAAGAGCGGCATGAGCAACTTCCGGGTGATCCCGGGCGGCGGCGTGCTGGGGGGCAACCAACAGGCGATCGACGCGGCCTTGACGGCTGGAGCGGGTCAGGCCTTTTCCGCAGGAACGACCGGGGGTCGGTTCTTCGGCAGCACCACCGTCAACAATAAAATCAATCAGATTCAGCAGGAAAATCTCGACTACTGGTATGGGAACGGTGCCGCCCAGGGGAAGCCCACCGTGAATGTGGCCGGGGGCTTCAACGCAGCGCTCTCCGTTGCCGTCGCAGACGCCGAGGGCAAGGGCCGATCGCAGGTGTTTGCCGCACTGGGAGCGTTTAACACCACGGCGAACGGAGTGGTCGCGTTCTCATTCGACACCACCCAGACCAACGTCGCGAAACGTTGGTCGAGGAAAGAGTGCTTCAAGGCTCTCAGCCCGAGTGGCATTTCGTTTGCCTCGGGCATGGGCCTCCGACTGGGTTGATTTCCGACGAATGCATGGGCGTTTTGCTAGGCTACTGCGAATTCTTTCCAAGGAGGCAACGATGACGAAGCGTTTGGCATGTGTCCTGGCTGTTACGGTCACCATGGCGGCATCGTTTTCGGTGGAGTCTTTCGGCGCGGGTCCGCCGGTGGCGCTGCTGATCCAAGCCAGCGGGAAGGTTGAGTCGAGCCGGGATGGCACGGCGTGGAAGCCGGTCACACGCAACAAGTATCTGTTCGCCGGCGACATGATTCGTACCGGTGCCGATGGTTCGGGCACGTTGATCGATCAGGCCAAGAGCACGTCCCAGACCATCGCCGCCAGCAGCCAGATCGAGGTCGCCGGCGCCGAGATCAAGGTGATCAGCGGCACGCTGTCGGCGCCGGAGGCCGCCTCGGGGGATCTGATGGCCGGACTCGGCAATCGCTTCGCCGACGCCCAGCGTTACACGACCGTACGCCGTGGCGCGAAGAAGCCGGGCGAGATCAAGCTGCGCGTGCCGCAGGATATCAGCCTGTCATCCACCTATCCCGAACTCGCATGGCAAAACGTCGGCAAGCAATACTCCTTCGTGGTGACCATCGACGGCAAAGCCCATGCCGTTGCGGGCGTTGATGGCGACGTGGTGCGCTTCAAGGTTCCGGAACTCAGCCCCGGCAAGCACACCTTCACCGTGGCTGTGACCGAAAATGGCAAGCAGGTGGCCGAGGCCGACAAGGAAGGCAGTCTCATCTGGCTCTCGACCGCCGACGACAAGACGCTCGCCGAATCGATCGCGAAGATCCGGGCCATCGATCCCAACGACGACTTTTCGGTGGCGAATCTGCTGGACGAGAAAGGCGTGGCCGTGGCGGCCTTGGATCTCTATCGCAAGTACTTCGATGAAAACAAGGATGAGAACGACCTCCGACCGCTGCTGATTCGCGCCTACAGCGAGCTGAAATTGGATGAACTGCGGCAGAAGGAAGCGCTGACCTACAACAATCAACTCAGCGGCAACTGATCGCCAGGAGACGAGGAGCGCTGACGGGGGGGGCCCGCTCGATGATGTCCTCCCCGTTTCTTGATCAGCCCGGGATGGTTTCGCCGCGAGCCCGCTGGCTGAATCAGCGGGTGGAAGCCTTTTTGGGATAGCGCCATGAACGGACGATCCACGCGGTACGACGTTTTCGCCACTCTTGCTCTTTTTCTTCTCGCCGTTCTCGCCCAACGGTTCGAATGGTGCGCGCTGCTCGAGGATCAGACGCTCTCCTTCCGCCACCAGGTACGGATGGCCTTCGGCGACACCAGGAAGCTCGCGCCCGCGCCGGAGGTGGTGCTGGTCAACACGGACGAACCCTTCTTTCAGGCCTACAAGAGCTTCCCGCTCCGACGCACCGACATCGGTGCCATCGTGACCAACCTGAAATCGTTGGGGGCGAGAGTCATCGCCGTCGACATGCTGATGGACTTTCCCAGTTCCTATGGCGAGGACCCGGCCCTGGCCGGCGCACTCAGCGACGCCGGAAACGCCCTGCTCGTGTCGCAGGCCGATTTTCGTGCCGGCGAGTTCGTGAAGATCAACCGCCCGACCACGGTCCTCGACCAGGCCGCCGACAGCGGCTACACGAATATCGAATCCAATTCCAACCTGGTCACGATGCTCTCGCGTCTCACGATCCATCCCGATTCGATCGCGGAACGCGGGGGCTGGCCGTTCGCAGTGAAGGCCGCCGCCCTGTTCCTGGGCGTCGAGCCCACACTGGACGGCACGACGCTGGTGCTGGGCGAGTTGCGTGTTCCCCTCGATCACGAGTACCGGCTCTCCGTCGATTTTCCGCCACTCCCCACCGGCACCCGCTTTCTCAGCCAGTCGGCGGGGCTGACGGCGCTCGAGTTTCTCGACATCTCACAACTCGACGAGAGCGAACGGGCGGAACTCGAATTCTGGGTGAAGGACAAGATCGTCGTGATGGGCGACACCTCCGAGGTGTCCCACGACAGATTCAACACGCCGGTGGGCATGGTCTACGGAGTCGAGATCATCGCCGACAGCATCGGTTCCATTCTCAGGGGAGCGCCGCTGCGGGCCGCGGGCATTGTCATCGACGCGCTGCCGCCACTGATCCTGATGGCCAGCATGGTGCTGCTCGCACTGCTTCTGCCCCGGCCGCTGCCACGCGGGCTGTGCGTGGCGGCGCTTGGCTGTGGCTTTGTCCTGCTCGCCACCTGGCTGTACGTGAACCGCGGATTGGTGGTGTCGATGTCGTACGGCCTGCTGGCGCTGGCGCTCAGCTATCTGGTGGTGGAGTTTCGCCAATACCTGATCGAGCGCAGCCAGAAGCAGCAGATCGCCCGGACGTTCGGCCAATACATCCCGCCGGAACTGGTCACCGAGATGAGCAAGAGCGGCCAGACGGTGACCGTCGGCGGCGAATCGCGGGAAATGACGGTGCTGTTTTCCGACGTGCGCGGGTTCACCACCATCTCGGAGGGTCTCTCACCGCAGACGCTCACCGTGTTGATGAACTCCTTCCTGAGCCCCATGACCCACGTCATCCATGAGCACCGCGGCACCATCGACAAGTACATGGGCGATGCCATCATGGCCTTCTGGGGCGCGCCGCTCCCCGATACAGATCATGCCAAACGGGCCGTTCAGGCCGCGCTCGGCATGGTGAAGAAGATGGACGCCCTGAAGGAGGACTTCCTCGCCCGGGGCTGGAAGCCCATCCGGGTCGGCATCGGGCTCAATACGGGCATCATGAACGTCGGCAACATGGGATCGGATTTCCGCATGGCCTATACGGTTCTGGGCGACGCCGTCAATCTTGGGTCGCGGGTGGAGAGCCTGACCAAGAAGTACGGTGTCAACCTGATGGTCACCGAATACACCCAGGCCGCGGTTCCGGGACTGGTGAGCCGCGAGATCGACCTCGTTCGCGTGAAGGGCAAGGACACGCCGGTGCGGCTCTATGAGCCGTTGGGATTTGCCGGCGAAGTCGACTCCGAAACAGTCGCCCGCCTGGAACAGCATCTGGCGGCGCTCGCCCTGTTTCGCACGCAGCAGTGGGACGCCGCACTGAGGGCCTTCGAGACCTTGGCGGCGGCTGACCCCGAGCGGGTGATCTATACGATGTATCTGGATCGCATCGCCCACTTTCGAGCCGCACCGCCGAACGCCGACTGGGACGGCGTCTACACCCACCAGGAAAAGGGCTAGCCGTCCATGAAACATTCATCCCCTGCGCGAGGAGCGGCCAGCCATGTCCCGTGATCACGTGCCCACGAAGACGTGGTGCATCTTCCTGCTGGCGTGCCTTGCGGCATCCCACGCCGGGGCCGCCGCACCGGTGGCCGCCGAGAAGGGCCGCGAGGAGGCTGATCCGATCCTGCGACTGGACCTCCCGGGGCATACCGGTGAGGTACGGGCGCTCGCCTTCACGCCCGATTCGCAGCGGCTCATCAGCGGCGGCCGCGACAAGGTGGCGATGGTCTGGACGCTCGTGGATGCCGCCATTCCAGCCGTCGAGGATGGCGACGAAGAGCGGGTGACGCGAAACCTCGCGCGGCGGCGGGCGCGGGAACGGGCCCTGCGCTGGCAGGTGGCCCGCGGCACTCGCGGGGCGATCCAGACGATCGCCGTCTCCGCCGCGGTCAACGGCGAAGCGGGCGGTGAGCAGGGCAGCGTGGCGCTGGCCGGCAGCGGAGCGATGGGGAGCACGGGTGAGATCCTGGTGCTCAAGGTGGCCGATGGTTCGCTTCAGACAACGCTCGGTGGCGGCGATCGCATCGGACACCGTCAGAGCGTCGCAGCGGTTGACTTCACGGCCGACGGCCGCTGGCTCGTATCGCAGGATCTCGACGGACAGGCCTTCGCCTGGGATCGCGCCAACGCCTGGAAGCCGGTGGAACTTGCCGCCCGCGAGGATCAGCGGCTGGGCAAGGAGGGAGCCGCTGCCCTGCGGTCGATGCCTCCCCTGAGGCCCGTCGTAACACTGGGCGCCGGACGCGCCGTGCTGCCGACGCTGGTGTCGCCCGCCACGGCCGCCAAACCGGTCTGGCAGCTCGAACTCGTCGAACTGAACGATCCGCAGCAGCGGAAGCGGCTTGCCGAGCCACATCTGGGGGTGATCACCGCGCTGACGGCATCGGCCGACGGCACATGCCTGGCGTCCGGCGATCTCTCGGGACTGGTCCGAGTCTGGCGGCTTCCCGATGGTGGCACGAAGCCCGTGGAGATCGAGATCCGTCCTCTGGCCGAGTCGCTCTCCCTCTCCCCCGACGGAAAACGGCTCGCGGTGAGCGTTGCCGCGGACGGCCGGGGAGCGGCTCCGCGTGTCGAGATCTGGAACGTGGCGCCGCTGCGGAAGATCGCCTCGCGGACGATGCCGCAGCCTGTCCGCGCGGTGCGGTTCAGCCCCGATGGCAAGACACTGGCGTGGACCGGTGGGCGGGCCCACGAGGTGTTGACCGCGGACGTCGATCCCACCGCGGTCGACGCCCAGCCGGACGCCGACCCCCTGGCCGCCGCAAATGCCCTCGGCGGCGTGGGCCGTCCGATCACCCGGGTGGCCTTCAGCACGACGGCCGCCGATGCCGAGGCGGCGCCGCCGCGCCGGCTGGCGATCTCGACCCAGCAGGCCGGCGCCGATGGCAAACCAGCACCGCTGGAAGCGGCCTTCGATCTCGAGACGTTGGCCAACGCGAACGTTGGCGACGAGAGCAACTGGCTCCCGGCGGCAGGAAACGCCGGCGGCTGGTCGATCGATCCAAAGCCGGCCTACCCGAAGCCAGGATTGGAAGTCTGGCAATTGTCGAAGGATGGAAAGCCTTCCGGCCGCATCGAGCTGGCACTCGACTGGCAGGGGCGGGCCGGCGGCCGAGGCCGGGCTGTTTCCTGGATCCAGCGCACCGGCGAGAAAACACCCTGGGCGGTGGCCATCGGCGCGGATCGGGGCATCTTTCTGCACAAGCTCGTCAACGAGGGGGCCTGTCCGCTGATTCGGCGTTTTCGCGGCCACGAGGATGGCGTGCTCGCGTTGGCCGTCTCCGCGGATTCCCGCTGGCTCGCATCGGGAGGCGGGGATGGTCTGGCGATGCTCTGGTCGCTCGCGGGACTGGACCGCGGGCGGCCGATCGAGGATCGCTGGGGCGTGAGCGTGGCTGTGAAGGATGGCCGCGCGGTGGTCGACGCGGTGGAAGGCGCCGGGCCGCTGGCCGGAAGGGATGTCCGCGCGGGGGACGTCATCACCGAGGTCTCCTGGACGGAGGCTGCCGGCGACGTCACCGTGCACAAGGATGCCGCGGCGATCGTGGCTGCGCTGCCGGCCGTGCCGTGGAATGCCCAGGTGGCTTTTTCCACGCGTCGGCTCGACAAGGATCAAAAGATCTTCCAGCGACTGCCGGCCTGGGAGAACATCGCCACGCTGCATCTGGCCGCCAATCGCGAATGGGCATATTGGACGCCGCGGGGCTACTACGCTGCCAGCGCCAACGGAGACACGCTCTTTGGCTGGCTGGTGAACCGTGGCCTCGATGAACTGCCCCGGTTTTTCAAGGCCCAGCAGTTTCGTCGGCGGCTGGAGCGGCCCGATGTGATGGCGCGGCTGCTTGCCGCAGGGAGTCTCGATGCGGCCCTCCGCGAATCCGGCCGCGAGCTGCCCGAGAGTTCGGCGATCGTGCTGCCGCAGCAGATTGCCCTGACCCCCGAGGTGCGGATTCTCGATCCCAGGCCCGGGGCATCGCCGGATGGAAAATCGATCGTCGTGACCGCCGAGGTGGATACTCCCGATGGAACGACCCTGTCCCGGATCACGGCCTACGCGAGCGGTGTCGTGGCTCCCGGAAAACCCCGCGTGGTCGAAGAGCGGCCGGCTGCCGACGGCCGACCGCGCCGAACCGTCTACGCCTGGGATCTCCCGCTGCCGAAGGAACACCATCATCTCGTGCAGGTGTTCGCCGCCGCCGCAGAGGGGCCGACCGAGCTGCGCGAGGTTCCGATCAAGGCGCCGCCCGTGGCGCCGAAGCCCGCACGGACCCCCAGGCTCTATCTGCTCGCAAGCGGCGTCAATCGCTATGCAAACTCGGATCGCTTCGCCGAACTTGGGCTCACGAATCTGACCTTCGCCGTGGGGGATGCGCGGTCGATCCGCGAATCGCTCTCGCGGCGAACGCTGGGGCTCTACGACCTCACGGCCGACGCCATCCTCGTCAATCAGGAGGTGACCCGCACCGGCTGGAAGCGGGCCATCGAGGAACTGGCGGAGAAGGTGGGCGACGAGATCGTGCCGGATGATCTGTTGGTGGTCTTCCTCGCGGGCCACGGCATGAACGACGACGGAAAGTATTCCTACCTCTGCCACGATGCCGAACTCACGGTCACGGCCGGCCGGGATCCGCAGGCTTCTTCCACCGGCAGCATCACCTGGGACGACTTCGACGTCTTGCAGCGGATTCCCTGCCGCAAACTGGCGATCGTCGACACCTGCCATTCCGGCGCGCTCGGACCGGCGGCCCGCAGCACCGCGGTACGGGAGTTCCAAGAGAACATGATCCTCGTGCTTGCCGCCGCGTCCGACGAGGAGCCGAGTCAGGAATCGGGTGCCTGGGGGCACGGCGCCTTCACGAAGACGCTCCTCGAGGCGCTCGATGGAGCGGCCGACATGGGGCGTACCGCAGAAGGCGCCGTGACGGATGGAGAACGACCGGACGGCGTCGTGTCACTCGACGAGGTGGTCGATTACGTGCTGCGGAAAGTCCCGGAGATGACGCTCGTGGATGACGACCAAAGCACTGCCCAGCACCCCACCGTTTCCCCTGACTCGATCGTCCCATACATCACGCTGCCCGTGGCCGCGCTGGCCCAGCCCGGCAAGTAGGCCCGGCGGGCAGTCCCAGCGAGGACGCCTGCTAGGCGGTGTGCCCAGGCAATCCCGGCGGTCGCCGCCGGATGACGATTGTGCTGAAGATTCGGGCTGCTCCGGTTATCCGACGCTGCAGGCGGCGGAGGCCCAAGAAAGGCTCGGCGCCGCCGGGAAGGCCGTCAAGCGCAGACGTGAGCGAAGTCGAGTGGAGAAACGGGGGATGAGCGAGCCATGGTACGCCGGAACGACTCTGCGCTTCGCGTGCCGTGCGAAACGTCATCGTCTCGTTTGCATCAGGAAACGAACGGGTTCCTGGTGTCGTTCGTGCTTTCAGCACTGGCGCTGCTCTGTGCGGTGCCTGCCCAAGCCGAGCAGCAGCCGGCGGCCGACCCGCCGGCTGCGAAGCTTCCCAAGGCGGCTCCCCCGACCCCGCCGGATTTCCGGGATCAACCGGCTGCCGCCGGAGAGGCTGAGCGGGGTCCGGATCTCGGCCGGGAACTCGCCGATGCCGACGTGGGTGGTTTCCGGGAGGCGCTCTCGAACATGCCAACCATGGTGGGCGACGGGTGCGCTCCCGGTGGCAGCGGTGGCCAGGCCACCATCGACCGGCTCGTGCTTTTCGGTCAGGGGATGACCTCGTCGAACACCGGCAAGCTCCTGACCGGAGAGACACCCGGGGTGATCTACGAATTCCCGCAGACGTACCGCGATATTCAGAGCCTCCCCACGAACCCGCCGGGCGTGGTGCCGGGAGCGGTTCCCCTGGGAATCGTCCCCGGATCGCCTTCGTTCGACACGACGGACATCCCGCCGGGAGGCGCCGGCTCGATCGTCGGGCCGACCGCGGGCTATGCCCCCGCTGTCGATGCCGCGATGAAGCAGCAATTCATCAATCGGACCGGCAACTCCGAAGGGACGACGGTGTTTACGCCGTCCACGTCAGGCGCGCTTGCCAACGGCGATACCGGCACCTACGACGCGTTCGCCTATTACAACTACGTCGTCGACACCGCCAGCGCCACCCCGGGCTTCAACGTCGGCTTCGTCAAGATCTCCGAAAATCTCAGTCCCCTGCCCCGAGATCGCGTTTTCTTCAACTACAGCTACTTCAAAAACTCCTACTTCGCGCAGGATCTGCGGGCCGACGTGAATCGCTTCATGCCGGGCTTCGAGAAGACTTTCTTCGACGGCTGGACATCGATTGAAATCCGCGCCCCGTTCGCGGCCACGCTCTCTAGCGTTCAGGGATATGACGCGAGCCCCGGTGCCGGCATCACGAACAACCGCGACGTTGAACTGGGCAACATCTCCGTGATCGGCAAGACGGTGATCGAACATTCCGATACATGGGCTCTCACCGGGGGCATGCAGGTGATGTGCCCCACCGCCAACGACGTCTCCGTGCAGTCAACCGGGGTCGGCCCGACGATCGCAACTGGCAAGGATCTCGTTTTGGTGGAAAACCAGTCGGTCCATACGATGCCTTTCGTGGGGTTCCTCTGGGCTCCCAACGACAGGTTTTTCACGCAGTCGCTTCTGCAAATCGACGTCGACACCAACGGCAATCCGGCGTACGCGAACGTTCTGCTCACCGACAACATCAAGCAACCGGGGAACTATGCCGGACGCCTGACCTATCCGACGTTCATGTACATCGGGCTTTCGGCGGGCTATTGGGCTTACAAAAACAACGACCAGTTCGCGACGCTGACCGGCATCGCTCCAATCATGGAACTCCACATCAACCAGTCCCTCAGCCCCTACGATGTGCTGTGCCAGCCGGGGTATCAGATCGGCGAGGATCTCGGCAGCCTGTCGATGATCAACGGCATGGTCGGCTTCAACCTGGAATGTGGCACTCGGTCCACGATGACCTTCGCCTACGTCTCGCCGATCGGCGGCGGTGTCGACCGCTGGTTCGATGGCGAACTGCGTGCCATGTACAACTGGCGATTTGGCCGCCAGACCCGCCTCACGAGGGTGCAGTTCTAATCCGCCCGGAACGATCGGGTGACGCTAGCGGCTCTGGCGATACAACTCGGCGTCGAAGGGATTGTCGCTGACCTTCCAGAGACGGCCGTTCCGCAGATACATCCGCTGCTGGCTCTCCAGATCGAGCGGCTTCGCCCCCACGCGGCCGAACACCGAGAGCTGGTTGCCCGTCTCGTCCACGGCCCGGTCGCGGTCGACGCCTTCGGAGATCGAGAGGGCCATGCCCCCCTTCGTCACCGGATAGCTGGCCACGAGCTGCGGCGTGGGCCGGGGGCTGAAGCCGACGTTGCCGGGCGTGTCGGGGCCGGTGAGCTGCACGACCCGCAGCCCGTTCACGCCATCGGCCACGTAGGCGAATTCGCTCACGTAGGTGATCCCGAGCTTGACGTCACGGACGTCGTTCATCTTTCCGCCGGCATCGAAACACTGATCCACGAAGGGCTCGTGCGGGTTGGTGACGTCGACGATCACGAGCCCCTGACGGCCGGCGGCGACGTAGGCATACGTGCGGGCCACGTAGACCTTGTAGGCCTTCTCCAGCGGCACGGTCGCCAGCGGGATTGGCGCCGCGGGATCGGTGATGTCGAACGTCTTGAGCCCCTCGACGTCGCAGACGAAGGCATTGCGAAACTGGATCTCGACCGACGTCGGCGCGGTGACGTGGGGCGCGCCGATGACCGACACCACCTGCGGGCATTTCGGATCGGCGATCGACACGACCACCACGCCGGCGTTGCAGCAGATCCAGGCGCGGGTGCCGGCGATCGTGATGCTCCGGGCCCCGTTGAGGATCCCGCCCGGATTGAACGTGACCTCCCGCTTCAGAAAATTGTTGAGCGGATTGCCGTCGAGCAGCGTGCCGGCCCCCACCATCACGAGCCCCTCCTCGAGGTCCGACACGTAGAGGTAGCCATACATCGCGTGCACGGTGCCCTCGAAGTTGTCGGGGTTGTGCGTCCGCGTCGGATCGGGGGCCGTGGTCGAGGGCGCCGCCACGCCGGTGGCGTAGGCGGTCTTCACGTAAAACTGCTGCCCCAGGGGCGACACCGGTGCCGTGGTGATCCGCTGCGAAAAGGCTTTGTCGTCGATGAAGGCGATGTCGAACACCCGCAGGCCGTCGGAGCCGCAGGCGGCGTAGAGGTATTCCCCGCGCGCCTGGACTTGCAGCACCTCGCGCTGCTTGAGGGGGTTGAGCGCGAGCGACATCGCATCGGCCGGGGCGTGGTGATGCGAATGCTGCAGCACGCCGTCGTTCGCGACATGCTTGCCGAAGTCGTCTGGAAACGCGATCCGGTGAAAGGAGCTGCCGATCACCGTCTGTGGCTCCTGCTGTTCGGTCACGACGACACCCGCGAGGCCGCCGGTGCCGAGGCCCACCCAGCAGTATTTGCCGATGAAGTTCGTGTAGTTGGTGCCCTGCATGAGCAGCTGCGCCATGATCGCGTTGTTGTCGTCATATTTCGACACGTGGCAGTCGCTGCACATCTTCGTTTCGTGCGTGCCGGGGCGGTAGGCGGCGAGATCACGCTTCACCGAGGAATGCGGGCCGCCGCGGACGGTGTGGGGCACGTTCGTGCTGAACGCGATGCCGCTGTAGCCCTCGGCCGAAATCGTCTGCTGCTGCACGTAGATCGACTCCCGGTTGGAGTTGTAGGAGCCGACGTGGATCGCGCAGCTCGATCGCGAGGGCCCGATCCGGTTGCCGGTGGCGTTGCCATCACGGGCCAGCATGAAGACGTCGTCGCGCAGCGTCTGGAAGTTGTAGGCGACGTAGTTGCGCGACACGTCCCCCTCGTAATGCAGCCCCGGCGACTTCTTGTTGACCTTCTGCGGCAGATGGCAGCCGAAGCAGCTGGGGTTCCAGGAGCTGTGGCAGGCGATGCAGCTCATCAGGTCGTTGCGATGGGCGCAGGACTCGGGCCGGGCAGTCCCGCCCCACTCGAGCGCCCCGTCCTCGGCCCAGCGCACCGTCTTGGCGAAGGCCGACAGTGCGTTGTAATGCTCGCTTTTCGGATCGATGGTGGCCTTCGTCTGCTTGACCTCCCAGGTGAGGTTTTCCTCCACCATCGAATTTTGATAGACGCGTTCGCCCTCGACGACGAACCGGCGCTTGCCCGAGGGCGTACGGAGCGTCCGCAGGTCGCGCCCCCCCTCGGGGCTCGAGGTGTCGCTCGCGGGGCCGCTGGTCCGCAGCGTGGCGAAACGGTCGGCAGTGCCGTGGCAGTCGATGCAGGTGATTTCGATCGCCGCGCGAACTTCGCCGTAGAGCTTGGTGTTGCCGTGCATGTCCTGGATGAAGTGGCAGTCGATGCAGTGCATCCCGCGCTCCATGTGGATGTCGAGCATGTGCACCGGCACGCCGTCGCGCTCGTGCGCCACGATCGCCTCCTCGATCCGGATCTGGGCCGGCGTCTTCTTGTCGGCGTTGCGGTAGACCTCCTTGATCCGCTCCGGCATCTTCACGGCGGCCCGCTGCGCCGCGTTGCCCGCGTCGGCGACGATGTCTCCCTTGTGGTCGAGCAGGTTTCCCTTGCGGTCGTGCTTCAAGACGGCGCGGAAGGCCCAGCCGTGGCCGTGGAAGTCGGCGAACTGGGTTTCCTTGGTGCGGTCGTTGAGGTCGGTGAGATTGGCGAGAAACTCGGGGTCGGAGAGCAGGTTCTTCGCGGCCGATTCGTTGGGGTTGGCGAACTGGCTGTTGATCACCTCCTCGGAGGTCGGATACCGCTGCTGCTGGGGATAGATCAGGTCGCTGTCGGTCTCCTCGTCCCACCACATGTAGCCGATATAGCTGTTCATGACGGTGGTGCCGGGATGGATGTGGCAGATGATGCACTGGCTGGTCGGGATGCCGTTGCCCGGGGCGAACTGGTGGTGGATCGGATGCCCGCTCTCACCCTTCGGGATCGTGGGATCGGCGGAAAAGCTGAAGCCGCGGTTGCCGAAGGCGGCATAGGGACCCGCATGGACCGGCGAGCGGTCGTTGGCATAGATCACGTGGCAGCCGGTGCAGCCGCTCGAGCGATAGTCGCCGGGCTGGTCGTTGGTGCCGAGGAAATTGAGCGTGGGATCGAAGAGCCGCGTCTTGTTCAGGCTCACGAACACCGGGTCGGTGCGGTTTTCGGTGCCCAGTCCGCGATTGCTCAGTCGCGTCCGCGGCCGGCCGTTCTCCTCGAGCCGTTCCGGATTGCCGACTTCGGGCCGGAAGCGTCCGCCGCGCTCGAAGAACCGCAGCACGTTGCCCGGCTGCTGCCTCTCGAAGCGGGGCAGCGGGTCGAGATACTCCATCACCGCCTTGTAGTTGATCTCGTCCTCCGTGGGCGGCGGAACCGTTTGCAGGCGTTGGGCGATGCCCTCGTGGCTGTAGCTCTCCCCGTAGGCCGCCCGCTTGTTGGGGATCGAGCCATTGTTGTAGAGCGCGGCATTCCAGAGCATGCAGCCGTGCGTCATCATGCTCTTCTTGACCTGCAGCACGATCGAGGAGTGGCAGCCGCCGCAGCTCTGTTCTGCGACCCGTAAATCCCCCGGGTTGACGAACCGGACGAATTCCGGCGACTCATGGTTCAGCAGGGTGTAGGACCGCACCGGATTGGCGGAACCCGGCCACGACTCGGGCTCCTTCGGGTGGATATGCGCCGCCTGTTTCGTGAGCGCCGACGCGTCGCCGCCGTGGCAGTCGGTGCAGCCCAGGCGGACGTTGGGGCTGCGATGCATGTCGCCGACCCCGGCGTGGCAGGCGATGCAGCCCTGGCTCTTGAGGGCCGCGGCGGCGGCCGTCTGGTGCGTCAGGTCCTCGCCCCGGTGCTCATGGGCGACGGGGAGCGGGTTGGCCGGCTCCACTGGCGGCAGCGGCCGTATCTCTTGGGCAGCTGCCCCCGGCAGGAAGCCGCTGGCCAAGGAAACGATCGTCAGCGCTGCGACGGCTCTCACGCCGGGAGCGGACCAGGCCGCCATCCCCGCCGCCACGCGACGCACCATCTCCATGCTGTGAACTCCATTTCACGGTGTGGACGTCGAAAGAATACGCATTTTGCCCGAAATCCGCAAACTCGGATGGCAACGTCCTGCTCGAGGGCGGCTGGGGGCGGTAATCATCATCATCGCCGCGACCTGACCGCCGAGTGGGCCGTGGTCAACCGGCAACGTCGATCGCGGTGCGACTGGAGAACGTCCAGAGCGGTTCCCAGTACGACGCAAGTGCCTCGCGGGCGAGCGCGGCCGACTCGATGACGTAGCCAAACTCCTGCAGGTTGTGCGGGTAGAGGTTGTCGGAGCCGACGTGGAACGCGCGTTCGTCCACCATCCAGAACTTGGCGTGGTTGATGATCTTGAGCTCCACGCCGTCATGCACCCAGCGGTCGCCGGTCTCCGAAAACCGTAGCGGCGCGAGCCGCATGCGGCCGGAGAGCGGCCGGTCGCCGATCGCGCGCCGCATCTCGGTGACGATGTCCGCGAGCGTCGTGCCGAAGGAGTATGGCCCTCCCGCGGCGGTCTTCGCTCCCGGCTCGCTGAGCACCACCTGTACGTCCACGGCGCGGGCAGGATCGGTGAGGATGTCGGCGAGGGCATTCACGATGTCGGCCGACCAGAAGTTGACACCGTCCCAGTGGAAGCCGAAATCCATCTGGCTGATGCGAATGCTCGACCGTGCCTGGCGGAAGGCGATCGCCGCGACCACGGCACCGACGTTCGCGACGCGCGGATCGGCGATCACGCCCGTGCCGAGCCGGCCCACCGCGAGCGCGGGGATCGGCCCGGCCGGCGCGGCGGCGAGCGCGACCGTCGGCGGCGGACCCGCCGGCTCGACACGGCCGCCGGCCCAGCGGATTGCATGGATGCTCCCGATCTCGGACGGCGCTGCGATCTGCCGACCCGCCCAGTCCCAGAGCAGGTCGAGAAATGAGTGGGCCTCGCCGGCGGCGGGGCCCGTGACGCGCATCGAGAGATCGTGCACCGGCGCGAAGCCGAGGTAGTCGGCGTGCCAGAGGTTGTGGCCTCCGACGAGCGCCTCGCGGCCGTCGGCCGCCACGATCTTGGCGTGGTTCCAGGATGGCCGCTTCTGATCGTTCGATGTTTCCATCCGGCAGGCGTGCAGGCGAATCGCCGTGTCAGCAGCCAGGTCGGCCGCGAGATCGCGGATCGACTCCTCGAAGTCGGCGTCGGTCTGCGTCACGAACCGATGGCGGCCATACAGAATGCGGACCGTGAGCGGATGGCCGCGGCGGGCGGCCCGCGCAAGCCCACGGCGAAGCGCTGCCGCGAACTCGC
This sequence comes from Planctomycetia bacterium, assembly GCA_037129475.1. Classification (GTDB taxonomy): domain Bacteria; phylum Planctomycetota; class Planctomycetia; order Pirellulales; family UBA1268; genus RGVT01. The sequence continues at coordinate 105,647 of JBAXUY010000001.1, read as the reverse complement.
CCGAGGCAAATGGCTCAAGCGAGGCGATGTCGACGAGCCGTTCGGCGGCCGCGATCACGTCCTCGATCGCGGCGAGGAACCGACGGCTGGCGGTAGGCAGCGGGGCCGGGCCGGTGACGGCACGCCAATACGAGTTGTCGGCCGGATCGTGCCCCCAGAGATCGGGCGTCTGCAGGAGATCGAACCGCTCGAGCGTGGTCTGCGAGAGGAGCCCGGGCAGGCCGCCGTCGGGCGGCGCGCCGAGAGTGGCGAGGCAGCCGGGTATGATCGTCAAGCTCATCGGTGTCCTTTCACGTGTAGGAACCCGCGTTGAGCCTACCGTCTCGGCCCCCACATGACACTCCATCGCCCGACCGGCACGATCTTCTTCATCCTGACGGCGGTGCTCATCGACATGATCGCCGTGGGCGTGATCATGCCCGTGCTGCCGGCGCTGGTGGGGAGTTTTTCCACGTCGAAGGCCGACAACGCGTTGTGGTACGGAGTGGTCGCCTGCAGTTTCGGAGCGGCCAACTTTCTCGGCGCACCGATCCTCGGGTCCTTGTCGGACCGGTTCGGTCGCCGACCGGTGCTGCTGACGAGTTTCTCCGTGATGGCTGGATGCCTCGTGCTCACCGGGCTGGCGCGGTCGCTCGCGCTGCTCGTGGCCCTCCGGTTCGTGAGCGGCTTCTCGCAGTCGAACGTGGCCATCGCTCAGGCGGCGGTCGCCGACGTGACCGAGCCGGCCCTGCGGGGCCAGCGGTTCGGCCTGATCGGGTCGATGGTGGGGCTCGGCTACATCCTCGGGCCCGTGCTCGGCGGCCTGCTGGGGGGCGTGGACCTCCACCTGCCGTTCTTCGTGTCCGGAGGGCTGGCGGCGGTCAACGCTGCCTTCGGCTGGTTCGTGATGCCGGAGACGCTGCCGGCCGAGAAGCGCGTGCCGCTCGCCTGGAAACGGCTCACGCCGTTCGCCTCGATCCACGAGTTGGCGAGCCTGGGCGGCGTCGGGCCGCTGGCCGCCGTCATTTCCCTGGCCTACCTCGCGCAGTTCATCCTGCCGGCCACCTGGGCGCTGGTGATGCAGTTCAAGTTCGGCTGGGGGCCGCGGGAGACCGGCTGGTCGCTCTTCGCCTACGGCTTCATGCTCGTCGTGGCCCAGGGCTTCCTGATCCGCTTCGTGCTCGCGCGGCGGTCGCCGCGGTGGTTGACCCTGGCAGGCCTGCTCTCCGCGGCGCTGGCCTTCGTCGCCTACGGGCTGGCGTGGGCCCCGTGGGTGATCTACGCGGCGATCGGCGCCAACGTGCTCGGCTTCATGTGCGGCCCGGCGATGACGACGCTCGTCTCGCAGGCGGCCGGCGGGGCGTCGCAGGGCCGGACGTTGGGTTCGCTCGCGGCGCTCAACAGCGTGGCGGCGGCGGTGGCCCCGGCGATCGGCTCCGGGTTGCTCGTGGCCGTGTCGGGATTCCCGGCCGACGACTGGCGGCTCGGGGCCCCGTTCTACGCCAGCAGCCTTCTGCTTCTCGCGGCAGCGGCCGTCGCTGCGTTCACGTTCCGTCGTACGCAGGCCGATCAACCGCACACGACGTGATCACGCGTCAGCCGATCGTGGCCACGACCGGCTCGAGGTGGCGGACGAGTTCGGCCGACAGGCCACCTGCTGCGATTGCGTCGTGGGCCTGTTTCCGCAGCGCGTCGACACACTCCTCCGGCGTGGCGTCATCCGGCAGGTCGATCACCGCGTCGAGCGGCGTGCTGGAGTCGCCCGATAGGAAGCGAACGAGCTGCGCGATCGAGACGAGCCGTGCGTCACCGGTCTTCGCCGCCGTGTCGTCGAGCAGCGTGCCGACTCTGGAAGCGTTGATGGCGAGCCGCTGCTGCACCTTCGCCGCGGTGGCCGCCCGGAATCCGGGTTCCTGCGACAGAGCCTCGAAGCCGGCGCGATCGATCACCAGCGCCTCGACCCGGTTTTGTCGTCGCGAGACGACGGAGGCCACCGCGGGCCGGTTCCGCCACATGCCGATCTCTCCGAGGACGGTCGGGGCCGCGAGCGTGGCCACCTCCCGGGGCTCGGCCGAGTCCGCCACGGCCTCCAACACGAACAGTGGCGCTGTAGCCGAGAGGATCACGTACATCTCGTGGACCGGCTGGCCTTGGCGGATGAGCGGCTCGCCGGCGGCGAGATCGATGGATCGCCGCTTGAACAGCGGCTCGGTGCCGCGGCCGGAGTCGAGGGCGTGAAGCAGGATCGCCCCGATCAGCCGATCGGTGGTGTCGTGGGGGCCGGCGGCGACGTAGGCGGCGTGGAGCGCGGCCACATCGGAACGCTGCCAGAGCAGAGCGCGGTCCTTCGAGCGGTTGCGCAGGCCGCTCTCACGGGTCGTGCCGCGGAGCCGGCGTCGCCACTCCTGCCGCTGCGTCTCGAGTTCGGCGTAGGGCTTGATGGGAAACAGGAAGGTCTCCGTCTCCGCGTCGAGGTGTCGGCGGACATGACCGAGGACCGTCTCGTCGGCCATCGCCGCCGTCAGCGGCACGATCCGCCGGGCGATCTCCTGGGCCATCCGCCGCACCCGCGGCGAGGCGGGCCGCGTTCGTAGATGCCGGTCATACGCATCGCGAAACCGCTCGTGGGCGACCAGCCCGCGGGGAATCCGCGCGAGGCCCGTGAGCCCCGCCAGTTGGTAGAGAATCGCACAGAAGATTTCGCCGACCGCGCGGCCGGCCGGGCTGTCGGGCGGCAGGCCGCACGTGGCCAGGCCACGGCGAATCGCCTCGATGAAGGCGGTCGCCACGTAGGCATAGTCGGCCTCGTAGCCGTCGCGCACCCGGACGCCGTCACCATCCGTCACCACCACGCCCGCCACCCGATGCCGCAGATTCACGATCCGGATCAGCTCGGCGAACTCCGCCGAACCGCGGCGCAGCAGGAATCCACCCCGGAAAAAGTCGCCGGTGCCGAAGATCCGATCCCCTGCGCGGATGTGACCCTCGTTGCGGTAGGAGGTGGTCACGATCGACCCGACCAACAGCGAGCGGTAGATGCCGGCCCAGGCGTAGCCGAGCATGTCGAGGATGTAGGTCCCGCGATGCACCCAGAGATTGCGGGGCGTGCAGAACTGCCGAAGCAGAATCCGCGTGGCGTCGGCCCGGACCTCGTTCCAGTCGGCGTCAGAAAGGGGTGTGAATGGAACGATGTCGTCCGCCGCGAGAAAGTCGGCGAGCATGCCTCGGGAGGACGGTGGCGTGTGCATGTCGTCACGTTACCGCTGGCCGCGGTTCGACTGATGGCGGTGACGGCCATCGGCCGCCGCGTCGAGCCCCGCTCCGTCACGGCGCAGGCGTCGCCACCGTCAGACCGTAGAAGTTGGAGCCATCGGGCCCGTAGCCCGTCAGCGTCGCCGCGCGGTAGGCCTTCGGATCAGGACCGACGTTGAAGAACGCCAGGATGCCGACGCTCGGCGCGTTCCCCTTGAACGTCACGCTCGTCAGCACTCCGCAGTTCCCGAACGCCACGCTCCCGATGTCGGTCACGCTGGCCGGAATCGTGACGCTCGCCAGCGACGTGCAGGCGAAAAATGCGTTCGACCCGATGCTCGTGACGCGATCGCCGATGGTCACGCTCGTCAAGCCGCGGTCGGCGTAGAACGCGTAGTCTCCGATCGTGGTGACGTTGCCGGGGATCGTGAAGCTTCTCAGGGCCGGGCAGTCGAAGAACGCGCCCGCAGGAACGCTCGTGATACCGGTGCCGAGCGTGACGCTCGCCAGGCTCTGGGCGTGCGCGAAGGCGTTGGAGCCGAGGCTCGTGACGCGGTTCGGAATCGTGATGCGGGTCAGACGGGCGTATGCAAAAGCACCGTCAGCGATGGTGGTGACGCTTCTCGGGATCGTGTAGGACGGGCTGGACCTGCCTGCCGGGTAGCTGATCAGCACGGTGCCGCTCTTGTTGAGGAGCGCACCGCTCGCGTCGCTGCTGTAGAAGTGATTGCACGGCTGCACGTCGAAGCGTGTCAGGCTGGTGCACTGCGCGAACGCATCGACGCCGATGGTGCGGACGCAGTTGGGGATGGTGATGCTCTTCAGGGACGTATCGCCGAAGAAGGCTCCGTCACCGATGGTTTGCACCTGGTTGCCGAGCGTGACGCTCGCCAGGTACGTGGCGCCGGAAAACGCGCCGTCGCCGATGGTGATCACGCTGTTGGGAATCACGACCCGCGTCAGGGGCCAAGTGGCTTCGCCGTTGTCTTCGAAAGCGTTGTCGCCGATCGCGACGACCGCCTGGCCGTTGATCCTCGCGGGAATATCCACGACCCCGCCGGCCCCGTGGTAGCCCGTGATCGTGCCGGCAACGAAATCGAAGTCCGCCGCCGGAGACGCCGTGAGCACGATTCTCCGCTCCAGCGTGTCGCAGCCCAGGATCGCGGACGATCTGGAGAATGCCGCTTCCTGGCCACCATCGAACTGGGCGCAGAAGACCTCGCGGCGACGCACGCCGCGCCGGCGTGCCGATGGGGCCGCGCCTCGCGCGAACAGCGACAGGAGCGATAACCACGGGCGGCGAGGAATGACCACGGGATGTCCCTGCAAAGGCGGTACGGCGGCGGAACAGACGACGAAAATCTACCACGGCTCCGCGCGGAAGCAATTTTCGGGGTGTCGGCGTGGCCTCCGCCCGGACCGTGCAAGCCGAGGCCAGCCGCGGGCGTCTTGCTCGACGTCGCGTCGCCATCCTGCGCGGCACCGTCCCGGCGACGGGGCAGGTCAGCCGATGGTGGTGACGACCTGCTGGAGGTAGCGGACGAGGTCGGGCTCGAGCCCCCCGGCGGCGATGGCCGCGTCGACCTGCCGACGGAGCGCCTCGACACACTCCACCGGCGTGGCGTCGTGGGGGAGATCGATGACCGCGTCGAGCGCGACGTGCGAGTCGCCCGTCAGATAGCGGAACAACTGCGCGATCGAGGCCAGCCGGGCGTCGCCGCTCCGCGCGGCCGCGTCTTCGAGCTGCGTGCCCGTGAGGGCCGTGTTCAGCGCCAGACGCCGCTGGACCTCGGCGGCCGTCGCCGCCCGGAAACCAGGCTCTTGCTTGAGCGACTCGAACCGCTCGGCGTCGATCACCAGCACGTCGAGCCGGTTGGGCCCCCGCGAGAGCACCGTGGCCACGGCCGGCTGGCCGCGCCACATGCCGATCTCGCCGAGCACGATCGGCGCGGCAAGTGTGGCCACCTGACGCGGCTCAGCCCCCGCATCCGTATGCTGAAGCACCACGAGAGACGCCGTGGAAGAGAGCACGACGTACATCTCGCCCACCGTCTCGCCCTGGCGGATGAGCGCCTCGCCGTCGGCCAGGTCGATGGCGCGCCGTTCGAGCGGCCGGGCGGCGTCACCGCCGGTGTCGATCGCGTGCAGCAGAATCGCGCCGATGAGCCGGTCGTCGGTGCTGTCGGAAGCAGCCTGCTCGTAGGCTCTGCGGAGAGCGGCCACGTCGGGCCGCTTCCAGATGGCCTCGCGCGCGGCGGAGCGGGCCCGGATGGCATCGATCGGCTTGCGGGCGCGGTGCCGCCGCATCCACTCGTCTCGCTGCGCCTCGAGGTCGGCACCCGGAGCCTCGGGAAAAAGATATCCGGCCGTCTCTGGATCCAGGTGGCGACGAATGTGGTCAGCCACCTTCTCGTCGGCAAGCACGGCCGTGACCGGCACGATCCGCCGGGCGATCTCCCGGGCCATCCGCTGGACTCGCGCCGACGCCGGCCGCTCGCGGAGATGCCGGTCGTAGGCGTCACGGAACCGCTCGTGTGCGGCGAGGTCGCGGGGAATGCGACGCAGACCGGTGAATCCTGCGACCTGGTAGAGCACGGTGCAGACCTGCTCGCCCAGTGCACGACCGCGCGGGCTGTCGGGGGGCAGGCCGCAGGTGGCCAGGCCGCGGCGAATCGCCTCGATGAAGGCCGTGGCGACGTAGGCATAGTCGGCCTCGTAGCCGTCGATCACGCGGTAGCCGCCGTCTGCATCCGCGACCACCACGCCCGCGACGTGATGCCGCAGGTTGACGAGCCGGGCGATCTCGCGGAACTCGTTCGAAGACCGCGCGAGCAGGAACCCCCCACGGAAAAAGTCACCGGTTCCCTGGATACGTTCCCCCGCGCGAAAGAGCCCCTCGTTGCGATACGACGTGGCGACGATGGAGCCGACGAGAAGCGTGCGGTAAATGCCACCCCAGGCGAAGCCGAGGGCATCGGCAACGAGCCGCCCGCGATGAACCCATAGGTTGCGGAGCGTGGCGAAGCGCCAGGCGAGTTCGCGGCCGGCCACCCGCCTGAGCGTGTTCCATTGTTCCTCCGTGAGCGAGGGAACCGGCACGATATCCTCGGGTGCGAGGAAGTCGTCGAGGGTGCCGCGGTGCTGTGATTGCGCGGTGGTGGGAATCGCCTTCATTCACACGAGCCGTCGGTGTTCGTTAGACTGCTCCGCCTGCGGGCCCGCCGAGGCTGCGCCAGCCGACGCTGGATTGTGATCGAACTCCGGGCGAGGGTGCAACGAGACATGAAAGGCCGTCGATGCCCGGCATGCTCACCCGACTGATCGGCGGAGACCTCCCTGCGCTCGTGCAGGATGCGTGCGGCGAATTCGTCCGCCGCTCCCGACAGGGGGGGGTCGTGCCGCTCAAGATCGGGCTTGCGCGGGGCCATCTCGTCTCCGATCCGGTGCTCGTCCGGCACGTTCTGCTCGACAACATCGACAACTACGACAAGCGCACCCCCGCCTTCGACGCCGTCCGCGTCGTGCTCGGCAACGGCATGCTCACGAGCGGCGGCGCGTTCTGGAAGCGGCAGCGGCGGATCGCCCAGCCCGCCTTTCACGGCGAGAGCGTTCGGCACTTCGCGCCGATCATCTCGCGACTGGCGTCCGAGACGGCCGACGAATGGGGGCGGGCCGCGGCGGCCGGCACGACGGTCGATGCCGGCACCGATATGATGCGGTTCACGCTCCGCGTGGTGGCTGAAACGCTCTTCGGCGACGATATCGCGGGGAGCGCCGCGGAGATCAATCGCGTCTTCCCAGTGATCCTGGCCTGCCTCGCAGCGCGGGCGTCTTCGCCGATCCGGCCGCCGCTCTGGATGCCGACCGCCACCAACCGGCGGCTGCGGCCGGCGCTCGCGTCGCTCAACGAAATCGTGAAGCGGCTGATCGCCACGAAGCGCCGCCGGCTCGCCGCGGGAGAAGCGCCGCAGGACGGGCATCGCGACCTGCTCACGATTCTGATGCTCGCCCGCGACGCGGAGACTGGCGAGGCGATGAGCGACGCCCAACTCCACGACGAGGTGATGACGCTCATGATCGCGGGGCACGAGACGACGGCCAACGCGCTCTCGTGGCTCTGGTATCTGCTCGACCGCCACCCCGACGAGCAGGAGCGGCTGCGCGACGAGCTCCGCGCGGCGACCGGCGGCAGAGCCCCGACGGTGGAGGACCTGCCGCACCTGCCGCGGCTGAAGGCGGTGATCCAGGAGACACTCCGGCTCTATCCGCCGGTGTGGATGTTCGACCGCCGCGCCCTCGGGCCCGACGACCTCGCCGGCACGAAGGTGGCCACGGGCGACCTCGTGATCTTCTGCCCCTACGCGATCCACCGGCTGCCGGATCTCTGGCACGATCCCGATGCGTTTCGCCCCGAGCGGTTCGAGGCGGGCCGCGAAGAGCAGAAGAACAAGTTCGCCTACCTGCCGTTCAGCGCGGGCCCGCGGACGTGCATCGGCAACAGCTTCGCGATGATCGAGTCGCAGATCATCATGGGCACTCTTCTGTCGAGGTTCCGCACCCGGCTCGCCGATCCGGCTCCGATCACGCCCACGCCGCGGGTCACGCTCCGCACGTCACGGCCGGTCGAGTTGCGGCTGGAGCGGGTGTAGCTCAGCTGCGACCCGTCGAGACGTGGTCGTAGACGCCGAGGTCGTGGTTCGCCTTGCGAAGCTTGTCGGCGATCACCGTGGCAGATCTGAGCGACTCCTCCGCGAACGCCACCTCTCCCACCATCGCACCCGCGGTGAAGGTTGCCAGCCTGCGGTCTCGCCCGCCCGGCACGGGAATCCAGGCGGAGACGAGTCCACGAACGAGGAGGATCAACGAGCCGGCCTTGTCGCCCGCGGTGACCAGTCGCTCACCTCGGCGGACGAGGGCATCGCGGCCGTTGTCCTCCAGCGCCAAACCGTAGACGAAGGGTTTGGAGATCGACTGGATCGTGAACGGCTGGGCGAAGTCGCCGACCTCGTAGACGTATCCGTCGGTCGTGGCGACGCAGATCGCGAACCAGTCGGGGTTCGCGCCGGCGAGTTCGGGAATGTAGGTCGCCACCTCGCCTTCGTGAAAGGAGCGGTATCGGCGGTGCAACTCCTCGAGCCGGCTGCGAATCGGCGACAGTCCGCCGGACGAGCGGGGGCCTGACGTCGTCATGGAGAGCGCAACACCTCGGGGTCCCGTTTGGCCACAAATCTCGCCCGTCACGATCCGGATCAGGTAGGGTAATGGGGTTTTGGCCAGGTCCACAACCGGCAGACGGATCGCTGCCAGATGCGTGGACGTGGGCCCTTCGCGGCTCGACCACGCGCGTGCGGATTTGCGGAGCGAAGGGTGCTCCTCTGAAAGCGACAGTATGCATATCGGCCTCGCCTGCCCTGAGCTCTCCGGGCATTTAAACCCGATGACGTCGCTCGGCCGCGAGCTCGTGCGGCGCGGGCACTGCGTGACTGTCGTGGCCCGACCCGACGGCGCGGCGAAGGCCGTCGCGGCCGGACTGGGGTTCGCAGCCATCGGCGCCACCGAGTTTCCGCAGGGGGCGATCGCGGCACAGGCGAGGACGCTCGGCGGCATGACGGCACTCAAGGCGCTTCGCTACACGATCGACATGATGCGGCTGGCGGCCGAGGTGACGCTCCGCGACCTGCCCACGGTGTGCCGCGAGATCGGCATCGAGGGCCTGCTCGTCGATCAGGTGAACCCGGCCGCCGGCACGGTGGCCGAGATCGAGGGGCTGCCGTTCGTGAAGGTGGCCAACGCGCTCGCACTCAACCGCGACCCGGCCTGCCCGCCGGCCGTGCTCCCCTGGCGGTATCGGCCGGGACCGCTCGGCCGGCTGCGGAATGCCGCGGGCAACTGGTTTCTCCATCGCGTGACGGCACCGGTGCGGGACACGATCAACGCCCACCGGGTGCGGCACGGCCTCGCACCGCGGATCAGCGAGGAGGCCCCGCTCTGTCTCGCGGAGATCGCCCAGCAGCCGGCCTTCTTCGACTTCCCGCGGGCCCGGCCGGAGCCGCGGCTGCACTTCACGGGGCCATGGCATGCCGGCGGGGGGAGCGAGGTGCCGTTTCCGTGGGACCGGCTCGACGGACGTCCGCTCGTCTATGCGTCGCTGGGCACCTTGCAGAACCGGCTCGCGGGGATGTTCACGACGATCGCCGAGGCCGTCGCGTCGCTCGACGTGCAGCTCGTGCTCTCGCTCGGGGCCGCCGATCAGGACGTCGCGTCGCTCTCCGCCCACTGCCCGGGCGATCCCATTCTCGTGCCCGTGGCGCCGCAGATGGCGATCCTCGACCGGGCAACGCTCGCCATCACCCATGCCGGGCTCAACACAACGCTCGAGTCGCTCGCCCGCGGCGTGCCGATGGTGGCGATCCCGATCACGAACGACCAGCCGGGAGTCGCGCGCCGGCTCGAGTGGCTCGGGCTGGCGGAGGTGGTGCTGCCGAAGCAACTGACCGCCGCGCGGCTGCGGCAGGCCGTCGAGCGGGTGCTCGGCGATACTGGCTACCGCACACGCGCCGGTGAGCGAGCCGCGGAGATCGCACGCCTCGACGGCGTCGGCCGGGCGGCCGACATCGTGGAGGAGGCCTTGCGCACGAACGAGCCCGTGCTGTCCTGTCGGTGATCAACACACGCGATGTCCCCCATGTTCCTCCCCGGCGAAACACACCACCCATGACACCAAATCTGCTGACTGTTCTGACGGTGACGTGGAACGAAGAGGCGATCATCAGCGACTTTATCGACTGGTACAGGACCGCCATTCCCGAGTGCAGGATCGTCGTCTACGACAACCAGTCGACCGATGACACGGCTGCCGTTGCTCTCCGCAAAGGGTGCGAAGTCAGATTCTTCGACACGGCGAACACGTTTGATGAACAATCCCTCATCGACATTCGCAACCAGCGCTGGAAGGATCACCCTGCCTCGTACTACTGCATCGTCGATGCCGACGAGTGGGTCGCCGTGACCAGGGAGTTCCTGGTGGCGAACCTGAAGCAGCCCGAGTGGGACGTCTGCAGGTGCCTGGGTTTCGAACTTTTCGGGGATCGCGGAGACGACATGTGGAGGCTGCGGTATGGCGTTCCGAATGCCCGCTACTCGAAGCCGGTGTTGTTCCGAGACACCATCAGGGAAACGAATTTCGAGCCGGGCAGCCACGACGGCAACCCGCAGAAGCATGGCGACACCACCGTGCAGTGGTGCTCCGGTTTCCCGAATCTCTATCACACCAAATGGCGGAGCTGGGAATACGGCATCCAAAGACAACGGGCGATCGCCGCGCGGGAGCGGAGTGCTCACTCGCGGCAGATGGGGTGGGGATTCCACTATTCGTTGCCGGAAGCCAAGCACCTCGAGTACTTCACCGTGGGATATCGAACCCGGCTGCGCGTGCTCTGAGCGAGTCCGCAAGCGACGCCATCAGCTCGCGATACGCACGCATATGCTTCGGATCTCCATCGGTTCGCCAGGCACGCTTGAGCGCATCGAGTCGCTCAAAAACCTCGCGGCTCGCCACTGGGGCCTTCGACAACGGCAACCGGGCAGGGTCGTAGGCCCGTACCTTCCACCGGGATTCGGTCGCGAGAATGAACGAGGCGACCCGCTCGATCAGGAAAACCTTGGCCGGGTTTTGCCGGCCATCGTGCGGAACCAGCGCGCGCAACCGGGCCGCGAGCCGATCGTCGCCATGCTCACACAGGTGGAAGATCGGCTCGCACAGGCTGAACCAGCGCTGCCAGAAGGTGGGACGGGCGACGAAATAATTGCAGAACACGACATGCCTGGAATCCATCACCAGGCGGAGGGTGTCGATTCCGGGCGCGAACTGAGCCAACACTTCGGCAAACAGCGTTGGAATCCCCGGATCGTGCAGGGCAGCCTGCTGGAACACGTTGAGCACCATCGCCGACTCATCGAGCCAGGGTGAAAAGAGAAAGACGTCCGCCTCTTCCTCGGCGATGAACCGGTGGACATCGGCCGCCGTCAGCCCCGTCTTGGCGCCGAACTTCGGCGACAAGAATCCGTAGCCGGCGTCCCGGAAAAAGTTGTTCGCCAGCACGAACCGCCGGATCGGCCAATACTCACTCCAGTCGGGCCGCAGGTTCGCGGTGTTGTCGAGCGGCAGAAACCCCGGGTCGAGCTGCGCGCGGGTCTTGTCGTCGTAGAAGATCTGATGGATGAACGCCCGTTGAGGCATGGCTTCACCGTACGGCGCGATTGCGGCCCATGACCGCCCGTTCCTGCCAGCGGAGCAGGAGGATCGTGATCAGCGTCGCCACCAGGATCTGCGTAAGGAGGGCGGCGTAGGGAATCCAAAGGGCCGGGTCGTAGTGGCCAAGGTTTTGCCAGAAGACGGGCACTCCTCCCCCTTCGCTGCGGCAGCCGCGATGGGCCCAGTAGAGCGGTGAAAAGAGCTTCGCGAGCACGGCAAGCACGCCGCCCTTGATCGGCAGGATCGTGGCCCCGAGCAGGATCTGCGGCGTGATCAACAGCGGCACCGCGAGCACGCCCTTGTCGGTCGAACGGACGCAGGCGGAGACGATGAGCCCCATGGCTGCGCAGGCCACCGCGGCCAGCCAGTTGTAGCTCGCCGAGACGACCGCCCCGCGCCGGTAGATCTCGGCGGGCGACTCGCCTCCGATCGCTTCGCGAATCATGAAGCCCAGTTCGACGGTGGATCTGAAGACCGCGACCTGCACCGCGAGCACGACGGCCAGCGCCGCAACCTTGGCGATCACGTAGGCGGCGAACCGCAGGCCGTGCCGCCGCTCGAGGTCGAGCATCGGCCGCTCCCTCACGATCTCCCGAAACCCGGTCACGAACCCGAGGATGACCATGCAGATGCTCATCAGCGAGAGCCATTTATAGGTGCCGCCCGGGTCGAGGATCTCGCGATCCGGTGCGACCGGAAGCGTGTCGGCGAGGGCGTCGCGGACGATCCGTTTGGTGGACGGCTCCCGCAGATGGGCGAGCAACTTCGGCTGGCTGTCGAGGAATACCCGGATCTGACCGGGAATGCTGGCGTCTTGCTCCGAGACCGACTCGGTGGCGATCGCCTCCGACACCTCGCCCCACACGTCGGCCAGCACGTCCTTCTCGCCGGGGTCGAGGAACCGCGTGAGCATGAGCGGATTGCGGAAGCGGACGTCGGCAAAACCGGCCAGCACGGCCGCCGCGAGCGCCAGCGGCAGGAGCGCCGCCATGACGAGGCCCACGCGATCGCGGACGACGGTCTCGAGCTCCCGGCAGAAGAACGTGGCGAACTGGCGGCCGAAGCCAGGAATCGAAACCGCCGCAAGGGATGCCGTCCGGTCCGCGTGCGCTTCGGCCAAGTGGTCGACGGCCGTGGCATCGCGAGACTGCGACTCCGCCAGCTGGCGGTCTTCGGCCTCCCGCTCCCGCCAGCGGGCCGACCAGAAGCCGCGCGGCTGGTCTTCGATGGCGACGTACACATCGGCCAGCCGATGCACCCCGAAGTGGCCGAGGGCCTCCACGCGGGAGCCGAACCACACCACCTCACCGTGGCCGAGGATCAGGAGCTTGTCGGCCTTGTCCACGTTGTCGAGGTGGTGCGTGACCGCGACCACGGTCGTGCCTGCCCGCGCGCGTTCGGCGAGCAGCGTCATGATGCGCGACTCCGTGGCCGGATCGAGGCTGGAGGTCGCCTCGTCGAGCACGAGCAGGCCAGGAGCGGCGAGCATCTCTGCCGCGAGGCTCGCCCGCTTCATCTCACCGCCCGAGAGGCTGCTGATCGTCCCCTGCCGCACCCTGTCGAGGCCGACCTCGTCGATGACCCGGTCGATCGCGGCCCGCCGTTCCGCAGCCGACGCCTCCGCCGGAAGCCGCACCTCCGACGCGTAGTGGAGCGCCCGCTCCACCGGCAGCGCCGGCGGATTGACGTCGCGCTGGGGCACGTAGCCGATCGAGCCCCGGAGGGCGTCGGCTTCGCGAAACACGTCGTGCCCACCGACGAGCAGTCGACCGGCTTCGATCGCCCGTTCGCCAAGCAGCGCCCGGGCGAGCGTGCTCTTGCCCGCCCCGCTGGGGCCGAGCACGCAGACGAACTCGCCCGGCTCGACCCGAAAGCTCACGTTCTCAAGAAGCGTCTTTCGCTCCCCGCCGCCGTGGGCATCGGGCACCGACACGGTCAGCGCATTGGCCACGACGGAGAGGCCTGTGTTTACCGCGAGCGTCATGTACGGGATGTCCTGGCTCTAGTAGCGGTGATCGTCGGGGTCGTAATCGGGCGAGACGCTGATGTCGCCCTGCGGATCGGCGACGTACTTGAAGCGGTGATCCACCAGCCGCCGGAGAAACCTCGACCGCACGAGCGTCGAGAAGAACTTTCTGAACGTGTCGCCCTTGGGATCGAGCGGCTTTTCGGAAGTGAACGTGAACATCGGCAGCAGCATCTCGTCGTTGATCGTCTCGTTGTGCCAGACGTTCTGAGGGGGGTCGAACGGGTTGCGCGGATTGGCGGTGGAGTTGTCGTAGGCACACTCCGCCTCGAACCGCGTGCCGGCCGGGAACTGCATCGGTTTCTCGAGGTCGTAGGGCGACTGCCAGTTGTAGTCCCACTGCGGCACCCGTAGGAGCAGGAGCGGCCGCTCCTGGCCCGGCAGGTGGGCTCTGATCTCCACCCAGCGTGCCAGCTGGTGCGCGTGCGGGATGACGCCCACCATGTCCGCGTCCTCGGGGAGCGTGTAGCTGCCCGTGATGCGGAAGTCGGTGACGCCCGGGGGCACCACCGCAAAATCGCCGGAGAGGTAGATCATGTTCATCACCTTCCGCGGCGGCCGCCTGTCGAGCCAGATGCCGACGCGGCTCGAATCGATCTCACGCTTCCCCGTGCGCACGTAGTGCATCTGCACCGTGACGTCGCAACCCGCCGGGATCACCAGAGCCGCGTCGGCAGGGGCGGCCACCGCCTGCACCCCCGGCACGAAGCCGCTGACGAACAAGGCCCGCGGCTGCCCGTCGTCGCGAATCGGCGGCACCCGAAACCCGATGCCGTGCGGATCCTGAAAGCCTCCCGCCCGGTCGTCCGGATGGCTGAAGCCTTCCCGCCCGCCATGGTCCCGCACGGCCTCCTCCACGGTCTCCCGCGGCAGGTGGCCGATCAGGGCATGGTGCACGACCTTGCGATTCCCGGGTAAAAACTGGATCGCCCGCAGCTTCAAATCCTCGGCGCGATTCAGCGGAAAGATGATGTTCCGATAGACGTCGTTCCCGTGCGCGCCGAGTTGCGTCGGCTCGGGTTGCTGGAGCACGATGTCGGGGGGGCCGAGCCCCTCCTGGAAGCCCGAGTAGTCGGGCAGCGGCTCGAGCTTCGGCGTCTCCGCGGGATCCCCCTCCGGCTTCCCGGCCGCCACCCAGGCCCGCAGCATCGCCACCTCCGCCGCGGTCGGAGGCTTCGTCACGCGAAAGTCGAGGTCGCTCTCGATCTGTGCCGGCGGCATCCGCCGGGCGTCGATCTCCTCGAGGCCCAGTTCAATCCATTCGACCGCGTCGTCGTAGGTGAGCAGGTTGAACGGGCCGGCCTGATTCGGGCTGTGGCACCGCTGGCACTGGGCATGCAGGAAGGGCAGCACGTCGCGGTGGAACGTGACGCCCGCCTCGCCTGGAACGGTGGACGGCGTCGGCCGCTCCGGCCGATCGAGCGGGCAGCCCGACGCGTCCGTCCGCGGCTCACGGATCTCGCGACCGGCAATGAGATCGATGATCGCCGACCGCAGCTCCGGATCTGGATTGCCGGGCGACATCACGCCCCGAACCTTGTAGCGGTCGTCGATCCGGCCGGAGTAGCGGATCAACCGGTCTCGGTCGACGAGCACCACCTCGGGCGTGACCGTCGCGTCGAGCGCCTCGGCCAGCGTGAAGTCGGTATCGAGGCGGATCGGGAACGTGATCCCAAACTCGCGGCGATAGGCCTCGACCTCGCCGGCATCGTCGAGTTCACAGACCACGCCCACGAAGCGGATGCCTTCACCGGCGAACTCGTCGGCGAGTGCGTTGAGCACCGGACCGTATTCCTGCGCCAGCGGACAAGCCGGGTGGAGAAACGCAAAGCAGACGGCCCGGCCATCGGGGCCGAGAGACTCGGCGAACGGGATGGCGGCACCGGCGAGCGATCGCAGGCCCAGGTGGTCCGCCGGGATCGGCCGGCCTTCCACCCGCGCCGCCACGGCAGCATCGGCAGCCAGGCACGCGCCGGCTGCCAACCATGGCAGCAGACACAACGCGTAGTTCACGAAATGACCGTTCACTCGTTTCATGATCAAAGCGTAGTCGATGATGCCAGTCGAACGTCCTCCCCGTTTCTTGATCCATCCCGGGGGTTCGGGGTTCGACCTTTGACGCTGCCGCCAAAAGGGTGCGATTTCGACGGGAAAGAAAGCGGCTCGCAGCCGCCGGATCGTCGGCAGACGCGGCACAGCCTGGCCTCGGAGGCCCCCGCTCCGGGGGCTGCCGCGTGCCAGAAAATCGCGAACTACAATACACCCCAGCCGCGGGTTGCCCCCGTTCGTTTTCCGATCCAGCGGCCCGATTGGCAGCCCATGAACACGATCCGTCGCTTGCAGATCGCCACGTTGGGCCCGATCCTCCTGCTCGTGGGCCTGGCCGTCTACGTCTACGGCAGCCAGCGGGCCGTGCAGCGGGCCTACGCCAACCGGTTCGACTCGCGTCAGCTGGCCAATGAACTGCGGCAGAGTTCCGACGACCTGACGCGGCTGGCCCGAACCTACGCGGTGACCGGCGACCCGCAGTACGAGCGCGAGTTCTGGCACGTGCTCGAGGTCCGCAACGGCACGGCGGCCCGGCAGGATGGCCGCACCGTGCCGCTGCGAACGCTCATGGCCCAGCAGGGCTTCACGGACGCGGAATTCGCCAAACTCAAGGAGGCCGAGGACAACTCCAACGCGCTCGTCACCACCGAAACGATCGCGATGCACGCCATGAAGGGGGAGTTCGACGACGGCCGGGGCGGCTACACCAAGCGAGGCCCGCCGGACCAGGATCTCGCCCGGCGGATCATGCACGATGCCGCGTACCATGCCGACAAGGCGCGGATCATGGGTCCGATCGGCGAATTCGAGGCGCTGCTCGACCGTCGGACCGCGGCGGCGGTGGCAGCCGCGCGGCGGCGCGGCGACATGGCCACGCTCCTGGGAATCGGCGTGGCGCTGATCTCGTCCGTCGTGGCTGCCGTCAGCCTGTGGCGGCATGCCACGCAGCTGCGCCACGCGGTGGGGGAAATTGCCTGCAGCGCGGCCTACGTGTCTACCGGTGCAACCCAGGTGGCGGCGGCAAGTCGCGTGTTGGCCGAGGGGACCACGCAGCAGGTCACCGCAGTGGAGCGGATCACATCCACGGCACGTGAGGTCGGAGGGATGGCGAGCCAGAATGTCCGTCGTGCACAGGCGGCCAGCGAGCAGGTCCGCCGTGAGCACGACGACCTGGGAGCCGCGCAGACGGAACTGCAGACGCTCGTGGCCGCCATGGAGGAGATCGACGCGGCGTCGGGACGGATTTCCAAGATCAACAAGGTGATCGACGAGATCGCCTTCCAGACCAACATTCTCGCGCTCAACGCGGCCGTCGAGGCCGCCCGGGCGGGGGAGGCGGGGCAGGGATTCGCCGTGGTGGCCAACGAAGTGCGGGCGCTCGCGGGCCGCAGCGCGGAGGCGGCACGGGAGACGGCCGCGCTCATCGGCGAATCGATCGCCCGTACGCGATCGGGCCGCGAGAAGGTCGACGCCGTCGCGGCGGCCGTGCGTGGCGTGGCGGGGAAATCGAGCGGAGTGCAATCGCTCGTCGAGGACGTTCGCCGCGGCAGCGACGAGCAGCAGCGGGCCGTGGGGAGCATCGGTGCGTCGCTCACGCAGATCGAGAAAGTCACGCTTCAGTCGGCCGTCGGCGCGGAGGAGAGCTCGGCCGCGGCCGAAGAACTCATGGCGCAGGCCAAGGGCTTGCGGGACGTGGCGGGATCGCTCGAGGCGATCGTGGGCGGCGATCCGCGGACGAGGACGACGTGATGACGAAGTCGGCAAGCAATGCCGCGCGGGCCTCGGCCCTGCTCGAGCAACTGGCTCTCGATCTGGCCTTCGTGCAGGCAGGCACGACGCCGGCGTCGTCGATCCGCGGGCTCGTCGCAAGGATCGACGAGGCATGCTCAGCCGCGCCGCAGGCCGTCCGGCACGCGATCGCGGCCTGCCGCCGCTGGCTTGCGGGCGCGGAGAACGAGGCGCCGTTGACAGCCGACATGATTCGTGAATTGCACGCCTGGCAGCCCTGGATGGTGGCAGCCACGTTGGCCTGGGAACGGGGCCAGGATCCTGCTCCGCTGCCTGACGCCTGGGCGGCCCCGACGGAGCCGGCGGTCTCGTTCGCAGCGGCGGGTGATGGAGCTGATGACGTCGACGTCGTGGTGCTGCCGGTCGGGTTCGACGACGAGATGGTCGAACTCTTCTGTGCGGAGTCGCAGGATCTGCTCCAAGAGATGGAGCACGGGGTGCTCACACTGGAACGGAACCCGACGGATGCAACCTCGATCGATACCGTGTTTCGCGTGTTCCACTCGTTCAAGGGCAACGCCGGTGTGCTGAAGTTGGGCGTGCTGCAGCGCCTCACGCACGAGCTCGAGTCGGTGCTCGATACGGCGCGGCGCGGCCAACTGCGGCTGGATCGCGAGGCGATCGACCTCATTCTCGCCGGCGGCGACGTGCTGCGGCGGTATGTCGACGAGAGCCTCCGCCAACTCGGCGGCGTTCAGCGGGGCAGAAGCATTCCGCTGCCGATTCCCGCGGTCACGGCGCGGGTCAAGACGCTGTTGCGAAGCGGCGGGAGCCGCCCGGCGACGACCGGGGCACCGGCCCCGCCGACCGAGGCGCCGCCTTCCGCCCCCCCATCGTCAACGGCCGTCGAAGCACGGCCCGCGGCAGTCACACCCGCTGCCGTGCCGACGGAGACGGAGGATGCACCTGCGTCGTCCCGGCAGGTGTCAGCGGCTCCGACGGCACACGCGGCGGACTCCGCGCAGCAGCCGGATCACCATTCTCCAGCGGCTGTCGGCGGCCCGGCGACGTCGGGCACCGTCAGGGTCGATACCCGCAAGCTCGACGGACTGATCGACCTCGTCGGTGAACTCGTGGTCGCCCAATCGCTGGTCGTGCAGAGCCCCGAAGTCAGAAACCTTGGCAACCAGCATCTCGATCGCTGTCTGGGGCAGCTGCGGAGCATCACCTCGGATTTGCAGCGGACGGCGATGGCGCTGCGGATGGTGCCGATCGGCGGCGTCTTTCGCCGCATGGGCCGGCTGGTCCGCGACCTGTCGGTGGAACTCGGCAAGGACATCGACCTCCGCATGGAGGGCGAGGAGACGGAACTCGACCGCAGCCTCGTCGAGCTGCTCGCCGATCCGCTCGTGCACATGATCCGCAATTCGGCCGACCACGGGATCGAGTTGCCCGCCCTGCGAACCGCTGCGGGAAAACCGTCCACGGGCACCATCACGCTCCGCGCCTACCACCAGGGCGGATTCGTGGTGATCCGCGTCGAGGACGACGGCCGGGGGCTTGCGGCCGACCGGATCCTCAAAAAGGCGATCGAACGCGGGCTCGTGCAACCCGGCGAGAGCCCCGGGCGGCTGGAGATTCTCGACCTCATCTTCGCGCCTGGTTTCTCCACCGTAGAGAAGGTCACCGGCCTGTCCGGCCGCGGCGTCGGCATGGACGTCGTGCGGCGTGGGATCGAGAGCATCCGCGGGAAGATCGAGGTCGACTCGGTCGAGGGCCGCGGCACCACGTTCACGCTGTACGTGCCGCTCACGCTCGCGATCATCGAGGGGCTGATCGTCGGCGTCGGCGACGAGCGATACATCGTTCCGACGCTCTCGGTTCGCGAGTCGTTCCGGCCGTTGCCGGGGGCGGTCTCCACCGTGCATGGCCGCGGGGAACTCGTGGAGGTCCGCGGGCGGCTGACGCCGGTGCTCAGGCTGGGCCGCCATCTCGGCACACCCAGCAAAACGAGCGACCCTACCGAGGGTATCGTGGTGGTGGTGGAGTCGGGGCAGGACGTCCGCTGCCTGCTCGTCGATGAACTGCTCGGCAAGCAGGAGGTCGTGATCAAAAGCCTGGGCGACATGTTCCGCAGTCAGCCGGCCTTCGCGGGCGCGGCGATCCTCGGGGACGGACGCGTGGGCCTGATTCTCGACGTCAATACGCTGGTGAAGCTCAAGTCAACGGCCGGCGAGGCCGCCTGATCACACCCTTCGTGGGGATCATGCAGATCATGAACCAACCGCTGCATCCACCGCAGGCAATGTCGTCCGCCGTCGCCCAGCCGGGCAAGTATCTCGTCGTCACGCTGGGGGACGAGTCGTACGGCGTGCCGGTGCTCTCGGTCCGGGAAATCATCCGCCTCTGTCCGATCACGCCGGTGGCCGGCATGCCCGCGCACGTCCGCGGCGTCATCAACCTTCGCGGCAAGATCATCCCGCTGGTCGACCTGCGGACGCGCTTCGGCCTGCCCGATGCGACCGACCAGGAGAGGCAGTGCATCGTCGTCTCCCAGGTGGGAGGCACCGCCGGACGTGCCCGCCTGTACGGCGTGATCGTGGACGGAGTCGAGGAGGTTGCCACCTTCACCGCCGCCGACATCGAGCCCACTCCCGACTTCGGCGGCGCCATCGACACCCGATTCATCACGGGCATGGCGAAGGCCGGCCCGCTCGTCCGCGCACTCATCGATCTCGATCTGATTTCCACCGCCGACATCGTCACGTCGACGGAGCCCTCCTCCGCCCCCCAGGAACTCCCATGAGTCGTTCACTCCCTGCCAAGATCACCTGGAGCGTCGGCATTCTGATGTTCAGCACGGTGCTGCTCGGGGCCATCGGACTGTGGCGGATCATGAGCATCAACGAGGCCTTGGTGGCGGTGGCGACCAATTCACTTCCTTCGGTCGTGGCGCTCAACCGCCTGAGCCAGTCCACGTTCGCATCCCGTGCGGCCGTGCGGCGCATCCTGCTCGACGCCCGCGCCGACGGCGGCGCCATCGCGTTCGATGACGCCAGCTTTCGGAGGCCGCTCCGCGACGGAGAAGCCGCGCTCGTCGACTACCAGACACTGCTGGCCGACGCCGAGGAGGAGCGTCTGTTCGCGGCCGCCAGCGCGGCCTGGCGGACGTATACGTCGGCGGTGGAGTTGGTGCTCTCGCCGCTGCGCCGGGGAACGTTGGCGGAGGCACAGCAGGCGATGAAGGACGAGGCGGATCCCGCTCTCGACAGGGTGATCGACACCCTCAACAAGTGCGTCGACCACAACGTGGTCCTTGCCAAGCGGCAGGTCGAGGCGGCCGGAAGGACCGTCGCCAACAGTTTCCTGCTCCTCGGCGGCACGCTGGCGGCCGCGATCATCGTGGGGGGCGTCGTGTGCGGCTTGGTGAATCGGGCGACACGAAAGTCGCTCGGCGGAATCTCGGATTCCTTGGAGACCGGGGCGTCGCATACGGCGCTCGCCGCCACGCAATTGGCTTCGGCCGGCCGGTCGCTCGCCGAGGGCTGCAACGAGCAGGCGGCGGCCGTGACGGAGACGAGCGCGGCGCTCGAGCAGATGACGGCGATGATCCGCAGCACGGCCGACAATGCCGACAAGGCGAAGACCTTCGCAGGACAGGCTCGGGAATCCGCGCAGGCCGGCGCCGACTCCATGACCGAGATGAACCAGGCGATGCTGGCGATCGCGTCATCCAGCACCGAGGTGGCGAAGATCGTCAAGGACATCGACGAGATCGCCTTCCAGACGAACATTCTCGCGCTCAATGCGGCCGTCGAGGCCGCGCGGGCGGGAGAGGCGGGAGCGGGCTTCGCCGTGGTGGCCGACGAGGTGCGATCGCTGGCGCAGCGGAGCGCCGCGGCGGCCCGGCAGACGGCCGACAAGATCGAGGCGGCCATCGCCAACAGCCGGCGAGGCTCGACGAGCTGCGGCCGGTTGGGCGAGGCCCTCGAACAGATCGTCCGCACGGTCGCGGCCGCCGACGGGCTCGTGGCCGAGATCGCCACCGCCGCACGCGAGCAGGCCCAGGGCATCCGCCAAGTGGGCGTGGCGATGGGGCAGATGGACCAGGTCACGCAGAGCAACTCCGCCGGCGCAGAGCAGAGCGCATCGGCAGCGGAGCAGCTCAAGGCGCAGGCGCACGCGCTGCAGTCCGCCGTCACCCTGCTCCGCGGCCTGGCCGGCCGCGGCACCGGCGGCGGCGTGGTGCCTGCCGCGACGGTGAGCGCGGCAACGCCGCGGCGGCGTCCGGCGGCTGCCGTGTCGCGGCGCGTCGACATGATCCCGATGCCTGCCGAGCCCGTCGGGGAACGTCTGCCGATCAGGCCCGTGGCGTCTTCGGCGGAGTCGACCGCGGCCGAGGATCCGGAAGATCGGCATTTCACGTCGTACTGAGGATCGGGCCCGGGGGCGAAGGATCGACATGGTGCTGCCACAGGAACCACGACTCACGCCCGACGCCTACGCCTACCTGGCCAATCTCATCCACGAACGGAGCCGGATCCAGCTGGGGCCTGATCGACAGGCGCTCGTCTCCGGCCGGCTCGCCCAGCGCCTGCACGCGTTGCAACTCGACGGTTTCGACGCCTACTGCAGGCTGCTCGCGTCGGCCGCGGGCGAGGAGGAGGTGGGCCGACTCATCGACCTGATCACCACGAACCACACTCATTTTTTCAGGGAGCCATCCCACTTCCAGCTTCTGGCAGAACGGGTGTTGCCCGAGGTCGTCGCCAGCCGCGGTGATCGACCGCTCCAGGTGTGGTCGGCGGCGGCCTCGTCGGGCGAGGAGCCCTATTCGCTGGCCGTCGTGCTGGCGGAGTGCGCGAGGTCGCATCCGCACGTCACCTGGCACGTGCATGCGACCGACATCTCCAGCCGGATGCTGGAGCGGTGCCGCAGCGGCATCTACGAGGCCGGGAAGGTCGCGCTGCCTCTTGAACAGTTGCGGCGTTACTTCCTTCGCGGCTTCGGAGAGCGCGAGGGATTCTGCCGAGTGAGGCCGGAACTGCGGCGACGGGTGCTCGTGCAGCGGGTGAACCTGTTCCAGCCCGAGTATCCGCTGCCGGGTGGCCAGGATGTGATCTTCTGCCGCAATGCGATGATCTATTTCGATCCAGAGTCGCGCCAGGAACTCCTCGACCGGCTGGTCGCGATGCTCGCTCCGGGCGGATTCCTGTTCGTCGGGCATGCAGAAAGCCTGCTCGGCATGAGGCACCCGCTGCAGGGCGAGTGGCCCAGCGTCTATCGGCGGCCCAGGTGACCGAACCACACACGCACGTGACACCCATGCATACCCAACAACCCCGCAAAGTCCGCGTGCTCGTGGTCGACGACTCGGCACTCGTCCGCAAGGCGATCAGCGACGCCCTGTCGCTCGATCCGGAGATCGAGGTGGTGGCCACCGCGTGCGATCCCTACGTCGCCCGCGAGAAGATCCTCCGGTTCGATCCGGACGTGCTCACGCTCGACTTGGAAATGCCCCGCATGAATGGCCTGACGTTCCTGCGCATCCTGATGCAGCACCACCCCCTGCCCGTGGTCGTGGTGAGTTCCCTCACCCAGGCCGGGTCGCAGGCGGCGCTCGATGCCATGGAGGCGGGCGCCGTGGACGTCCTCGCCAAACCCGATGGAACGATGTCGATCGGCGGCCTCGGTGCTCGGCTGGCCTACCACGTCAAGGCTGCGGCCGCCTCGAAGGGGCTTGTGCGTCGTCAGGACGCGCACACGACGGCATTGCCATTGGAGGCCGGGGCACCACCGACCGAGCCACCAGCGGCAGGCGTGCCGTCTACCGATCGCGGCGCGCAGCCGTTGGCCGCACCGCACCGAATCGATCCCCGGCAGCTCGTGGTCATCGGATCGTCGACCGGAGGCGTCGAGGCGCTGCGGACGATCCTGCCCCAGTTGCCGGCAGGCCTGCCACCGATCGCCGTCGTGCAGCACATCTCGGCCTACTTCTCCCGCGTGGTCGCCGAACGGCTCGATCAGGCATGCGGCTATCGCGTGTGCGAGGCGGAGGAGGGCATGACGCTGCAGCCCGGGCTGTGCGTGATCGCGCCCGGTGAACGCCATCTGGCCGTGACCTGGCAGGCGGGCGCGTATCGCGTGCGACTGCTGGAGACCCCCCCCGTGCATCATTGCCGGCCCGCGGTGGACGTGCTCTTTCGGTCCGCTGCCGAGTCGGCCGGCAGGCTGGCGGTGGCCACCCTGCTCACCGGCATGGGGAGCGACGGTGCCGTGGGCATGCAGGCGATTCGCGCCGCCGGTGGCCGCACGATCGCGCAGGACGAGGCCACCTCCGTGGTGTTCGGGATGCCGCGTGCGGCGATCGAACTGGGATCGGCCGAGCAGGTCGTGCCGCTGCCCGGCATCGCCGCGGCGATCGTCCGCGCCGTGGCGAGTCAGGCAGCCTTGTAAGGCGGCCCGGCGGCGTCGGCAGGCTCGGACGGGCCGCAAACTGCCTCCGCCTCGCCGCACCCGTCGCTCAGCCCCCATCCGGTCGTTGCGAAAGTGCCGTCGACTGCCCTACCCTTCCTGCGGCAGGAGGCGCTGATTCGGTGCAACCAGTCGATGCGTTCGTGACGCTGCTGAACGGAAGCCCTCCGACGGAGCGCTCGCGTTTGATCCTGGAGCGACTGCGGGCGAGCGTGGCGGGGCTGATCGGTCGCGATATCGCCGATGTGACAGGCGAATCCGTCTTTTCATGGGTGCATTCCACCGATCCATCCAAGGCCATCGAACCGTTCTTCGGCGTGCTTCGCCAGGCGGTCACAAACACGTTGGGGTGGCGAATCTACCCCGGCGAAATGGCCACCCTGACCTGCCTGCGCGAGTTGGCCGGCTACCTCGCGAACGAATTCGAGGAACCGGATTGGACGACACCTCGGCGTAGTTCCGCGTCGGCGGTTCACATTCCTTCCCGGCGGACGCCGGTCGCGGCGCGCACGAAGGTGTCGAATGTGTGCTTCGTTTTGTCGTCGCCCCGAGCGGGGTCGACGCTGGTGCGTGTGATGCTTCACGGTCATCCCGAGCTCTTCTCCCCGCCGGAGTTGAATCTGCTGCCGTTTGAGACGATGGGGCAGCGAGCGGAGTGGTTTCGGGAACATGGGTTCGGCTGGATGGGCAGTGGCGTGGTCGCCACCGTCGCGGCGCTCGGGCAACTCTCGCACCAGGAGGCTCGAGCACGAATTCGGGCGTGTGAAAACGCCGACCTGCCGGTGGCAGATGTCTATCGCGAGTTGCACGACGCCACGAGACGCAGGCTGCTGGTCGACAAGTCGCCACTCTACGCCGCGGATGCCTCTTTTTTACGACCGGCCGCTGAACGGTTTCACGAACCCCGCTTCGTTCACCTGGTTCGGCATCCCTACGCGGTCATCGATTCGTTGGTGCGGATGCGTTTTCATCGCCTGTACGGATCGTCCTGGCCCGGGTGGCATCCTTCGCCCTGGAAGTATGCCGAGCACTGCTGGGTGCAGATGAACGAAACCATCGGGACGTTTCTCCGGGACGTGCCGCAGAGCCGCACCAGCGTGATTCGATTCGAGGACTTGCTCACCGACCTCGAGACAACCTCGTCGACCATCTGCAACGCGTTCGGTGTCGACTTTCATCCGGGATTGCTGACCCCCTACGACGGTGATCGACTCACGCATCACGGCGATCGGCAGCACTGCACGCTGGGCGACATGCATTTCCTGGATCACAAGGACATCGATCCCGACCGTGGAACGAGCTGGCAACGGGTTCGGCTGCCGTTCGCGTTGGACGCGAAAACCGTCCGCTTGGCCGAAGCGTTTGGCTACGCGACGTAGCGACGACCCTCGATCGCGTCACGCGATGTCACGACCGGCGGCCGCACCCGCCCCAGTGGCCCGAACCGCACGCCCGGATACCCCGGCACGCGCGCCTGGTAGTCGCGATACGTGTCGCCCATGAAGTGCACCAGTCGTCCATCCTTGAGCGCGCTGCCGACGAAGATGTAGGTCGACCACACGGCGATCAGCACGACGCGATCGAACGTCACGAGGGGCGTGAACCAGATCAGGCCCAGGAAACTCAGGTACACCGGATGCCGCAGGAAGCGGTAGGCGCCCCGTTCGATGAACGCGCGATTCGGCTGCGGCAGACCGCGGGCCCAGTGCCACCAGGGCGTCCAGCCGGTCTGCCACCCCAGGCCCGTGAGGTGCAGGCTGTAGAACAGCGCCACCCACGACGCGGCGAAGGCCGCGGTCACGGCGCTGTCGAAGGGGGCGACCCAGCGCCAGGCCACGACGGTGGTGGGCTGCCAGCAAAAGATCGTCAGCAGCAGCACGGCGCAGGTGACCACGCAGTAGAAACAGCCGTAGAACGGTGCGGGGATGCCGGCCGCCACGAGCCTGCGTCTCACCGACGGCAGGAGGAATATGCTGTGCGGTGCCGCGAACGCCACCGCCAGCAGGGTGTCGATGCCGAGCGACGCGCCAAGCCCGAGCGACGATGTCGGTGCGTCACCCGGCAGCGGCCCCTTCAGGAACCAGAACAGATGCCAGACGGTGAAGGCGAACAGGACGTGCGTCGCCAGCCCGAAAGCAATGCCGAAAAATCTGCCCATCCCTGTGACGGTCCTGGCTGTGATGGTGTGGCGAGGGAGCGATCCTGCGTCATGTCGCCGTTTCCGGTCGCCGGGCGACGATGCATCCGTACTGCATGGCCCCGGAGCGGTAGGCGTCGAGAAGCGTCTTGAAGTTGTCGAGAAACGTCGCCTGTCGACCGTCGATCAACCGTGCCAGCCACGGCAGACCGAACCGACGCACGCGCGCGTCACAGAGTTCCCATGTCCGGGCGACGCGGGCCGTCCAGTCTTCCGTGTGCTCCACCTGGAGGCCCGCATCGGTCATCCAGCCGGTGTAGTCCGAGAAGCTGCCGAGCGAGGGGCAGAGGAAGGAGTCGCAGACCGCTTCCACCTGCTCGCGCAGCCCGGGGCGATCGGCGTCATCGGCCGCCAGCCAGGCACAGATCGCCATCCGGCCGCCGGGCCGGAGCCAGCCGGCTGCCCGCCGGAAGAACGCCGCCTTGTCGAACAGATGTTCGGTGCACTCGATGCTCCAGACGACGTCGAAACTCGCGGCCTCGAAGGTCACTCGTTCGGCATCCGCTTGACGAAAACGCACCGCGTTCGTCACGCCGTTCCGCCACGCTCCCATCGAGGCCCAACGCCGCTGCACGCCGCTGAGCGTGATGCCGGTCACGTCGCAGTGTCGCTGCCTGGCAAGCCGGATCGATGAACCGCCCATGCCGCAGCCCACGTCGAGGACGCGCTGACCGGGTTGGATGTCCGCCAGCGTGGCCAGGGCATCGGTGAGGGCTTCCTGCGCCGCCAGCGGCGAGGCGTGGGGCTGCTCGCGGACCGCGTCTTCGGCCGACCAGAGGCCGTGATGGATGTGCGGCCCCCAGAACAGCCGATAGAACGGCGTCGCGAGGTCATAGTGGCTGCGGATCGAGGCCTTCGCACCGAGATCCATAGGCGGCATGCACGGCGAGACGATCATCGCCACGGCCTCGGAGACGGCGCGGGCGCTGCACGGGGGATGCTCAGGATCTGCATCAGCGAATCAGTCCGCGAAATGGTTCGTACACCCGGAGCGAGAGAAGGACCTCTGATCGCAAAAATCCGTACGCGAGATCGTTCGCCGTGATCGACCATCCGAGACCGAACAGTCGGTAGCTCACGTCGACCGCGACTCGGTCGTTGACGTTCCAGATGGCACCGACACCGGTCTGCCAAGCATATTCGGTCAGGTATTTATAGACAACAGGAGCCGGCTCTGCCGCATCAATCTGCTGAAACGAGGTTTCGAAGCCGGCGCCACCGATGCCACCACCCCCGTAGGCGTCAAAGCGATCCGTGAGTTCAAAGTCACGCCAGACGTTGGCCATCGCCGACCACCCGCCAGTGGATCTGGCCTGCATCGTGCCGATGAGTTCGGGCTTGGGCGGGACGGGACCTGGGGCGGCGAGGCCGACCCGCGGCGTCTCCCTGTTGAACCCGATATACGTCTGTTCGATCGGATCACGATATCGGCCCTCGGCCTCGATGCGGAGCCGGCCGTTGGGGCGATCGAATGCGATGCCCATGGCACCGCCGGCGGTGAGAATCGACGACGGGGTGTTGTCGGCGGTCGCGACCAGGAATGATCCGCCGATGATGCTGCTCAGATAGAACTGGCGTGCCGGTCGGTCGGAAATCACGCCGTCAAATCTGCCCGAAGGGGGCGAGGGCATGACTGCCGCACGATCGAATCCGGGCACGAAAGAATCGGGCTCGTATGGCACCTCGGCCCCGGAATCGAATGGGGCAAATGCATCGAGATCGAGCGATTCGAGAGCCTCGGCGGCAGCAGTCACGGGAAGCAGTGCAACCGCCATCAGCGATACGCTGCAGACGACGAGTGTTGTACCCATGGTCCGGTGGTACATGGCCTACTTTCACACGATTGGCTTGCCGGGACCGACCTCTCCACGCATCAGCATCGGGGCTTGCCGACGGACTGCTGGTGGAGTCCTGCGTCGGTCTGATGCAGTCGACGCACCCCACACAGTCGAACACGGGTGCCGCCGACGTTAGGGGCAATGAGGCGAGATTGAGGGCCGACCTGCTCTCCTTCAAGTGATGCCACTGCTGGAGCCGCCCTGCGGTGGTCTTTTTGCTTCGAGCGTGCACATGGCGTATCCTCGTCGCAACGTGGCGCGGATGACGGCCTGCGGCGGCCAGCGAGGCGACGGCAGATCGATGGAGCCTGGACATGAAGAACGCCGTGAGCGCCGATCGCATGGGTGTCGTGCTGTCCGATTTCCGGCCGGTCTACCTGACCGAGTCGGTCAAGCAGGACAAACTCCGTGAAATCTCGATCCGCTTCGCCGAGTTCGTAGACGCGTCGAATGGCGGGAGCGGCGGGCGAAGCACGACGGATGCGGCGGCCGGGACGATTCGGGCGGCGTGGGAGAAGTACTGCGTTTCCCCCAAGCACATCGCGTCGCGGCGGATCTCGGTCCTGCCGGACGCGGAGGCGGCCAAGGACCCCGCCGACCTGGATTTTGCCACGATCCCGTTTACGAGCACGTTTCTGGCCAAGGCCGGTGGCGCCGACATCGACGACCGGCTGGCGATCTTCCGCAGGCACGCGCGGGCGGCGCTCGACCAGATGTATCCAGACCCGGACGACGCCCCCGGCGAGTTGATCCACGTCTCGACCACCGGCTACCGTCTGCCCAGTCCGGTGCACGAACTGGTCTCCGAGAGGGGTTGGTTCCGGACGACCGTCAGCCATTGCTACCACCAGGGCTGCTACGGTGCGTTCCCCGCGGTGCGGATGGCCGCCGGCTCCCTGGCAGCGGCGCGGAGCGGACTGGCGCGTGCCGGCGGGCGAGTCGACATCGCCCACACCGAGATCTGCTCGATCCACGTGGCCCCCGACCACCTCGACGCCGAGCACATCATCTGCGACAGCCTGTTTGCCGACGGGTTCATCCGCTATTCGGCATGCACCGACGAGGTGTTCCGGGAGCGGCCCGGGCGCGGTCTCGAGGTGATCCGGTATGCGGACACCACGATTCCGAATTCCTCCGACGCCATGACCTGGCGGCCGATCGTCAACCGATTCGAGATGACGCTCTCGATCGACGTGCCGCGGCTCATCGCGGCCCACGCAGAGGAATTCATCGGCACCCTCCTGCGCGACACCGGCCTCGACCTCCAGTCCGACAAGGGAGACATCATCTGGGTGATCCATCCCGGCGGCCCGGCGATCGTCGACTTGGTCGGCAGCTGCCTCCGCCTTTCGAAGGACCAGATCGCGCTCAGCAAGGATGCGCTCCGCGAAGGGGGCAACAAGAGTTCGGCCACGGTGCCGCACATCTGGGATCGCATCCTGCGCAACCCTGACGTCACGACGGGCACGTTGGTCGTCAGCCTCGCGTTTGGGCCGGGCCTCACGGCGACGGCGATGGTCGCACGGGTGGTCTGAGACGGCCGTAGTCGGCGGATCGACTGGCGTTCCCGCAGCGTTTAGACTGGACTGCTTCGACGCACGGACGCGGGTGACATCCACACTTCTTGGAGACCGACGTGTCAGACCCGGCATCACCGGCCTCCGCCGCGGTGGCAGCACGGATTGACGTGGTGATCCGCGACGTGCTCGGGCTCGAATCCGCTGTCGTGCCGGCCGGCAGCCGGCTCCGGGAAGATCTCGGTGCCGACTCGGTCGACGCGGTCATGCTGGTGATGGCGCTCGAACGCGAGTTCAAGGGCAAGATTTCCTTCGACGAAGCCGCCCAGCTTTCCACGGTCGAGGAGGTTGTCGACTACGTCAGCCTGCGGATCGGTGAGCAGGGGCTCTCGTGAGCCGGCGGCGGGTGGCGGTCACCGGCATCGGCATGGTATCGCCCGTGGGCACCTCCACAGCCGAGTGCTGGGACGCCTCCCTCGCGGGCCGGGCGGCAGTCGCCCCGATTCCCGACCAGTGGCTGCGCTGGAGCGGGTTTCAGTCGACCGTCTGGGCGCCGCTGCCGACCGTGGACTTCGAGGCGGCGGGCATCACGCCGCTCGAGGCGATGCGGCTCGACACATCGGCCATGCTTGCGATCGTCGCGGCCGGGGAGGCACTCGCCGACGCCGGGCTGGAGGCGTCGCTGGTGGACGCGAAGCGCGGCATCTGGCAGCTGGCGGGAATCGATTGTGATCGGGCGGGCGTGTTCATGGGCACCGCCGTGGGCGGAATCACCACGCTGATCACGTCCCAAAACAGCCACCTGCTCACGCCGATTCAACCGCTCGAATGCCGCAGCGAACCGCAAGCCACCGATCCCGCGACGGCTGCCCTCGACACGCTGCTCGCGGCCCTTCCAAAACGGTTCAACCCCTTCGCGGCGTCGATGATCATGCCCAATGCGGTGTCGGCCACGCTCGGCATCCGCTATTCCCTGCGGGGGCCGAACACCACGTGTGCGCTCGCCTGCGCCGCCGGGACCGCGGCGGTCGGCCACGCCCTGCGCTCCATCCGCCACGGTGACACCGACATGGTTCTCTGCGGCGGAGCGGAGTTCGTGGGCGACCCGTTCGGCGGGGTGTTCAGGGCGTTCGACACCGCGAGAACGCTGGCCTCGGTCGTCGATCGTCCGGACGCTGCAAACCGCCCGTTCGACCGCAACCGCACGGGATTTCTCCTGGCGGAAGGGGGCGCGGCGGTGCTCGTCTGCGAGGAGTGGCAGCATGCCCGCCGACGCGGCGCCCGGATCTACGCCGAGATCGTCGGATACGGCGAGTCGTTCGACGCCTACAGCATGATGATCATGGAACCGGCCGGCCAGCAGCTGGCGCGGGCCGTCGGTTCGTCGCTCGCCGACGCCGGGATCGACCCGGGCGACGTCGACTACGTCAATGCCCATGGAACCGGGACCGTCGTCAACGACGACGTGGAATCAGCCGTCATCGAAACGATCTTCGGCTCGCGGCCGCTCGTCAACGCCACGAAGTCGCTCACCGGCCATTGCATCGGTGCAAGCGGAGCGATCGAAGCCGCGATCACCGCCTTGTCGCTCCGCGATCAGAAGGTGCACGGCTGCGTGAACCTGGAGGATCCGGTGCGGCCGCTGAACTTTGTCCGGCGATCGACCGACGCCGGGCTCGTCTGGGCAGTCTCGCAGTCGTCGGCCTTTGGCGGGCACAATGCGGCGATCGTGATGCGTCAGGCGGGGCCTTGAGTACCATGCCGGCGGCCGGAAAGTGATTCAGACGCACGCGATGCGAAATGACCTCTCCATCTACCGTACTCACGCCGCCAATTGGTGGGACGGGTCGCAGCGGTTCCTGCGTCTCCTGCACAACCTCGTGCCCGCGCGGCTTTCCGTTTTTGACACGGTCATCGGCACCTGGCACGGCAAGACCGTTCTCGATCTGGGGTGTGGCGGCGGCTTCATGTCGGAGGCGCTGGCCAAACGCGGAGCGACCGTCATCGGTGTCGACCCCACCGACGCAGCAGTCGTCGCCGCCAGGGCCCATGCCGGCGAAGAAGGGCTTGCCATCGATTATCGGCTCGGCAGCGGCGAGGCGATTCCTCTCGCCGATCGCAGCGTCGACTGCGTGGTCTGCGTGGATGTCCTGGAACACGTCGCCGATGTCGACCGCGTGCTCGACGAGATCGCCCGCGTGCTGAAGCCGGGCGGCTTGTTCCTGTTCGACACCATCAACCGCACGATGCTCGCGACGTTCGTCATCGTGCACATGGGCGAGCGCATCCTGCGGCTGCTGCCGTGGGGCACGCACGATCCTGCAAAATTCATCAAGCCCTCAGAACTCCGTGCCAAGCTCGTCGCCCGTGGCTTGAGTGTCGGGCCGATCGTCGGGTTGGGCCCCTGCGGGCTCGACCGTCGCCTCGACTTCACCTTCGGCCGGCTGCCCACGGTGCAGATCATGTACCTGGGCCACGCACGCCGTCGGAGTGCGAGCGGCTGAGAGCCGGGCATGCCCAGCTCCCCGCCCTGCATGGCGAACACCTCGGGTAGGCTGATGCCCTCTGAAAAGGAACCCTGCACCCATGGCTACTGATCCCATCTGCGGCATGACCGTCGATGAAAAGACCGCCAAGAGCGCGGTTCGCGACGGCGTCACCTCCTACTTCTGCTCCGAGGGCTGCCTCCGGAAGTTCAAGGGCGACGCGTTGCTCTCCATCTCGTCATTACCAGCGTCAGCGCCAGCGTCGTCCTGCTGCGGGTCGCACCGCCCAGCCGCCGCTCCGGCCACCGGCCGCGCCGATGCCATCTATACATGCCCGATGCATCCGGAGATCGAGCAGGTGGGGCCCGGGGCCTGCCCGAAGTGCGGCATGGACCTGGAGCCGAAGACCCTGCAACTCGATACGGAAGACGACGATCCCGAGTTGCGCGGCATGACCCGGAGGTTTTGGATCGCCGCCACGCTCACGCTGCCGGTGTTTCTCATCTCGATGCTGCCCATGCTGGGCGTGCCGGTCGATCGCTGGCTGGGGCCGTCGATCGAGCCCTGGCTGCAGCTGGCCCTCGCCACGCCGGTGGTGCTCTGGGCCGGCTGGCCGTTCTTCGAGCGGGGATTCTGGTCGCTCGTGACGGGCCACCTCAACATGTTCACGCTGATCGCCATCGGCACGGGTGCCGCGTATCTCTACAGCCTCGTCGCCGTCCTGTTTCCCACGCTCATCCCGCACCAGTTCCGGCACGACGGCGGCGTGCCGGTGTATTTCGAGGCGGCGGCGGTGATCATCACGCTGGTGCTGCTCGGGCAGCTGCTCGAACTGCGGGCCCGGCACCGCACGGGGGCCGCCATCCGCGAACTTTTGTCGCTGGCCCCGCCCGTGGCCCGGGTGGTCCGCCAGGGCGAGGAACGCGAGGTGCCGCTCGACGACGTGCATCAGGGCGACGTGCTGCGGGTGCGGCCCGGCGAGAAGATCCCCGTGGACGGCCGGCTGACGGAAGGCGGAAGCTCGGTCGAGGAATCGATGATCACCGGCGAGCCGATGCCCGTGGAGAAGCGGATCGGCGATGCGGTGATCGGCGGCACGCTCAACCAGACGGGGTCGTTCCTGATGGTCGCCGACAAGGTCGGCACAGACACGGTGCTCGCGCGGATCATCGGCATGGTGGCCGACGCGCAGCGGAGCCGGGCGCCGATCCAGAAGGTCGCCGACGCCGTGGCGGGCTATTTCGTGCCCGCCGTGCTGGCGATCGCCGTCGTCACGTTTCTGGTGTGGGCGATCGCGGCGCCGGAGCAGCCGCCGCTGGCCTGGGCGCTGGTCAATGCCGTCGCCGTGCTGATCATCGCCTGCCCCTGCGCGCTGGGGCTCGCCACGCCGATGTCGATCATGGTCGGCATCGGCCGCGGGGCGCGGGAGGGCGTGCTCGTGAAGAACGCCGAGGTGCTCGAACGGCTCGAGAAGGTCGACACCGTGGTCGTCGACAAGACGGGAACGCTGACGGCCGGCCGCCCGTCGCTCACCGAGTGCCTCCCGGCCGCAGGCATGACCGAGGTGGATCTCCTGCGGACTGCCGCAAGCGTCGAGCAGCAGAGTGAGCACCCGCTGGCCCGGGCGATCGTGGCGGGGGCCACGGCGCGAAACCTGTCGGTACCGACGGTGGCCCACTTCGATTCCGTGACGGGCGGCGGCGCCCGGGGCACCGTCGAGGGCCGGGAGGTGCTCGTCGGCAAGCGGGCCTGGCTCGCCGAGGAGCACGTGGCCGATCTGGCGGCCCTCGACGAGCGGTCCGCAGCGCTCCAGCAGCAGGGCCGCACGGTGATGCACGTGGCCATCGACAAGCGACTCGCCGGGCTGATCGCGGTGTCGGACCCGATCAAGGCTTCGACACCCGAGGCGGTCCGCAGCCTCCATGACCTCGGGCTGCGGATCATCATGCTCACCGGCGACAGCGAACAGACGGCCCGCACCGTCGCCGCCGGGCTCGGGATCGACGAGTTTCGCGCCGGAGTGAAGCCGGAGGGGAAGCACGACCTCGTCCGGGCCTTGCAGGCGGAGGGACGCACGGTGGCGATGGCCGGCGACGGGATCAACGACGCGCCGGCCCTGGCCGCGGCCGACGTCGGCATCGCCATGGGCACCGGCTCCGACGCCGCCATCGAATCGGCCGGGGTGACGCTCGTGAAGGGCGACCTCCGGGGGATCGTGAAGGCGATCGACTTGAGCCGCCACACGATGCGCAACATCCGCCAAAACCTGTTCTTCGCGCTCGTCTACAACGCGCTGGGCGTGCCGATCGCGGCGGGGGTGCTCTATCCGCTCTCGAGCCACCTGCTGCTCAACCCGATGATCGCCGCCGCCGCCATGAGCCTGAGTTCGGTGTCGGTCGTGGCCAACGCGCTGCGGCTGCGGACCATGAAGATGGGCTCGTAGCGACCGGTCGGCGGGCCGTCCGTCACCCGAGAAGGTCGTCGTTGCCGGAAACGGCGCGCCTACCGCTTCGCCGCCGTCCGCGGGCCGTTGAGGATTCGGCCGAGGATCGTGGGGCGGATGCACCATGCGTACGACACGAGCAGCACGGTGGTCACGGCAGCCAGGATCAGCAGAAACTTCACGATGCCCGGCAGCGGCCAGTCGCGCACGGCGATCTGCGCCGCAATGACGAGCGGTACGTGCGCGAGATACATCCAGTACGCCGCATCGGCGAGCCAGGCGACCCGTGCACTTGGGTGAGCGAAAACTCGGTGGAAGAGGCCGATCAGTCCAAGCGACATCGCCCAGGCGTAGGCCGGTTGGAGCACGGCCGCGGCCGGCCGGACGCCGATCGTGACGACTCCGACGACGAAGAGCACCAAGGCCGCCGGCAGCAGGAGCGGCCAGCGTGCCCCGAGCCGCGTCTCCATCCCTTCAGCCGCGAACGTCGCAGCCCCAAAAAAATAAAAGCAGCCGTAGAAGACCAGCAGGTGGGGCATCGGCAGGAGGCCGAACGACGTGTCGGGCCCAAAGAACCCCGACATCGACTGCCCCATGAAGAGCTGCGGCACGAGCGACAGTGGCACGAACCACCACCGGTGGCGGCCGCTCGGCAGGAGATTCATGGCTGCGACCGTCGCGAACGCCCCCACGAGCCAGCAGAGAAACCACAGAAACCAGAGGTGGTCGAAGAGGTTGGTGTCGACGAGGTGCAACGGCCTGCCGCCGAAGCGGAGCCGGAAGCGGTCGGACCCCAGCCATTGCCAGTAGGCGAGCACCACGCGGTCGAGCGGGCCGCCGACGGTCATTTCGTCATCGCCGAGCATCGCGCGGATCCGCCCGCGACCCCGGGCGATCTCGTCTGCATCGAGCGGCGGCAGGCCAAGCAGCGGCGCGTACTCGGCGGCCAGTTCGGGCGAGAGGAGCGTCATCGCCAGGGGCGTGCGGCCCGACCGGTTGGCGATCCGTGGATCGGCACCGACATCGAGCAGTGCCGCCGCAGCCTCATCGCGTCCGAAGGCCACGGCCTCGTGCAGCGTGGTGTCGCCGAGCCCGCCACGGGCGTTGACGTCGCCGCCCGCGTCGAGCACAGCCGCGACGACCGCGGGATGGTTGGAGCAGGCCGCCCACGAGAGCATCCGCCGGCGAAACAGGGCGTCGCGGCCCTCGGCGTCGGCCCCCGCGGCGAATCGGCGGCGAACCGCGTCGGCATCGCCGGCGAACATCTCGGCGATCGCCGGGTCGGCTTGGTTCGAGCGGATGGCGTGCCGTTGGAGCGCGCCGTCGAGCGGCCCGATCGTGGCCATCGCGAGCACGAGGGGCACGACGATCCGCGCGAATCGCTGCCGGAGCAGGCTGCCGAGGCCCCGGCGGCGATACACGAGCATCGTGAAGTAGCCGCTCAGGAGGAAGAACAGCGGCATCCGGAAGCCGTGGATGGCGAGGAACACGAGTGGCAGCAGGCCGCTCGGCCGCGTGTCGTGCACGGGCCACGGCGCCTGGTAGAACGCCAGGCTCGCATGCACGGCGATACCGAGTGCCATCGCGAAACTGCGGAGGGCGTCGAGGTCGCTGCGGCGTTCGGTCATGGCGTCGCTCCGAGCGGGTCTGCCCTGCATGGCCGACCCGAAACGGATATGTTGTGGCGGGTTCTCCGTCTCCTGAATAGCCACCCTGCCATGCCCGCTCCCGCCGTCCTCGTCACCGGGGCCTCGTCCGGCATCGGCCGGGCGACGGTGGCCGCGTGTGCGGCACGCGGCTGGAGCGTGGCGGCGACGATGCGGCGACCGGACGACGCCGCAGACCTGGCATCGCTCCCCGGCGTGATCGTGCTTCCGCTCGACGTCACGAACTCCGAGACCATCGAGGCGGCGGTGGCGGAAGCAGTGGCACGGTTCGGCCGTCTCGACGCGGTCGTGAACAACGCCGGCTACGCGGTCGATGGGGTGTTCGAGGGGACGGACGACGAGACGATCCGTCGGCAGTTCGAAACCAACGTGTTCGGGCTGATGCGGGTCACGCGGGCCGCGATCCCGGTGATGCGACGGCAGGGAAGCGGCACGCTCGTGCAGGTGTCGTCGATGGGCGGGCGGGTGACGTTTCCGCTCTACAGCATCTATCACGCGACGAAGTGGGCCGTGGAGGGGTTCAGCGAATCGCTGGCGTTCGAACTGCGGCCATTCGGCATCCGCATGCGGCTCGTCGAGCCCGGCGCGATCCGCACCGAGTTCTACGGTCGCAGCCGGGAGCCGATCGCCGCGCCGCCAGGGGGCGGCTACGACGAGCTGGCCTCACACTGCGAGCAGATTTCGCTGTCAGGCGGTCGCGAGGCAGGGAGCGGACCCGAGGTGGTCGCCGCGACGATTGTCCGCGCGATCACGGACCGCGGCTGGCGGCTCCGCTATCCGGTCGCGCCCCCCGCCCCGCTGCTCATGGCGCTGCGGAAGATTCTCCCCGAGGCGTGGTTCCTTCGCCTCATCCGCCGCCGGTATGGCATCCGCGGCTAGTCTGGACCGCCCGTATCGTTGGTCGACGCGAGAGTCCACACGCCTCAGCAGCACCCTTCACCCCCGACCCCGCACTTCTCCGGCGCGAGGCAGGCGGTGTGCTTGGTGCCGAGCGAGAACAACAGACCGGCGGGCGTCACTTCCGCACCGGCAACCGGATACTGCGAGATCGTTGCCTCCTCGTACTCGACTTCGACCGGCAGATCGTCGCTCTTCAGCACCGCACTGGCGATATCCATGATCTTCTCCAACGTGGTCGTCTCGAGCCGATGATCCTTGTCGTCGGCCACCCAGATCTGGAGCAGGCAGGAGGTCGTGGATCGGACCGTGCCGCCGCAGTCGATGAAGTCCTTCTGCACACGCCCCACTTCCGTGATGTGGTAATGGACCGGGACGAACGACCGGTCCGGCAGCATCCAGTGCATCTTCGTGGCCGGATGGGCGGCCAGAACGGCCCGAAACTCTTTCACGGTCATAGGGTCACCTTTCAGCAGAGGTTGTCGAGTGAAGCGAGCAACGTCAGAACCTTTTTCTCGATCAGGTCCCTGACACCCCGAAATTCTTCGGGCGACATCTCCCGCGGGTCCGGGATCTGCCAATCCTCCCGGCGGGCGGCGAGCACGAGCGGGCACTCGTCACCGCATCCCATCGTAACGGCCACGTCCACCGCCCTGCCGTTGAAGGTCTCCAATCCTTTCGAGGAGTGGGTGGTCAGGTCATACCCCAACTCCTGCATGGCGTGGATCGCCTTGGGGTTGATGCGGCCCGATGGGCGTGAACCGGAACTGGCGGCCTGCACCCTGCCTCCGCCGTGCATCCGGGCGAAGGCTTCGGCCATCTGGCTTCGATTCGAGTTTTCGACGCAGACGAACAAGACAGTCTTCATGAACACCCTCCCGCATCGCCCGAACCGCAGCGCGGCGACGAGTGAATGCAACGGTACAGCGGCACGCTCGCCAACGCCCCGGCAATCGGGGCCACGAGATAGATCCACACGGAACCGAGGTGCATCGCCACGACTGCCGGAGCCAAGGAGCGCGCCGGGTTCATCGATGCCCCGCTGATCGGCCCGGCAAACAGGGCTTCGAAGCCGATCACACCGCCGATGACGATGCCGCCCAGACGTTTTCCCTGGCGGCCTGCGGAGGACACGCTGAGGATCACGAACATGAGGATCAGGGTCAGTACGAATTCGAGAATGAGCGACTGAAGATCGCTGCCGGCGGGAAGCGTCGCCCCGAGCGTGGCGCTGTGCGGAAACAGTAGTCGCAGCGTGCCGCTCGCCAGAAACGCCCCGACACACTGGCTGAAGATGGACGGCAGCACGATCGCCCGATCGCATCGCCCGGCGGCACACAGCCCGAGAGTCACGGCCGGATTGATGTGGCATCCGGAAACGTCTCCAATCGCATAGACCAACGCCATCACGACCAGGCCGAATGTGAGCGCCACGCCCACGTGCGTAACGGCGCCTCCCGTCACCTCGTCGACGACCAAAGCCCCGGTGCCGGCGAACACGAGACAAAACGTGCCGAACGCTTCTGCACAGAGACGGGACGACATCACGTGCTGGTTCATCATGCACCGTTGTTGCGTCTCGTGGCCTCTTCGGTCAGGCACAGGCCTTGATCGAGAAGCGACCGGACGCACAGGTCCACGACCCGGTAGTGGACATTCACTCCAGCCCGGCGGGACTGGATGATCCCGAGACTGCACAACCGTTGCAGCTGGTTGGAAACCGCCTGCGGCTTCATGCCGACTTCATCGGCCAGTTCCGTGACACACAACTCTTCGGCTCGCACGAGGGCGTGCAGGAGCCGGAGCCGGGTGTCGTTGGCCAGCACCTTGAAAACAGCTGCCAGCCCGCCCGCCTGAATGGGCGACATGAGCGGACGATCTTTGAGCGAGCCGGGCTTGCAGCACCCGGTGGCATCGGCAGATCGCTTCCTGGCCATGACACAACGCTACACGATTACACGACTCCGTGTAAAGTATCTGCTGCAGCCGCGTTTCGCGACACTATCCTGCACGCACATTTTGCGACCTTCCATGCCTGGCCAAAGAATTCTCACGGTCCTCCACGAGGGGACCATGACTGGAGCCCCGCTCGCAGGCGTTCGAGCGGCGCACCTCATGCGCGAGTTGGGCTACGACGTGGCATTCTTCTGCGTGCGCAAAGCCACGGAGCCTTTTGCCAGGTATGTGTCTTTGATATCCGGCGGGCCGCCGATACTCACCGGCAGCTTTCACGCTGCGGACTACGATGGCGTTGTCTGCCATTCGGCGGCGACCGCGGACGTGGTAACGCAGTTGCTCCAGGCAAAACGCAAAGTCGCCTGGTGGATTCACGAAGACACCCATTTCTTCGACCTGATCAACGGGCGCCTCATCAACCCCTGCCTCAAAGGCGCCACCGCGCTCGTATTTGCATCTCACCACTGCGCGTACAGAACCTTCGCGCCTTGGGTGTGGGAACGCCACGGCTTCGGCGTCCACGTGATTCCCAACTGTGTCGACAGCGTCGTCGTGAACCGCCCCACCTTCACGGCACCGGTCATCGCGCACGTCGCCACGTTGTCGCGCTTGAAGGGCACCGACATCGTGGTGCAACTGGCGAGACTCACCAAGGATCTCGGCTGGAAGTTCAAACTCATCGGTCGGGCCATGGAACCAGACTTTCTCGTGGACGTGCCCGAGAACGTCCTCCACCTCGGTGAAGTGCCGCCGGAAACCGTGCTCCACGAATTGGGCTCCTGCTCGCATCTTTTCCACCCCACTCGCCTCGACAATCAGCCACTGGTGATTTTGGAGGCCCTTGCCAGAGGCGTTCCTGTCGTCTCGAGTTTTCTGCCGTCCATTCGGGAATACGCCGATGAAACGCATGGCATTCAATTTCTCGGTACGGATGAGATCAGCTGGCCGACGCTGGCGGGGCTTTTCACGTCCACGCTGAATGTCACGGCGCGGATGCCTCGCGCGTTCCACAGGTCGCGTCATGAATCATCGATTGCACACCTGTTGGAGGAACTTCTGTAGTTGACGCTCTCCGCGCTTCTTGCCCCATCCCGGATCTCAGGATTTTGACCTTTCGTGCTGTCCGTCACCGCGCGAATGCAGCCGACGGGCGGCCTCGGCGACAGAGCCCGACAGCGAGGGATAGACGGTGAAGATCTGGGCGAGCCGATCGACGGTCAGCCGCTCGGCCACGGCGATCGTGATCGGATGGATGAGTTCGCTGGCGTGGGGCGAGCAGACCACCCCGCCGACCACGGTGCCGGCGCGGGCGAAAAGCTTGATGAATCCATCCTCGATCACCTCCATCTTCGCGCGGGCGTTGGTGGCAAGCGGGAGTTGCACGCACTCCTGACCGCTCCGATC
Organism: Planctomycetia bacterium; assembly: GCA_037129475.1. Taxonomy (GTDB): domain Bacteria; phylum Planctomycetota; class Planctomycetia; order Pirellulales; family UBA1268; genus RGVT01. The sequence continues at coordinate 65,480 of JBAXUY010000001.1, read as the reverse complement.
ACCCACGGTCGCGATCTCCGGCTGAGTGAACACCGTCGCCGCGACGACGCCGAGATCGAGCGGTGCCACGGTTTCCCCCAGCGCGTGCCACATCGCGATCCGTCCCTGCATCGCGGCCACCGACGCCAGCATGAGCACGCCGGTGCAGTCTCCGGCGGCATACACGTTGGCCGCCGCCGTCCTCGAAACGCGGTCCACCTCGATGAAGCCGCGGTCGTCGAGCCTCACGCCCGCCTCCGCGAACCCCAGCCCGTCGGTGTTCGGAACCGCACCGATCGCGACGAGGGCGTGCGATCCCGTGACCTCGCCGCCGTCGGCCAGCTGCACCACGACGCCATCCCCGGTCCGCTGCACCGCGACGGCCCTGCTCTGTGGCTTTACCACGCCGCCGCTCCTGCGGAAGACTTTCTCCACCACGAGCGCCGCATCCTCGTCCTCGGTGGGAAGCACGTGATCGCGCGAGGAGACAAGCGTCACGCGGGAGCCGAGCGACAGGTAGGCACACGCGAACTCGGCACCGGTCACACCGGAGCCCACCACGACGAGATGGGCGGGCAGTTCGCGAAGCCCGTAGAGCTGCGTCCAGGTGAGGATTCGTTCGCCGTCAGGAACGATCCCTGGCAGCATCCGTGGACGAGCCCCGGTCGCCAGCAGTACGACGTCGGCAGTGAGTTCCTCCGTCCGCTCCTGTCCGGTGCCCACGGCAGTGCGCACGAGCAGCCGCTGCGGCCCGTGCAGCCGCCCTTCGCCGAGGATGATCCGCACGCCAGCCCGCTCCAGCCCGAGGCGAACGTCGTGAGACTGCGCCAGGGCCAGCGCCACGATCCGCCGATTCATGTCCGCGGCAGAGAAGCCGGGCTGCACCGCATGGACACCCAGCGTCGCCGCCGAGCGGATCTGGCTCATCGCCGCGGCCGTCGCCACGAGGGCCTTGCTCGGCACGCAGTCGGTGCGCACCGCCGCCCCACCGAGCCCGTCCCGCTCGACGAGCGTCACCTCGGCGCCAAACTGGGCGGCGACAAGGGCCGCCTCGTACCCGCCGGGGCCGCCACCGAGAATCGCGATCCGCTGGCGTCGTGCCATACCGTTCCTATCGGAAAATTGGTTGGAGCCTGCGAGCGACCTGGCCCCACGAACGGCGTCCGCCCGTCGCTCGCAGCACCGACGTTCAACGTTCTATCCTTTTCGCCTGTACATCGGTAGACTCGCCTCCGAACTGTCGACAGTTACACACACGTTCCCCCGAGGTCCACGCCATGAAAATCGTCCGCTTCCTCTCCTCCGGCCGCGAGCATTTTGGGCGGCTTCACGATGACGGCCGCACGACACTCCTCGAGGGCGATCTCTTCGGCGGCCTCCGCGACACCGGCACGCCGGCCACGGTCGAGAAACTCCTCGCCCCGCTCGTGCCCCGCGACATCCTCTGCATCGGCCTCAACTACAAGCAGCACGCCGCGGAGAGCAACGCCGAACCGCCGGCCCACCCCGTGCTCTTCATGAAGAACTCGGGCACGCTCCAGAACCCCGGCGACCCGATCGTGCTCCCCCGGAAGCTCCGCAGCGACGAGGTCGACTACGAGTGCGAACTGGCGGTGGTGATCGGCAAGCGGTGCCACAACGTCGGTCGGGCCGATGCGCTGAAGCACGTGCTCGGCTACACGTGTGCCAACGACGTCTCCGCCCGCGATTGGCAGCGGAATGGCGGCGGCGGTCAGTGGTGCCGCGGCAAGACCTTCGCCACGTTCTGCCCGCTCGGCCCCGCGCTCGTGACGACCGACGAGATCCCGAACCCCAACGCGCTCGCGATCCGCACGATCCTCAACGGTCAGACACTGCAGGACTGGAATACGAACGACATGATCTTCGACGTTCCCGCGATCATCGAGTTCATGTCGGCGAGCATGATCCTGAACCCCGGCACGGTGATCCTCACCGGCACGCCCCACGGCGTGGGCTTCGCCCGCAAGCCGCCGGTGTTCCTGAAGCCCGGCGACAGTGTGACGATCGAGATCGAGAAAATCGGACGGCTCACGAATCCTGTGGTCGAGGAGGCCTGACGCGACGGCCGGCAGCCGGGGCCGCCGCACGGGCATCCGTCGACAATCCATGGTTTTTTGTCTATAATCGGCTCATCGCTATGCCTCTCGCCCGCGTCGAACGCAACAACCTGTCGCAGACTGTTTGCTCCCGTCTGGCCCGGGCGATCATGGCCGGCCAGTTCAAGCCGGGCTCGAAGATTTCGGAGCCGTCGCTCTCGGAGATGCTCGGCGTCAGCCGGGCGCCGATCCGCGAGGCGCTCATCGAGTTGGAATTGCGGGGCCTCGTGGAGTTCGACGCCACGGGCCGTACTCGCGTGCCCGTGCTCAGCCCGCTGGACATCGACGAGATCCACACGGTCCGGCTGATGATCGATCCCGTCGCGGCTTCCCTGGCCGCCGAGCGGGCGAAGGCCTCCACGTTCAACGCGCTGGCCGCGAACATCGCCGCCACGAGGTCGGTAAAGACGCTCGCCGACGTCTCCCGGCTCGATGCGGAATTCCACGACACGATCGTCCGCGCGGCGGGCAACCGCCGGCTCCTGCTCTGCTGGAACTCTCTCCGCGATCAGGTCGGCCTCTGGCTCGCCCAGATGCAGATGCGACATCAGCCGGTCACCAAGCGCACCAGGCAGGAGACCGCCGAGGCCCATCAGACGCTCCTCGACGCCATCCGCTCGGGCGACCCGAAGAAGGCCGCCGCAGCAGCCCACAAGCACGTCGCAGGCTGGATCAAGGTGATGCCGAAGGCGCCGGCCGACGACGACAAGGCGAATCCCTAGGTTCGCTCCGACGTCATCTCATCCTGCCGACTAAAGTCAGGCTGCACCTTCCGTCTCGCCCGCCGCGGCGATCCGCGCGGCCAGGTCGCCGAGGAACCGCGCCGCCGGCCCGCCGTCGACGATCCGGTGATCGAACGTGAGCGAGAGCGGGATCTGCCGCTGGAGGATGAAGCCGTCCTGGCCACCGGGGGGCGGCACGGGCTGCATCCGGATCGCGCCGACGCCGAGGATCGCCGCCTCGGGATGGTTGATCACGGGCGTGAAGAATTCGATCCCGTACGAGCCGAGGCTCGTGAGCGTGAACACGCCCCCCTGCATGTCGGCGGCCGTGAGCCGGCCGGAGCGGGCCCGCTCCACGAGCGAGCGCGACTGCCGCGCCACGTCGAACAGCGTCACAGCCGCCACGTCGCGCACCACCGGCACGACGAGGCCGCCCTTCGCGTCGACGGCGAGGCCGATGTCGATGCGATCGCCGGGAAACACGAGCTGCGTTTCCTCCCAGCGGGCGGCGAGCAGCGGATGGGCGAGGATCGACTCGGCGAGGAGTTTGAGCAGCATGTCGTTGAGCGTCGGAGCCTCGGGGCCGGCGGCGGCTTTGAGGGCCGAGCGGGCGGCGAGGAGCGCCGTCGCGTCGGCCCACGCCGTGAGCGTGACGGGCACCGTCTCCTGCCGGCTCCGCACCATCTGCCGGGCGATCGTCCGCCGGGTTTGCGAGATCGGGATCGCGGAGCCGCCCGCCGAACTCGTCATCGGGTCCGCGGCATGGGCGATGCCGCCGTTGGCCGCTGCGAGCACGTCGCGCTCGCGGACACGGCCATTCGCTCCGCCGCCACGGACCGTAGCCACGTCGATGCCGCGTTCCTGAGCCGCACGTCGGGCCCGCGGCGAACTTTTACGGCTCACCACCGGGGCGGCGGCAGGGGTCGATGAAGAGTGTGACAGCCTCGTGGCAGGCCGCGCCGGAGCGAGATCGTCGACGGACAGCCGTCCACCGGGCAGTCGCGGCGTGATTGTCGCGAGGTCGATGCCAAGTTGCCGCGCGAGCCGTCGCACGCTCGGCGATGCGGCAGCGGGCACGGCGCCGGATGATGGTCGGCCGCCGTTCGCAGCGGGTGTGGGAATGGGAACCGCCCTGGGCGCGGGAGCGGGCGGCGGAACTGGGGCCGCCCGTTCAGGAGCGGGGGCGTTCACCGCCGCGGGTGCGGGCGCGGCGACGGGCGCCGCCGGGGCGGCCGACCAGGTCGGCGTCTCGCCCGCGGCGCAGAGCTTTCCGATCACGCGGCCCACGAGCACCGTCTGGCCCGCGTTCGGCGCGTCGGGCGCGAGATGCAAGATTCCGCCGTCGACCGCCTCGATCTCCTGCGTGGCCTTCTCCCCCTCGAGCATGAAGAGTTGCTCACCGGGCTTCACCGTGTCTCCGGGCTGCTTGAGCCAGCCGGCGAACACACCCTCCTCCATCGACCATCCGAGCCGGGGGATCGTGACTTCAGCAGCCATCGCGTGTCATGCTCCTCGTCGTTCCGTGTCACTCCGCGAGCAGGCTGCGGATCGCCGCCTCGACCGTTGCGGCGGAGGGCAGCACCTGCGCCTCGAGCACGGGGCTGTAGGGCGTGGGCGACGCCACGCTGCACAGCCGCCGCACCGGCGCGTCGAGATCGTCGAAGCCGCGGTCAGCTGCGAGCGCCGCCACCTCCGCCGCGAGGCCGCAGGGCCCCGTCGGCTCGTCGACCACGAGCAGCCGGCCCGTCTTCGCCACCGAGGCCAGGACCGTGTCGGCGTCAAACGGGTTCACCGTCCGCGGATCGATCACCTCGATGCTCGCCCCCTCCTTGGCGAGCACCTCCGCGGCGGCGAGGCAGAGGTGGTTCATCCGACCCAGGGCCACGACCGTGGCGTCCGTGCCCGCGCGGGCGATCCGCGCGCGGCCGAAGGGGATCTCGAAGTCGGTCTCCTCCACCGGGCCCTTCACCTGCAGAAGTTCGCGGTGATCGAGGAAAAACACGGGGTCGTCGCCGCGCAGCGCGTGCAGAAAGAGCCCCTTGGCGTCGCGGGGCGTCGAGGGCACGACCACCCGCAGGCCCGGCACCTGTGCGAGCATGCCGTAGTAGCTGCCCGAGTGGTGCGTGGCCGCGGAGTGACCCATGCCGATGCAGCCGCGGAGTACGACCGGCATCTTGAGCCGGCCGCTCGACATGAATTGCATCTTCGCGATCTGGTTGACGACCTCGCCCCAGGCGTCGAGCAGGAAGTCGATGAACATGAAGTCGACGACCGGCCGAGCCCCCGCCATCGCCGCGCCGCAGGCGAGGCCCGTGAAGCCCCGCTCGGAGATCGGCGTGTCGCGGAGCCGGTCGGCCCCGTACTTCGCGAACAGGCCGGCCGTGGTGCGAAAGCTCCCACCGCGGCGGCCGATGCCCTCGCCGAGGACGAAGATCGACGGATCGGCAGCCATCGCCGTATCGAGCGCCTCGACAGTGGCTTGGACGAACGTGATCTGCCGCGCGGACGGGTCAGCCGACGGTTCGGTCACGTTTCGTGGCGTGGCGTAGACGTGCGTGGTGGCATCGGTCGGAGGGGGCTCGGGAGCCTTCTCGGCGGCCGCACGGCCGCGGGCTACCTCGTCGGCCACCTCGGCCTCCACGGCGTCGAGTTCCGCGGCGGGGATCCCATGCTCCGTCTCGAGCACGCGGCGAAAGGTGGCGATCGGACACCGCCCCTTCCAGTCGTCCACCTCCTCACGGGTGCGGTAGTCGAAGTCGCTCATCCCCTCGGCGTGGGCCCGCGTGCGGTAGGTCTTGCACTCGATGAGCGTGGCTCCCTCGCCGGCCCGCGCCCGGGCCACGGCCCGCGCTGCGGCCGCGTGCACCGCGAGCACGTCGTTGCCGTCGACCTCCTCGCCGGCGAGGCCGTAGTTGGCGGCGCGGCGGCCAACGTCGGGGATGCCGCTCGCCTCGCGGAAGGGAACTTCCGTGGCGAACTGGTTGTTCTCGCAGATGAAGAGCACCGGCAGCTTCCAGATGGCCGCCATGTTGAGCCCTTCGTGGAAGGCGCCGTTGTTCACGGCGCCGTCGCCGAAGAAGGCCACCGCCACGCCGCCGTTGCCCGCGAGCTTGAAGGCGTAGCCGCCGCCGGCCGCCTGGAGAATGCAGGGGCCGACGATCCCGCTCGTGCCGAGGAGGCCGATCTCGGGGGCGAAGAGGTGCATGCTGCCACCGCGCCCACGCGAGCACCCTGTGGCCCGGCCGAAGAGTTCGGCGATGAGCTGCTCCGGAGGGAGGCCCTTGGCCAGCGCGTGGCCGTGGCCGCGATGGGTGCTGAAGACGACGTCACTCGGCTCGAGATGCGCACACACGCCCGAGGCGATCGCCTCCTGGCCCACGTAGGTGTGGCAGGCGCCGTGGATCAGCCCCCGTTGGTGGCAGCGGGCGAGTTCCTCTTCCGTGAGCCGGATCGTGAGCATCGAGCGGAAGAGGTCGAGCAGTTCCCCGCGGGCGGGTTCGCTCGCCGCGGGCTCCGCCTCCCGGGCCCCGCGACGCGGCTTCGTTGCGGTCGTAGTGCGTTCGCGTTTCACGGTCATGCGTCTCCTCCATTCGGGACGGTGCCGATGCTGACGGCGGCGAGATCCACCGACTGGGAGTCTAAACTGTCGACAGATTTTTCACAACGGACGCCCGCCCTGCCCCGAAAACGCCGACAGCCCTGTGCGGGCCGTGCCGGCTTTTCGCCTCACGACCCGCACAGGGCTGGCCTGTGTGGAAAACGCTTTTTCAACCCGGGTCGCGGCACCGATCGCCGGCACCGCTGCCGACTACTTCCGCCTCCGGTAGGCACACACAGCGGCACCCGCTGCCGCGGTCGCCAGCAGCACGATCGACGACGGTTCGGGGACCGCCACGACGTTCAACTGCAAGCCTACGGCGTTGCCGGTCGCGAAGTTGGAGCCGACTTGGAACTGGACCACGTCGCCCGCACTGTACGACTTCGTAAAGCTGAAGGGGTTGAGGCTGTTGTTCGCCAAGGCCGTTCGGCTCTGAATCGCACTGCCACCCAAGCTGTCGACGATCGCCGCCGATGCACTGTTGCCGGGCTGATTTCCAGTAACCCACTGACCGGAGAACGTGTAATCACCAGAAGCGGGGGCGGTCCAACTCAGGACCGGAGCAATTCCCTCGACGCCAGGCCCGTTCAACCAGGCAGGCTGCATCCAGATAAAATTGCTCAAAGAGTAGTCGTATCCTGGAGCACCGCTGAACCATGGAGTGGGGTAACTGCCGAGGCTGGTGCCCCATCCCTGATTGTCAGCGTAGTAAGCAAATCCCGCTCCTCCGGTGGCAGCCCAGCCAGTGTTGTTGAAGAAATAGCCCGAGCCCAAAGGTGAAACGTTCGAAAATTGATAGAGACTCTGGCTGCCGGCGCCCGAGGAGCTCGGGGTGAAGTAAGAACCTATTTGGGACGGGAAACTGGATCCGTTGACGTTCCCATCGTAGTAACCCCAGGCTGCTCCGGTTGAACTCGGAGAGGTTGCCCCCGTCCAGCCAGTGGCGGTGGGTGACAGATAAAAATCATTGAACGCGTTCCAGCTCGTAGGCACGGCAATGGCGACGTGCGATGAGACGAGAGCCGAAGCGAACAACACCGCTCCGATCACCGCTCTCAAAAGTTTCGTGGACGACATAGGAGCTCTCCCCTTTGAATCCCCGGACAAAATTGAACTTTTGAAACTAGACCCTGCTTCGACTCGAATCGAAACTGCTGTCAGGACTCTCTGTGCCTCATCCCGTGCTGCATGACCCACGGCGATACTATGGCACAGCCGCCACCCCCCCGCTTGTGTGAAAACGCCAGCCGAACCCCCCAAAAACGCCGATTTCCTTGGTTTTTTCGATTTTTGGAGCTTTCACGGTTGTCACTGGGCACCCCGTTTCGTCGGCCGGGCCTGCCTCGAGTAGGCCGAGGGTGTGATTCCGGTGTGCCGATGGAAGTGCTGTGAAAAGTTGGCCTGGTCGCAAAATCCGAGCGAAAGCGCGATATCAGTCTGCGATTTCGCTCCGGCCCGCAGTGCAGCGCAGGCCGCCCGGATCCGGCACTTCATCCAGTAATCCCGGGGGCCGAAATCGAACACGTCGTGGAAGGCACGCTGCAGATTGCGGGGCGACATCCGGCACGCCGCCGCCAGCCGCTCGAGCGGGGGAAACTTCTGCAGGTCGTTGCCGAGGATCGCCAGAGCCGGGGCGAGCCGGCCGAACGCCGCGTTGCCCGGGGCGGCCCCGCGGAAGCGGCGCAGCGTTCCCATGACGCCGATCACCGCCCCCTTGCGATCGAAGATCGGATACTTGTTCACCTCATACCAATCGGGCAGGCCGACCTCGTCGAACCACATCTCCACGTGCCCGAGAGACGGCTTCTGCGACTCGATTACGTCGCGGTCGGTCGCCACATATTCCGGCGCCGGCCGGCAGCGTGACCGCGCGTCGTCGTCCACCCCGGCGTCCTGACCGTCGTGCGCGAGCGCGTCGTGTGGCTGAATGCCCCGGCTGAAGAAGAGTATCTCTCCGGCACGGTTTCGGGCAAAGAAGAGCACGTCGTCGAGACCGTCGAAGACGCGATGGAAGTGGCTGCCGGGCGCGATCGAATCGAGAAACTGCTTCCGTTCGGCAGCCGAATCCCGGGACGCCGGCGTGCGTGCGCCGCGTGAGGGTTTGCTGGTAGGGATGGCTCGTCGCATGGCCCCGCCCCGACTGCCCAAGTGCGCTTCGTGCGCAACTGTCGACAGATAGCCTAGCGGATGCACGCGATTCTGTCGACAGGCAAAATGGCTGGAAACAGGCCGTATTTCTCGGCAGGCCGTCAGGCGGGCGAGGCGAGCCCCACCAGAGCGGCGGCGGCGGCCAATTTCTCGCGGACATCGGCAGGCAGCGGAATGCCGGCCGATGCAGCCGCCTTGTGCCGCCTCCACTCCAGCTCGCCGGGCAGAAACACGCGCTCGATACCGGCGACGGTGGGCGCCCCGTGGACGTGCCGCACGATCGTGTTCATGGCTGCGGCGTAGGCCTCACGGTCGCAGATCGCTTCCACGTCGATCACGACGAAGCCCGCCGAGTGCCGCGAAGGCACTTCCGGTGGATCGACCATCCAGTGTCCGACCTGCAACGCCACCATCCCGCCGCTCAGCACGCCGGAGAGGAGTTCGGCGAACATCGCGAACCCGTATCCCTTGTGGCCTGCCATCGGGGCGAGCACCGCCTTTGCCGGATAGAGGCTGCCGTCGCTCGTGGGCCGGCCGTCTTCGCCGATGAGCCAGTCGCCCGGGATCGGCTCGCCCCGGGCGACGGCGGCGTAGACCTTGCCGCCGGCCACGGCGGCCGTCGAGATATCGAAGAGCAGCGGATCGCCGCCGGGCACCGGCGCCGCATAGGCCAGCGGATTGCTGCCGAACACGGCCCCGCGCGAGCCGGGCGCCGCGACGGTGGGTATGTCGTTGCCCGCGACGAGCCCCAGGCAGCCTTCCCGTGCGGCCATGAGCGCGTAGTAGCCGGCAGCGCCGATGTGGCCCGTGTTGCGGATCGAGACCGACGCCACGCCCACCTGCTTCGCCTTCGCGATCGCCAGCCGCATCGCCATCGTGCAGCCGACCTGGCCGAGGGCCGCGTCACCGTCGACGACGGCCCAGGCTGGCCCCTCGCGCACGATCTTCGGCACACCCGTCGGCCGGTAGCCGCAGGCCAACAGCTTGCGCAAGTAGCCCGCGAGCAACTTCGTGCCGTGCGTGTGCACGCCCATCATGTCGGCGAGCACGAGCGGCTCGGCGAGCGTATCGGCCGCCTCGGGCGAAAGGCCGGCCTTCTCTCCGGCGGCACGGACGAACGCGGCAAGATCGGCGGGGGCAATCGGCGTGGACATGGGCGACTCGTTTCTCCTCGTTTCACCAGGATCGCCAAGCACGGCTCAGGCTGACACGATCCGCGGCCCCGCGACGCCGTTGACGATCGACGTGAGCGGGGCACCCCGGAGCGCGGCCACAGCGATCGTGGCCGCGGTGGTGCGCAGCCGCTCGACGGCTGCGGCGCTCACGCTCGCCACGTGCGGGGCGAGGATCACGTTGCTGCGGCCGAGGATCGGATGGCCGGCGGGAATCGGCTCCGGAGCGAACACGTCGAGCGCGGCGCCGGCCACCTTGCCGCTGTCGAGCGCGGCGACGAGCGCGGCCGGGTCGACGAGATCCCCGCGGGAGAGATTCACGACGAGCAAGCCCTGCTTGGCCGCCGCGAGCGTCGTGGCGTTGATCAGCCCCTTCGTCTCGGGCAGCGAGGGACAATGGAGCGTGACGAGATCGCTCTCGGCGAGGAGTTTGCCCAGCGGGGCGGCCTCCGCCCCTGCGGCGGCGATCGCATCGGCAGGCGCCACGGGGTCGCTCACGAGCACGCGGCCGCCGAAGCCCACGAGCCGCCGCACCACGCCCCGGCCGATCCGGCCGAAGCCGACGACGCCGCACGTCATCCTGGCGAGCGTGCGGAAGGCCGGGATCGGGGCGGCGAGCTTCCAGCCCCCTTCGTGCACCAGCCGGCTCTGCGGTGCGACCTGCCGCGTGAGCGCGAGGATGAAGGCGAGCGTGTGGTCGGCCACCTCGTCGATGCAGTAGTCGGGGATGTTGCAGACGGGGATGCCACGGGCCTTGGCCGCGGCCAGGTCGACGTTGTCGACGCCGATCCCGTAGCGGACGATCGCCCGCGCCTTCCGCATCGCGTTGATCACTTCGGCGTTCACCGGGGCGAACTGCGTGATCACGGCGTCGGCGTCGGCGACCGCCGCGGCGAGCTGCTTCGGATCCTTGGTCTGGGCGCCGACGACGGTCGCGCCCGCCGCGGCCGCCACCCGCTCCTCGACCCCCAGATCATCGAAGGCGTAATCGGTGACGACGATCTTCATGGACGGCATCCTTCGTCTGCGCGGGCTCGAGCGGGGAACGGGTCGCGCGCGAAACCTGTCCGCCGGTGAGCCCGAATGGTAAACTGTCGACAGGCTTGGTGAAAGGGGCTGGATGCATCGCTGGACAGGCTTCGTGGCTCTCCCTATAATTTGTCGACAGAGCAGGTCGCGGTGAGCGGGGCTGACGCCTTGATGACGCGCTACACCTGACGCGGGGGTCGATCCGAACACGTTCAGCGGGCACAGAGCGAGCACACCCGACGGAGTTCTGGCATGTGCGTCTCAAAGACTCGAACGAAGATCGGCGGGTTCACGTTGGTGGAGCTGCTGGTCGTGATCGCGATCATCGGAGTGCTCATCGCGCTTCTTCTTCCGGCCGTCCAGGCCGCCCGGGAATCCGGACGCCGGACTACCTGCACCAACCAGGTCAAGCAGATTGGTCTGGCTTTCCAAGGGTTCCACGACTCCCGCGGTGCTTTTCCTTCTGGAGGCTGGAGTTACGAATGGACCGGAGATGCAACTCTTGGGCTGGGACCTGCCCAGCCCGGCGGTTGGACCTATCAGGTGCTTCCGTACATGGAATTGCAGACGATCTACAACAAGTCGGCCAATGACCTGGTCCAGACGGTCGTCAGCGGATTCAACTGCCCGACGCGCAGGGTTCCGAAATTGCGACCAGCCTGTTGCGCGGTGAAGAACCCCGGCGTCACTGCTACAAATCAGGCGAAAACCGACTACGCGGCCAATTATGGAGACGCGATATCCGTGAGTGGTGTGTGGGGCAACCCCACGTCCAACTCCTGCCCCTGCATTCTGTACGGAGCCAGTCCCTCGAATGCGGCGGAAGGAGCTTCATCGACGTTCAAATGGCCAGACACCAGCCAGATCACGGGCGTCGTGTTCGTGCGGAGCAAGGTGAGGTCGAAAGACATCACCGACGGCCTGTCGAAGACCTACGCCGTCGGCGAGAAATACCTGAACCCCGACAACTACGAGAACGGCTCCGTCGATGGCGGTGACGACTGGAACATGTTCATAGGCCAGCAGGATGATTCTCTTCGCTCCACGAACCAGAATGCCGAATGGGATTGCTCGCCGGCACAGGATCGTGGCGGCGTCTCGCCTCCATTCACTTTCGGAAGCGCGCACTCCTCCGGATTCATCATGGGGATGTGCGACGGTTCCGTGCAAACGATCAATTACAGTATTGCTCCGGAGATTCACCGAAGGCTCGGGAACCGGATGGATGGGCTGACGGCGAGCGTGACCGGCGAGGGAAATGCCTCCGGCCCCGGAACACCAACCTGCCCCTAGTCGGTGCCCGCGATCCTCACGCTCGATCTCACCACTGACTCTCACCTGATGGACATGGGCTCCACACCCGATCAACGCGATGCACGGAGGCGGCCAGCGTTGGACGCCATGCCCCGTCGCATCGCGGCAGGGATCGCCCTCGCGATTTCAACGGGTTGCTCGACCGGCCCCGCCAGAGTGAATCCGCCGTCGATCAATGCCTCGCGGGCGGCTGCCGCAGCGGTGCAATTGTGCGATAAGGATCACAACGGAACCGTGTCACCCGCCGAGGCCGCCGCCAGCCCGGGGCTCGCCGCGGCGTTTGAGCGGACCGACACCGATCACGATGGCAGTCTGTCGGCCGCGGAGATCGCGGCTCGAATCGCAACCTGGGCGAAGAGTGGCTTGGGACTCGTCTCGCAGCCGATTCAAATCACGTTGAACGGCAGATCGCTCCCTGGCGGACGGGTCGAACTCGTGCCCGAGCCGTATCTGGCGCAGTGGCTGAAGCCGGCGGGCTCCGACATCGCGGCCAATGGCGTGTGCAGTCCCTCGCTGCCTCCGGCAGACCTGCCGCAGGGTGTGCGAAGGGGCATGAACTGCGGCTTCTACACGGTGCGAATCATCCACCCTGAATTGAAGTTGCCGGCACGATACAACGCCGAGTCGACACTCGGGATCGAGGTGCGCCCCGACTCCGACCTCTTCAATCCGCCCCGCCTCGCGCTGGAAACGCGGCCCGAGGAAGGCCGCGGTTCGCGCTAGGCTGGCCGCCCGCCTCGCGCCTGCCGCACGAGGTCGCGCACCAGGCCGACGCGCCGCGCGATCGCCGGATAATCTCCGGTTGCGACCCAGTCGGCCTTGATGAGATCGCCGCCGAGGCCCACGCCGCAGACGCCCGCCTTGAACCAGGCGATGAGCGATTCGGCCGTCGCCTCGCCGATGCCCGTGGCCAGGAGCCGCGTGCCCGGGGCAGGCCCGAGGATGTGCTTCACGAAATCCGGTCCGCCCGCAGCCCGGGCGGGAAAGAACTTCACGATCTCCACGCCGAGTTCCTCCGCCGTGGCGATCTCGGTGGCGGTCTGGCAGCCCGGGACGTAGGCGATCCGGCGGCGGTTGCAGAGCCGGGCCACCCGCTCGTCGAATGACGGGCCCACGATGAACTCGGCCCCGTGGGCGATGAAGAGCGCGGCCGTGGCGTCGTCGACGATCGACCCCGCGCCGAGGATCATCTTCGGCACCTTCCGCTGGCAGTGCTGGGCCAGGGCCCGGAAGACGTCGATCGAGTGGTCACCACGGTTGGTGAACTCGCACACGCCCGCGCCCCCCTCCGCCACCGCGGAGACGATCGCGCAGGCCTTCTCCGGATCGGCGTTGTGAAACAGTGGGACGAGTGCCTCTTCGAGCAGCCGGTTGTACACATCGAGCCTGGTGAAGCGGGCCATGTCAACTCCTGGTGACGGTGGGGAGAGAGACGGATTCGATGGCGTCGGCGACGCTGGACGAGCGGCCGGCGAAGGCACGGGCCAGCACGAGCAGGCCGAAGAGCGTGTCCTCGTCGACCGGGGCGAGGCGGTGCCCGCTTCCCAGCCGATCCATGATCAGCCGGCGCAGGAGCGGCGTTTTCATGGCGACGCCGCCGGAAAAGACGAGCCGGCTCCAGTCGCGCCCGGGGGCGATGCGGGCAGCGGCGCGGGCGTAGTTGTCGGCCATGCCGGCAAACAGGGCGTGGAACAGATGGCCCACGGTCATGTTTTCCTCGCGGAGATTCTCGATCGTGCCGTGGTCTCCCATGCTCCCCGCATAAAACGCGGGGTCGATCGCGAGGCCGCCACCGTCGGAAACCTGCGCGGCCCGGGCGAGGGCCGTGCCCCACGGATCGCCGAGCGTCACGCCCTCCGCCGCGGCGAGTTCGCCGAGCAGATTGAGCAGCGCGTTGATCGCCCGCCCGCCGGGAATGTGCGTGATCGTCTTGAGATACGTGCCGTCGAACCATGGCCGCGTCTGGAAGTCGCCCATCTCGCAGCCGCGGGCGATCTGGATCACGGCTGAGCCCGTGGAGATATTTACAGATAACTCGCCGGGCTGGAGCAGTGCCCCGACCTGCGAACAGTGGTAGTCGCCCACCGGCGCGTACACCGGCAGCGTTCGTCCGCCATCCTGCCATTCGCCGACGACGGTGCCCTGGGGCACGATCTCAGGCCACGCGAGCCCGCCGAGGCCGAGCCGCTCGATCACGGGGCGATGCCAGTCGAGCGTGCGCACGTTCACGGCGCCGAGGCCGTAGGCCTGCGTGATGTCGCAGGCGATCGGGGCGTCGCACAGCCGGGCGGCCACGAAAAAAGGGAGCGTTGCGGGAATCGCGCCGGCGGGCAGCCGGCCGAGGCGGGCGAGTCGATAGAGCTGGTTGATCGGCAGCCCCGGCACGCGCTCGTTGCCGAGCAGTCGGCGGTCGTCGGGGCCCACGACCCGCTCGAGTTCGTCGAAGCACGATTCGCTCGCGCCTGGAAGCGGCAGCAGCGTGCGCGTGTCCTGCCACGTCACGTAGCGGGTGAGCGGCCGGGCGTCGCCGTCGCAAAGCAGCGTGCCGTGCAACTGGCTGCAGAGCAGAACGCCCGCGGCGTCGGGCGCGTGGCCATGCAGCCGCTCGAGCACCTGCCGAGTGCCATCGAGAAACGTCTCGGGCTCCACCTCGCGGAACGTCGGCTCGAGTCCGCCGACGGGCTCCGGCGCAGCCGTCCGCTCGACGTTGGAGACTGAGGCCGAGTCGACGTCGAGCACCGCCCCCTTGATGAAGCTCGAGCCGACATCGACGCCAAGAAAACGCATGGGTGCAGGGGGTGTCCGGCGGCTCACCGCCGCGGGGACGTCCAGGATTCGCCGATCTCTTCGAGCGTGCGGCCCTTCGTCTCGGGCATGAGGAGCCAGCCGAAGAAAAACGACAGGATGCAGACCCCCGTGAACAGCCAGAACGCGGCCGCCACGGAGCCGCATGTCCGCTCCGACCAGGCCGTGATCGACGGGAAGAGGTAGGCCCCCGTGAAGATAAAAATCCAGAGCGTCGTCGTGGTGACGGCCACCGCCTTGGCCCGCAGCCGCGTCGGATACAGCTCCGACATCATCAGCCAGGGCAGGCCCCCGAGGGCCAGGCCGTGGGGTATCGTGACGAGCGCGATCACGATCATCACCGGCGTGCCCCGCCAACCCCAGGCGAAGACGAATCCGCACAGCAGGGTGATCACCGCGCCCAGGAGCGAGGCGCACATCCACAGGGGCCGCCGCCCGACGCGGTCTGCCAGCGAGATCGAGACGAGCGTCAGCGCGGCCATCGCGCCGTAGACGAACACGAAGTCGCGGATGGCGTCCTCGCGGCGGTAGCCGGCCGCCTCGAAGAGTCGCGGGATGTAGCCGCCGATCACGCTCCAGCCCGTCCAGTTGCCGAAGAACGCGAGCATGATGCCGATGAACAGCGCCCAGGGCATGCCGCCCACGAGCAGGTCGGACCAGCGGCCCTGTTCCGCGTGCAGCGTGCTGCGGATCTCCGCGATCTCAGCGCGGGCGAACTCCGGGCCGTCGATCCGGCGGAGGACGCCCTCCGCCTCGTCGAACCTCCCCTTTTCAGCGAGCCAGCGCGGGCTCTCCGGCAGGCGGAAGACGAAGCCCACAAATGCCAGGATGCTGACCATTTCGGAAAAGAACATCCAGCGCCAGGGCTGCAGCGCCCACGACTCCGGCACGTCGCCCTGCTGGACGCCGTACTTGATCCGCAGCCAGGCGACGATCGCCCACGCGATCAAGGGGGCGACCGCGTGCCCGAGGACGACGGCGAGCTGGTACATGAGGCCCAGGCGACCGCGCTTCGTCGGGGGCGCGAGTTCGGCGATGTACATCGGCGAGGCGATCGAGCAGAGCCCCACGCCGAGGCCGCCGACGAGCCGGAAGAAGTTGAACGACCACATGATGCCGGCGGTGCTCCCGTCGGACATCACGTCGGGCACAGCGGTGAACACGGCGCTCACCGCGAGCAGGAGCGCCGCCACGATCATCGTCTTCCTCCGGCCGATGGCATCGCACACCCACGCGCCGAGGAACGGCCCGAGGACGCAACCGAGCACGGCGCTCGCCGTGGCGAAGCCGAGTTCCGCCGCCGAGAGCTTGAACTGTTCCTCCAGATAGACGTTCGCGGCGCCGATCAGGCCGAGGTCGTAGCCGAAGAGGAATCCACCGATCGCCGCGACGAAGGCGGTCCACAACGGCTTGAGGCGAACTTCCGACTGCATACCTTCACCAATGGGTTGAGGAAATCCGTGGCGACTGTTTGCCCTGCATGGTTTCCCCGCGCTTCGCCACCGATTCGTGGCGAATGTCGTCGTACCATACCATCCGGACCGGGGCCCGACAACTCGAACACGGCTTGCAATCAAGAGCGTCAGACGGTCGACTGTCGACGGAAAGAAAAAGCCGCTATCGTCGTTCTCAGTGAGTCAGGAACACTGCCCGCACCGCAGATGAACGCTTTGGCGCCCTATTCGACATGACGTCTTCCAACCGTGAGATCGTGCTCGTTGGTTGCCCGGACGAGGTGGGCCTGATCCACCGGATCACGGGCGTGCTCCAGGCCCGGCGGCTCAACATCGAGAGCAACTCGGAATTCGTCGACACGGTCACGCGTCAGTTCTTCTTTCGGGCCGAGGTGGCCGGGGCTGACGGTCCCGTGCCCGCCCAGGCGTTGGAGGCCGACCTGCGGCGGGTGCTGCCGCCTGCCGCACACATTCGCGTGACCCGCGAGGAGCGGCGGCCGATCGTCGTCTGCGCGACCCGCGAGCCCCACTGCCTCGGCGAGCTGCTCTTGCTCGACGCCGTGGGCGACCTCCCGGGACGGATCGTGGGCGTGGTGAGCAACCACGACGTGCTCCGTCCGCTCGTCGAGCGGTTCGGCGTGCCGTTTCAGCACGTGCCGCACGAGGGCGTGAGCCGCGAGGCCCACGAGGACGCCGTGGCCGCGGCGATCGACGCACATGCGTGCGACTACATCGTGCTGGCCCGCTACATGCGCGTGCTCTCGGAGCCGTTCGTCGCCCGCTACGCCAATCGCCTGGTCAACATCCACCACTCGTTCCTGCCGGCATTCGCCGGGGCGGCCCCTTACCGCCAGGCCTACGCCCGGGGCGTGAAGCTGATCGGCGCCACGGCCCATTTCGTGACCGCCGAGCTCGACGACGGGCCGATCATCGCGCAGGACGTGATCGCCGTGGACCACTCCTTCACACCGGAGCGGATGGCCCAGGCGGGCCGCGACGTGGAGAAACTGGTGCTGGCCCGGGCCGTGAGGCTGGTGCTGGAGGAGCGTGTGTTTCTGCACGGCAGGCGCACGGTCGTGTTCCCGTAGCCGCCTGCGGCGTCACGAGGAGGCGGACCCGTCGATCCGAGACCGGAAGGCCGCGACCACGGATGGGTCAACCTTGATCGTCTCGGCCTGTGCGGGGAAGTCGCCGCGCTCGACATCGGCCTTGAACGCGGCAAAGCCGCGCTTCGCCTCGTCGAACAGGTTCGCGTAGCGCCTGGCGTGCCTGGGCAGCGGCCCCTCGTACGGCTTGTTCATCCCCGGGAAACGCGGCTCGTGGAACCCCAGGAGGTCCGTGCTGTAAAGAAACTGCCCGTCGCACCCGGGCCCGCTGCCGAGCGACATCACAAGGATGTCGACCCGCCTCGTGATCTCGGCCGCGACGTCGGCCGCGACGCACTCCATCTCCACCATGACGGCGCCCGCCCTCTGGAAGGCGAGCGTCTCCTCGTAGATCCGGATCGCCTGGTCGAGACTCTTTCCCCGCGCGCCGAGCCCGCCCTCGCGGCTCGCCCGGATGGGAACGAGGCCCACGTGACCGCCGAAGTTGATGCCGAGCTCGGCCATGGCCTCGAAGCGGCGCAGCGAGTTGCCCGAGGAGTAGATGATGTCCGCCCCGTGGTCCCGGGCGATCATCGCCGCCCGGATCGCCTCCGCGTCGCTGACGTAGGCGATGGTCGCGGGGAGATTGCAGACGATCACCGTGCTCGGGGCACCGGCGACGATCTGGTCGAGCACCAGCCCGATCTGCCGCTCGTCGGTGATCCCGCGGGCGAGAATGATGTCGATGCCCGCCTCGGCCGCGGCGCGGGCGGTGTTGTAGTCGGCCGCGTTCGTCATCGTCAGTTGCCGCTTGCCCTTGCCCGCGAGCAACGCTCCGATCGTCGGTTTCGCCATGGCCGAGCCTTTCTGTCGCACGAGATGTTGTCAGACGAGTCCGTCGAGTGATCCGTCGAGCGGGGGCGGTCAGCGGCCCTGCCCTGCGGGAACTGTTTTTTCGTAGGTGATGATGACGGCGCCGGGTTTCGTGGCGATCTCCACCGGGAGGCCGGTCTCGAGGAGTTCCGCACCCGCGAACGTCCGGGGCTCGTCCCGGTCGATGTCGCGCACGACGTACTGCGCGTCCTTGTCGAGACCGCGGAGCGGCAGAACCACGGCGGTGTACGGGGATTCGGGCCGCCGGAAAGCCTGCACCATCCCTGCGCCATCCTCCGGCCGGTCGAACTGAAACGCCATCCAGCAATCATTGCCCGTGGAGTACCCGGTCAACGGGTAGTAGTCGCCGGAGTAGTTCGTCGCAACGCGCCGCCACTGCGCGAAGAGCACGCGCAGGCGATCGAAGTCCACGTGCTCGTTCAGCGAGTCGATGCCCGACACGAGGGCGCTGGCCATCTGGCTGCGGAACAGGTAGTCGGTCCAGATGCGGTCCGCGGGGCCGGGGGGCGGCAGATAATGCCCGCTGGCGGCGATCTTCGACGCCCGCAGGGAGACGGCGTCAGCGACCCCAGTGCCGGCGTAGGGCAACCAGAACGAGAGGCCGTAGGTCTGCCCCTGCAGCCCGGTCGGCTCGAACACGTAGTCGCTCCGCAGGAACGGAACCGCGCGGCTGAGGGCCTCGAGGTCGTTGCGACGGCCGCCGCTGGCGCAGCTGTCAATCAGCAACCCGGGATGCCGCTGCTCGAGGTCGTCCCAGAAGCGGAGGTAGCCCTGCACGTGGAGATTTTCGGCGATGCCCGTCCGCCCGGGCTCGTCGACCGAGCGCCAGTAGTAGAGCGGATCCATGTTGAAATCCTGCCGATAGCAATCGATCTTCTCGCTGGCGAGCAGGCCGCTCACGCGCTCGGTGATCCAGGCCCGGGCCTCCGGATTCCCGAGATCGAGCAGCCTCCAGTCCCGGTCTTTTTGGTAGAGCAGTTCCGGGGGCAGATTCACCGGGGCCAACAGCCACTCCGGCTTGGTCCGGAACAGCTCGCTTCCTGGGCAGACGCGCTCGGGCTCGAACCACAGGATCGAGCCGATGCCGAGCGAGCGCGCGTGGCCGGAGATCTCTCCAAGGCCGCCGGGAAAGCGTTTTTTGTCGACCGACCACGTTCCGGTGGAGACCCACGACCCGTCCCCTTCGTACCACCCGGCGTCCATCCACCAAAAGTCGGGCTTGATGTCGTGGGCGATCCAGCCGTCGATGTATTCCTTCTGATTTCGCGTCGTCGCAAGCTCCATCTCGCGGGTCTGATGGGAGGTGGTGGCCGCGAAGATCGGGCCGACCGGCCGCCCGCCGACGCGCGGAATCAGATGGGCGATGGCCCAGCGCCGCCACAGGTTCTGCCCGGCGATGAAGTCGCCCTCGTAGATGAGCAGCGCCATGCGCGGCGTGCGAATCGTTTCCCGTGGACGGAGCGACGTTTCGAGGCTCTCCTGGCCAGCCGTGATGCCCAGGCGGGTGCCGGACTCCTTCCGCGAAAAGACCGCCTCCCACTGGCCGGGCCAACCCACGGCGACGATGGCTCCGCCGCTCTTCCAGGAGACGTTGAAGAAGGGGAGGTTCGCCATGGCCGGACGGCCGCCCGCGGTGGAGATCGTCACGGCGGCGTCCGGCTCGAGCACGGTGCGCTTCGGCGCGAAGTCGTCGACCAACGTCCTGCTGCCGAGGTTGTGATGCAGCGTGTAGCCGTGCTTCGGCTCGCCGAGGAACTGGCTGTCGAGCCCCTTGAGATGGGAGATGACAGGGGTCGGCCGGTCGCCCTGATTCGAGAGGGTCGCGACCCACTCCACCACAGGAAAATCCGCGAATGTCTTGGCGCGCAGCTCGACCACCAGTCCGGTGTCGGGATCACGCCACGTCGACACGGTCTCGTGTGCGGAGATCTTTTTCGCGGTGAACGTCCACGTGGGGGCGAGTTCCCGAAAGGACTTTCCACCGTACGAGAAACTGAAGGGAAGCTTGCCACGGACCGTTTCGTGTTCGGGTTCGGGCAGCCACGCGGCGGACCAGTCTCGAATCGACGGAGCGGAGGACGCCGTCTGCGGGGCCTCGTGGAAGGGGCCGTGGATTTGCAGGCCGTTGACCACCGCCGCCCCTTCACCGGGCAGGACGTCGAGCGTGACGTCGCCGGAGGCGTCGGCCGCGACGGCGTCGAACTCCACGTAGTCTTCGCCCCGCACGGGAAACGGCGACGTTGCGGCGCCGGTCGCGTCGGCGCGTTGTCCGCCCCGGGGCTGGATCCGGGCACCGGCCCCGCCTCGGGAGTTGGAGGCGAAGACGACGATCCGGTAGCGTTCGCCCGGGATCAGCCGGGAAAGCACGAGACGGGCGGGCTTCCCCTGGGCCACGAGATACGAGTTGAGCAGCGGATGCTCGAGCGGCGCCCCCTGCTCGGGCGGAAAGTGGTCCGCGCCCGTCCAGCCACGGTGATCCAGTTCGAGCGCGACCGGAATGTTTCCCTCGTCGGCGGTGAATCCCGAGACGGGATCGAGAACGAGCGGAGGCTTGAGGGAATTCGCCGAGACCACATTCCAGAACGTGCCCTCCCCGACGACACCCCTGCCCTGGTACGCCGGCGGCGGCGGATCCTCCGCGCCCTGCGGCGTTCCGCCGCGGCCCGCGAACTGGATGTTCACCGTGCGCACCTGCGGATCCGCCGCGCGGACCGAGCCCGCGGAAACCACGGCTACGACGGCGAGCACTGCGGCGACCCGTGCAGTCATGTCACGACCCCAGTGCATCGCGAATCGCAACGAGGTGTGTTCCGGCCGTCACGGTGCCGTCTCCGCGGAAGCGGAAATCGTGACGTCGAGACCCACCGGCGTGCCGGTCTTGTAGTCGGTGCCGACCTGAAACTGCAGGACGTCACCCTCCTCGTACTTTTTGGAATACCGGAACTCGTAGGACTTGCCCTGTTCGACGCTGGTTCTTTTCATCAACGCGTCGCCCTTGCTGTCCACGATCGCGATCGACGCCCCGTTCGTCTTCGGCTCGCCGTTGCGGCCGATCAGGAATGATCCGGTGATGGCGAAGGTTCCCGCCATCGGCGCCTTCCAGACGAGCACCGGACAAATGCCCTCGGCGGAAGGCTTGCCGTCCTCGCCAGTGTTCTGCAGGTATCCGGCCTGCAACCAGATGCGATTCTCGCGTGGCTGGGGGCCTTCCGCGGCATAGCCGGGCGCGGCCGGGAACCACGGCAGGTCATACCGGCCGAGGCTCGAACCCCAGCCTTTGTCGTCGGCGTAGCGCGGAAAGCCGGTGCCTTTCGTGTCGTCCCACTTGGTGGTGCCGACCACCGCGTTCCCCTGACCGAGTGGCTGGTGCGACGGTGAGTAGGCGCAGAGGTTTTGCTCGGGCTTGTCGGCGCTGAACGCGCCGGGGGCAAAATAAGCGCCGATCGTCCGCGGATATCCGCCATAGCCGTTGACGTTCGCCGCATAGTAACCCCACGCGGCTCCCGTGTTCGACGGCGAGACGGCTCCCTGCCACCCGGTAGCCGTCGGATCCAGGTAAAAGTCCTGGTAGGCATTCCACACGTTCTCAGCACCGCCGGCCACGACGGATTGAGCCAGCACGGCCACGGCGAGCACCACCGGCAATCGCATGCTGGAAACGAGCCTGGTCGCTAGACCGCTTCGGGTGAGTCGGTTGAGACATCCGGAGATTTTCATGACGGCCCCCTTTTCTTGAGATCGAACACGCACACGTGAGCATAGCGTCCGTCGCGTCCGGCGACGGCGCCGTTGATTCGATGGGTTTCTACTCTTCTGGTCGGGAGTCTCGCCCGACCTCTTCCAGGATCAGCAGCGCCGCCTGCGGTTTGTGCGGCAGGGTGACGAGCAGGCCGTTCGTCATCAGCTCGGCGCCGGAGAGCCGCTTCGTTTCCGTCGGTGCGTCGAGATCCCGCACCGCATAGGTCGCCTTCGGGTCGAGGCCTGCGAGGCGGAACCGATAGCCCTCCGCAGGCATCTCCGCCCGGCTCCGGCGGAACACCTGCACCAGGGCCTTGTGCAAATCGGGCCGGTGGTATTGCCACGCCGCGACGTCCTCCTCGGCCAGGCTCCACTCCGTGAGCGGATAAAAATCCCCGCGGTAGACCTCGCGGAGCGCGTCGACCGTCGACAGCAGTGTTTTCCAACGCCCCCACGCGGCTTCGTCGTCGCCGAGGTAGTTGAAATTTGCGCAGAACACCGCCCCCATGCCGCTCCGGAAATCGTAGTCCGCATCGGACACCGCGCCGATGCCGGTGTACGGCGTCCACGGCGCATGGCCGATGGTCTTGGCCTGATCGGGCACGGGCTTCCACCACGCGCCATCGGTGCGCGTCAGATTCATGGCACGGCGCATGACCTCGAAGTCGATGCGGCTGCCGGTGCCTGCGCAGACGTCGAGTTTCAGCCCCGGATTGGCCGCCGCGAGCGCGTCCCAGAACTCGTAGAGACCCATCACGTGACGCGTTTCCCGCATGCCGATCCGGTCTGGTGGTTCGTCGTTCTGCCAATACAGCACGGGATGTAGATTGCAGTCCATGCGGAAGATGCTCACCCCCTGCTCGCGGACGAACTGGGAGAAGTAGCTCTTCGCCCAGGAGAGCGCCGCGGGATTCCCGAAATCGAGCAGTCGGAACCTGCCGTCCACCTGGTACCGCCGCTCCGGAAGCAAGGGGGCGGGCTCGAGCAGCCACTCCGGATGGTGCTCCGCCAGCCATGTGCCCGGCATCACCCGCTCCGGCTCGAACCACACAAGAAAATCCATGCCGTGCCGCTTCGCGGCGTCGGCGATCGGCCGCAACCCGCGCGGAAACCGCGTCGGATCCGGGGTCCACGATCCGGTCGTCTTGTCCCATCCGCTCGGCTCCCGCGGACACGTGTACCAGCCCGCGTCGAGCCAGAAGTTGTCGACCGGCAGGCGGTGCGCCGAGATGTGCTCGATGCACTCGAGCAGGTTCGCCTCCGACGTCTGCTCGAAGGAGATGACGGCATGCGGGCCGGCGGAAATCGGCGGCACGACCGGCTTGCCGGCGTGACGCGGAGTGTAGTGGTGCAAGAGCAGGCGTCGGAGTTGGTTCTGCCCGTCGGCCACGCGGTCGCCGCGCCAGCTCATCACGAGAATCGCCGGCGTCCGGATTTCCTCGCCGGGCTCGAGGCTGGCCCGCATCTGCCGGATTCCTGCGACGAGCGCAGTGGCTCCGGCGTCGCTCCGTGTGAACGTCGCCGCCCACTCCCCCGTCCAACCGATCCCGACGAACAGGCCGCGTTCGCCGCCGGACGACGCGAGGCTGAAAAACGGCAGCACCGTGTCGGAGGGCCGGCCGCCGTAGGGCACGTAGCGTCGCCGCTCGCCGGGCCGCACGACGGACCACGCGGGCTGGAACTCCTCCGGGCCGGGGAGGTGCTCGGCATTCACGTTCGTGCCCCGGCAGTAGTGAAGGTCGAGGGCCGGATCCGCGTCGGCCAACGTAGCTACTTCCGCATCGAGGGCCCGCACATCCTCGAGGAGCGGGGTGGGTCGTGAGCCGCCGTTACGGAACCACACGACCCATTCAACGGCGGGAAAATCTCGGTAGACGACAGCCTCGACGCGTACTTCGAGCGCGGTCGCCGGATCGACGAATGTGAGTCGCGCCAGCCGGCGGCCGTCGTCCGTGTCGCGCACCTCCGCCGTGCGCGTCCAGTGCGGGAGCACGTCGCGGGACGACTGCCCCCGATACTGAAAACTGACGGGAAGGCGCGCCGTCCGACCTTCGAGAAACGTCTCTTTCCAGTGTTCAATCGATTCCCACTGCTGACCGGCGTCGGCGCCGCGTGACGCGACCCCGGCAGCGGCGACCAGCAGCGCTGCGGCCCAGCGTCGCGAGTTTCGTCCACCGAGCATCGGGCGGTCACCTGTCGTGGCGGAAGGAGGCCGGCTGCCTCACAGAGACACTCGCAGCGAGTTGAGCACCCGTGAGTTGCGCTTCTCAAGATCCCAGTCGGGCGTCGTGTCCACCAACTTCAGGCCCGGCAGCCGCTGCACGAGGGTGCCGACCGCGATGAATCCTTCCGTCCGCGCAAGAGGCGCCCCCACGCAGAAGTGCGCGGCGTGGCCGAATGCGATGTGGCGGTTGGGCTCGCGGGCGATGGAGAAGGTGTCGGGATCCGGGAACTGCTCGGGATCGCGATTCGCGGCATTGAGCATCTGAAATACGATCTGACCTTGTCGGAGCGTCTGCCCTCGCATCTCTGTGTCTTTCTTCATCAGACGCGTCTGACGCGACACGGGGCTCTCATAGCGCAGCGACTCCTCGATCGTCGACTTGAGCAGATCGGGCTGCTCGCGCAGGAGCGCAAGCTGGTCGGGATGGGTGAGCAGCGTGCAGATCGTGCTCGAGATGAGCGACAGCGTCGTCTCGTGGCCGGCCGTGAACAGCGTGACACAGGTGTTGATCAGCTCCGACTCCGTCATGCGGCCCCCTTCCGAAATGGCGGCCACGAACTTGCTCATGAGGTCGGCGCGGGGCTGGCGGCGCCGCTCTTCGATCATCGATTGGAGATAGGGGCGGATCTCCTGCAGGCCGGTCTGGGCCCGCAGCAGATCCTCCTCGCTCGGCTTGTTCACGCCCTGAAAGCCGAGGATCATGTCGGTCCAACGCTTGAACAGATGCCGATCCGATCGGGGCACGCCGAGGATCTCCGCGATCACGCCGATCGGCAATGCGGCGGCGAAGTCGGTCACCGCGTCCATGCCACCCTGGCGTTCCGCCTCGTCGATCAGGTCGTCCACGATTTTCTGGATGGCCGGCCGCATCTGCTCGATGACGCTGGGCGTGAAGTCCTTGTTGATCACGGCCCGCATGCGGGTGTGGTCCGGCGGATCCGAGTGCAGCAAGCCCTTGGTGGCGTAGTGCTCCTCGAACAGCTTGAACTTGGCCCGCCGCTCCGGAGGGAGGTATTCCACGGCCTTCCCAAGCCGGTTCTCGTTGGAGAAGGTGGCGGTGTCCTTGAGCGACACCATCACGTCGTCGTATCGCGTCAGCAGCCAGCCGCCGATCGCATCGCTCCAGTACACGGGAGCATGC
Organism: Planctomycetia bacterium; assembly: GCA_037129475.1. GTDB lineage: Bacteria > Planctomycetota > Planctomycetia > Pirellulales > UBA1268 > RGVT01. Next base: position 40,060 of record JBAXUY010000001.1, on the reverse strand, counting down.
TCTCGGAGGTGATGCAGGAGCGGATACGGATCGCGGAGGAACTCATGCGACACGAGTTCCTTCTCCACGTCGGGGATCGCTTGAGAATGATTCATGGCGCCTCCAATTCATCCCCACCGCGAAATCGGCGGGCCCAGAAAACGTGTCCTCTCGATGTCGTGGCGGCCCCGTGGCCTGACCCGGATCCGCAGTCTACGTCGCGGTCACAAATATGTCGACAGTCGGCATTTCAGGTGGGGGCGGTTCAGCCTCCGGTTCGCGACGCGCTTGATCAACCGAGCCCCCCGTCCTGCCCTGGCCGGATGGCGAAGAGCCCGTCGCGATAGGTCGTCACCACGAAGTCCGGGAAGCGACGCTTGAACTTGGACGAGTCGAACACGTTGTCGTGGGCGTATCGCGGCAGGAGCTCCCGCATCTCGCGCAGCGGTCGCGAGGTGAAACCGGCGGCCGCCATCGCCCATTTCCCGAACACCGTATAGGCGGGCTCGCGGCCGAACACCTCCGCAGCCAGCGCCACGAACTGCCGATACGTCAGCCGCGCATCGTCGCAGGGCAGGTGCCAGGTCTGGCCGTACGCCTGCGGGTCTTCACCGAGGATCGCGAGCGCGCGGCTGGCGTCGGGAGTCCAGATGAGCGTCCGCAGCGTGTCGTCGCGCACCGGCACGCGGGGCTTCCGGCCGGCCTTGAGGGGATCGATGATGAATGCGTGGGTAAAGCTGCGCGTCCTACCGGGGCCGTAAAACTCCGGGGCACGCGCGATGAGCACCGGGATCTCGCCGCGCGCCATCTCCTCGAGCAACCGCGAGGCCATCGCCGCGCGCACCCGGCCCTTGCGGCCCACCGGCAGGAACGGCGTCTCCTCGGTCAGCGGCCGGCCGTTCTGGGGGTACATGTAGGTGTTGTCGAAAAAGACGAACTTCGCCCGGGCCTTGCGTGTCGCCTTGAGGGCGTTGTCCAGGATGACCGGGAACTGCCGCTCCCAGATTGCCGCCACCGGCGGCAGGCCGGCGGTGAAGTACACCGTATCGCTGCCCCGCACGGCCTCGATCGTGCGCTCGGCATCCATGAGGTCGGCCGCGAACAGCGAGTCCGCGGCGTCGACCTTGCGGGGGTTGCGGCTCACGAGCCGCAGGTCGCGGCAGCCGCGGCACCGGAGTTCACCGGCGAGTCCTTCGGCGATCGGGCCGCCGGCACCCAGGATGGTCTTCACGCGAGCCGTTATACCCCACGCCCCCAGCCCGTCCACGCGACCTGCTTCGGCGACCCGGGAGAACGGCACGGGAGGCCCCTTTTATCGGCCAATGAAACTGTCGACATTTTTTCAGACGGCCGACGCTTGCCGAACTGCCGCTGCCCCACCTATCCTCCGGGAGTCTTGGACACGTTCGACCTTCCGGCCCACATTCTTCAATGACCCCTTCCGCTGAAATGCACGGCAAGCGAGTGCTCGTCACGGGCTCCGGTACGGGCCTGGGCCGCGAAATCGCGCTCGAGTTCGCGCGGCAGGGCGCGGACGTGGTGCTGCACTACTCGCACGCCATGGACGGCGCAGTCACCGCCCGCGACGAGATCCGCGGTCTGGGCCGCCGCTGTGAGCTCTTTCAGGCCGACTTCGCGCAGCTCGACGAGGTCATCGGCCTCGGCGATCGCGCCATCGCCTTCCTCGGCGGCATCGATTGCCTCGTCAACAATGCCGGCATCTGCCTGAACAAGCCGTTCGCCGAAATGAAGCCCGAGTGGTTCGATCTGCTGATCAACGTGAATCTCCGCGCACAGTTTTTTCTCACCCAGCGCGTCACGAACGAGATGATCGCCCACGGCGGCGGCGCGGTGGTCAACATCTCCTCCATCCACGGCCAGTCCGGCGCGCCGGAGCACGCCCTCTACGCAGCGACCAAGGGTGCCATCGACGCCTACACTCGCGCGCTCGCCATCGAGATCGCCCACAAGGGTGTCCGCGTGAACGCCATCGCGCCCGGCTGGGTCACGGTGGAAAACTATTCCAAGGCGCTGCCCGGCTTCAACGAGGACGACGCCCGCAAGGCCGCCGCTGAAAAAGTTCCCCTCGGACGCTCCGGCGAGAAATCCGAAATCGCCAAGCTCGCCGTGTTTCTTTGCTCGGAAGGCGCGGGCTACATCGTCGGCCAGACCATCGTGGCCGACGGCGGCACCACCGCGCTGATGTCGCTGATTTCCGATTTCCGCACCAAGTCCACGGCTACGTTTGGCACGGGGTACGTTCCCGGCCTCTGATTCCCGGCCTCTGGAAAGTTCGCCGATGAAACTCCGCGAAGCCATCCTGCGCCAGAAAGTTCCCGCCCGTCACGTCGCCCTGTGGTGGCTCGGCCAGAACGGCTGGATTGTGAAAAGCCCCGGCGGCAAGGTCATCACCATCGACCCCTATCTCACCAACGCCTGCAAGGCCGTCGGCGCGGCCGCCGGCTTGAATTTCGACCGCCTCGTGCCGCCGCCGCTCGCGCCGCGCGACCTGGCTGGGCTGGTGGACGCGTACGTGATGACGCACGGCCACGAAGACCACCTGGATCCGGAGACGCTGCGGCCCTACCGCACGGATGGCGGACGCGGCCCGTTCGTCGCACCGCCTGAAACGTGCGACAAGCTCCGCGCGCTCTCCGTGCCCGAGAGCGAGATTCAGATGATCTGGCCGAATAAGGAATTCGTCTGCGGCGACGTCACCGTGCGCGGAACCTTCGCCATTCCATTCGGCGCGGATGACATGACGCACATGGGATTCATCGTGAAAATTGCGGGCGGCCCCGTGATCTATTTCACCGGCGACACGCGCTACCACGAGGTGCTGGCGAGCTGTGTGGCATCGCACCGGCCGGAAGTGCTCGTCACCGTCATCAACCCGTTCGCCAACCTCGATCCCGGCCAGGCGGCGCGGCTGGCCAAGGATATCGACGCACAGGTCGTCATTCCCTGCCACCACGACCTGTTTCCCGACAACAGCCTGTCGCCGCGGCTGCTCCGCACCAATCTCGTCGCGCTGGGCATCGGCGACCGCTACCGCGAGCTGAGCCACGGCAAGATCTATCTGTATCCCGAACCGAAAAAGCCGGCAGCCCGCGGGAAATCCCAGTGAAGCAGAAGCCCGTCTCGCTCCGCGACCTGTGCGCGAACCTCAAACGCGCCGGCCGGCCCGTGCGCCGGCTGGATTTTCCCACCGGCACCGTGGTGGTGCTGCCGCAGGGCGGGCGCGCCATCGGCCTGTTTCCGAAAAATTCCCAGGCCAGTTTCTTCTGGACCAACGACGCGCTCCGCTCCGCCGCCGGCATCCGCAAGCTGTACGCGGAGTCCCGCTGGCCGAATCCCGGCGGCGATCGGACCTGGCTGGCGCCGACCACGGAGCTGTTCGTGTCCGACCTCGAGCGGTTCTGGGAAACATGGCGCGAACCGGTCGCGATGGATCCGGGCGACTACGTCTGCCGCGAAAGCGGCGGGGGCCTTCACCTCGTCAACCGCGCCAAGCTCGAACTGCGCCGGCGCGGGCAGGCCGTGGAACTCGAGATCGACAAAAGCTTCGCCCCCGCGCCCGACCCGCTGCGCACCGAACCCACAATCACGGAGCCTTACGCCTACGCCGGCTTCACGACGAGCGTGACGCTGAAAATCGTGCGCGAACCGAAAAAATCCTGCGTACCCATCGGCCTGTGGCAGTTGTTGCAGCTGCCTCCCGGCGGCGAACTGATGGTGGCCACGCACAGCCCGGCCCAAACGCAGGTGATTTTCGGCGACATCCCGGCGGGGCATCTCAAGCGCGAGGCGCACTGCGTCCGGTACCGGATGCAATCGCCGACGACCGCCAAGGTCGCCATCCGGGGCGTGCATGTGACGGGCCGCATGGGCTACGTGCGGAACAACGGCGCGGGTGGCTGGGACCTGGTCGTGCGGAATTTTTTCGTCGACCCGTCGGGCGAATACGTGGACACGCCGTTCGACGACGTGGACGACCGTGGCGACGCCGTGCAGGCCTGCAACGTCGCCGAACCGGCGATCGGAGGGAGCTTCAGCGAGATGGAACACCATGTTCCCGCCGTGGGTGCGGACACCGGCCGGCAGACCGGCACGGATGTCTCGCAGGTCTGGGCCTTTCGCGGCAGCCGCCGCGCCATCGGCCGCATTTCCGAAATGTTGTTGGGCACCAAACCGAATTTTTACTGATCGAAAAGGAGAAGCCATGAATCCGACTGCGACGTCCAAACCCGATGCTTCCGTTCCGCACCGCGCGCTCGCGGCACACTCCATCCCGATGGACGCGCCGCTGCATGGCCGTCCGCCCGCCCGCTTCTCGGACGGCGAAGTGCTCGCCATTCAATACCGCACCGACCCGGCAGCCATCGCCGCGCTCTTGCCGCCGCCGCTCGAATCGATCAACGACGTGGTGATGGTGCAGATCGCGCGCTGGGGCGACGTTCCCGGAATGGGCCGCGACACGTACGAGGCGAACATCATGGTCGCAGCGCGGTACAAGTCCGCCGGCAAGACCGTGGTGGGCGCCTATTCGCCCTACTTCTACGTGGACAACGACCGCGCGATGGCCGGCGGCCGCGAGTTTCACGGCCAGCCCAAGCGTTTCGCCACCGTGACGCTCGAGGCGCGAGGAGACATCTTCGTCGGCCAGGTGATCGCCAACGGGCTGACCGTCTTCACCGGCACGATGCACTACAAGGCCCGGCGCGCGACGTTCGAGGAGGTCTGCCAGCACGTCAATCCGGTGACGAACATCAACCTGAAAATCATGCCGCACATCCACGGCGGCTACGCGGTGCGCCAGTTGACCGCCCGCGACTTCGTGGACATGGACATCACGCAGTGCTTCGGCGGCACGGGCACGGCCGAGGTGCATCCGCACGCCACGATCCCCATGTACCGCCTGCCGGTCCGCGAGCATCTCGACGCCTATTACTGGTGCGGCGATTTTTCCCTGATCGGCGGCGTGGTGCTGCACGACTACCTGGCAGCCGAAGCGAAATGAGCTCCCGCCCATGAAGCCTTCCAATTCCTTGTTTGACCTGACCGGACGCGTGGCGATGGTCACCGGCGGCGGTGGCAGCCTCGGCTCCGCGATCTGCGAAGGGCTGGCCGGTGCCGGTGCCGCCGTGGTCGTCGTGGACATGGCCGGAGCGAGCGGTGACACCGTGGCCGCCCGCATCCGTGCGGGTGGCGGCCGTGCGGATGCACTGGCGGTGGACGTTTCCGATGAAAAAAACGTGGCCGACCTGTTCGCGAAATTCGATGCGCTGCATCCGGCGCTCGACATTCTCGTGAACGGCATCTCCGCCGCGATCGAGCGATTTCAGCCGGAGGACGTGACGCTCGCCTCGTGGCGGCACATGCTTGACACCAACCTCACCGGCTATTTCCTCTGCATGCAGGAGGCCGGGCGCCGGATGATCGCCCGTGGCCAGGGTGGCTCCATCATCAACATCGGCTCGATCGGCGGCATGAATGCGCTCGGCCGCGGCGCGATGGCGTATGGCGTGGCCAAGGCGGGTGTGGGGCAGTTGACGCGCGAAGCGGCCGTGGCGTGGGCACGGCACGACATCCGCGTGAACGCGTTGCTGCCCTGCCAGTTCACGAACACGTGGTGGGAGGCCCGCCTGGCCGATCCCGCCTGCAAGGCGTCGAACGAGCAGGTGTTGCGCGGCATCCCGATGGGTCGCCTGGGCCGGCCGGACGAGATGATCGGCCCGGTGCTGTTCCTCGCGTCTCCGGCGTCTTCGATGGTCACCGGCGCACTGATTCCGGTGGACGGCGGCAATCTGGCGATCAATGCCGGCGGCAGCGTCTTCTGGTGAACTTCAAGCGGTCACTCGGCCTTGCCGCGGTGATACAGCTCGAATTCATCGATGGAAAAAGGTTTTCCCTGCGGCAGGTACAGTCGAACATGCCTCGCCGTGAAGGCGGGGACCGTTCGTTCGCAGCGATCCTCGCGGTTGTCCGTAACCTTGTCCACGTCGGTCCACGCAAAGCCGTCGTCGCTTTTCTGGAGCATGAACGTCGCCGGCCGCCAGGCCGCAACTGACGGCTTGGACACGACGACATACTGATCGATCGTCTGGGGCCGTTCGAGGTCCACGTGCAACCAGTCGTCGCCGGATGTGATGCGGTCGTCCGCGTAGATCGCAAACGCCGACCGTGCATCCCCGTCGACCGCATTGAACGGCTGCGCGGCGAAGGAGAGCATCTTGGGCCGGGCGTATTTCCCGATCGCGAGATTCTCGTCGCCGGGCGGATTCGGGCGGAACACCGGCGGTTCACTGCGGAGATAGGTGATCACCGGGTCCCAGAGAACCTTTCCTATTTCGCCCTTCAAGGCGGCCACGAAACTGAGCGTGTCGCCCTGAGCCACCTCGATTTTCAGGTCGTGCCGCGCCGGGGCTTCAGGCTCCTTGGAACCGGCTTGCCACAGCTCCTCCGTCCCCTTCAGCAGCCGTGCCGAGGCGCTGCCCGGGGGGTCGGTGGCGACCTCTCCCTCGACGCGCACTGTTCCCCCATGGGGCGCCACCCACCGCCGCACGGCCTCAAGGCCGGCGTCCGGGATCTGATACTTGTTGCCGATGCGAACGCCGCCCTCCCCCTGCCAGTCGCGGGTGAACACCTCGTCGCTGGGGATGAATCGCAGTGCTTTCTCGACATCGCCGGCGTGCTGCAGATAGCGCCAGTTGTTCTTGCCCATGATGCTGCTGAAACCCGCGGACGCCCGGTAGCTTTCCGCCCCGAACTCGAAGGCCATGTGCCCGATGGCGTTCCCCTTCGATTTCGGATGATGGGCGCCCTTGACGACGATCTTGATCGTATGGGGCTTGTCGGGATCGAGACCCGTCTTGATGTAGACGAAATTCTCGCTCACCGTGGCCCGCGGGCTGTAGCAATCGACGGTCTTTCGATACGTGCCATCGAGAAAAACGTCCGCCTGTCCGCTTTCCGGGGAGCGCAGGGCGCGCCAGTAGATGTCGGGCCCGGTGAATTCGAACTCCACGCTGTCGCCGGCGGTGCTGCTCTCGCGCAGCCGGCCTTCGTAATACTCCTTCGGGTCGGCTTTCTCCCTCCAGTCGCCGGCATACCTCATTTCCGGGCTGGCTGAGCCGACGATCTTCGTCCGACGCGAGAGGATGGGATCCGAGGATTCAGGATTCGGCTGGAAGCCGAAACGGGGCGTCCCCTGGTTCACCTGCATCGGTTTATCGACCAGCGTGACGTCGAGGTTCTGGTAGGAATTGTCGGCGAAGAAGGAATAGAACCGCAGCTCGTCATCGCACGTTTCGATGCCGTCGCCCGTGGCGTTGAACAGCTTCATGAAGCCGTGCATGCCCTCGGAAAAATGTCCCCACACCCAGTCCTGCTTCGACAGGTCCGTGCAGGTGCCGATGATCACGCCATCGACGTTGTAGGCATGGGGCGGCCACCAGGGATCCTTGTTGTAGGGCGCGATGGAAACGTAGCGATTCAGTTTCGTGCTGTAGATGACGCCCCAGAAATAGCTGGCTCCGATGATGCTGGATTTGCCGCCGAGCGCCGGCTGGTCCCACGTGCCCTGGTGGAAGTAACGCCATGTGCCGGGGGCCATCTTGTCGGCGATGGCGCAGCGGGCGGCGCGTGGCGCCCAGCGGGCCCCCCATTCCCCCTTGGGATACCAGCTCTCCAGCGGAAAGATGTAGAAGTAGCCGCCACGCGAATCGACGTAGAAACCGAAATCGGCGACGCCGTTCGACGTGTCGGATCCGGAAAACTTGTAGGCGTCGCGCGTGTGGTAGTACGTCTCCGGCGTGACGATGTCGCCCTCGTATTTCCAGGTCTTCCCCTTGTCCGCGCTGGTCGCGAGGCCGATCTTGCGCGAGAACCAGCCCCACGCGGGATGGAACCGGTAATTGCCCTCCTGCTCGATGTGGACCGGCGCGTAGAGTTTTCGCTCGGCCTGGTCGTACCAGAGTCCGCCCAGCAGCCATCCCAGCCCGACCTCGGGCGGGTAGGTGCCGTCCTCCATCCTGGTCATGTCGTCGATGTTCGGGCCCTTGAACCGGCCGATCCGGCCCTTGTCGGCGATGAAGTCGATGCGGAACATCCACAACTCGCCATCGATCCGCACGAAGGCGTGGCAGCAATCGGGGTTGGGCTGCCCGGGAAAGTCGAGGGGCTTCGGACGCGGACGGTCGGACACCTCCGCCACGTAGCTGAACGGCAGCGTGACGTCTCCGGCGGCGTATTCGAAACCTCCCGCGCCGCCACCAGCTGCCTGGGAGAAGACGTTGGGCGACTTCAAGCCGATTGCGGTGTCCACTGCCGGAGCAGCGCTCGGCGTTGACGAAACGCGTGACGCGGCGGGAGCGCCCGCCGGTGCCGGCACGGATGTCCGCTGTGGCTGCCAGGGCACGGCCGCCCGCACGGCCTTTTCGTCCGGCTGGAAATATTTCGCGGCCAGATACTTTTCAACCGCCTGCTGCTCGGCACTGATGGCCTGGTCGTCCGGCGAACCAAACAGTCGGGCAAACACGATGACTTCCGCGATCTCTCCTCCGAACCGGGCGTCGCGGTTGTATTCGCCCTGGTGCGCGGTGATGGCGAGCGGCAGCCGATCGGCCGCTCCCAGGCGCAGCCCGGTTTCGCGGTAGGCCGTGTAAAAGCCGCGCGGCACGAGCGTTGAGGGAACGTCCCCGTCGTAGGTGCACAGCGCGCCGTCGCGCCGGGCGACGATTTTTTTCCATCGCGGCGAATCCGGCGTGCGGAAGACGATGTAGGCGGTGACCACTTCGTCCCGCGCTTCGAGCGCATCGAGTTGCCGGAGGCCGGATTCGCCGTTGAACTGTACGACCGGAACCCGCTTGGACGTGCCCGGCACGGCGATCTCCGCATACACCGGCGCGGCATCGGACATGGGCGGGTTCGCGTCCGGCTCAAAGCGCAGGCCCCAACCGGCATCCTTCCACAGTCGCACAGCGTCGCCGGGCCGCAGGCCGGCGCCGGCCAGGTCTTCGGCCTTGAGCCAGCACTTGAGCGCCCAGCGGTTCGAGTCCGTGTCCGAAGACGACGCGGTCGCGCGGGCGGGAAATTCGCCGCGCAGTTGCAGCCCGTTCAGGATGGCCACCGGCAGAGTGTCCGGGTTCACCGCGTCGAGCGTGATTTTCAGGCGGCCGGCGTCGTCCGCCGCTGCGTTTTTGAATTCCACATAGTCGGTGCCGCGCGTGAACGCCGCGCCCGCCGTGCCCTGGGTGGACTGCGGCGGGCCGCCGTTCACACTGAACTTCGCCCCCGCGCCCGCGCGCGAGTTGCTGCCGAAGAGCCACACGTCGTAGGGCTTGCCCGGCTGCAGCCCCTCGATCGTCACGCTCGCGTCGGCACCTCCGACGAGATAGGAGTTCAAGAGCGCGTTGTCGACAGGAGCTCCATCGGCGGGAGACCAATGATCAGCGCCCTTGAAACCCTTGAATTTGATCTGCACGGGCAGCGGCGTCTTCCCGTCGGCGGCGAGCAATTTCGCCGGCCGGCTGATCTGCAGCGGCTGGTTGAAGGATTCGGTGTGGATGCCATTCCAAAAATCCTCCGGCCCGCCGGCCGCGCCGGCGCCGCGATACGCTGGCGGTGGCTCGTCAGGGCCGCCCTGCGAATTGCCCGCGTGCCCCAGCACCTGCAGGTTGAGGAGCGTCGCGCCGGCTGGCTCGTCCGCGAAGAACAAGCCGAAGGTGAGAATCACCGTGATGTGGCAAACCCAAAGACGGCTCCAGCGGCGTGTAGCAATCCCTTTCCAGCGCATCTCTTGGCTCCCGTTGATTGTCGCATCCTACTGCCCCGCCCCTGGTGATGGAACCATCTGCCGCGACGACGGTGGCCCTGCTGACGCCGACACGAACGCACATTTTGACGCGACGGTTAGCGCAGATTTTGACGCGGCGCCGGAAGGCACGGCGCCGCAAAGCGACCCCGGGGAGAAACAAAAAGGCGGATGGCGTATCCGTCGCTTCCGTCTCGGCAACGGAGCGTCACGGCAAAGTGACGAATCCGGCGCGTGCAGGGACGAATTGGGCGCAGGCTGGGACGAATTCGCCGCGAGCGATCACTGCCTGGCGGGCAAGCGACTCGGCAGTGAACCCTTTGGCGTTCCTGAATACCGACCGTTGGACAATGCTCGGAAGGGCGCCTCACGGGCGCTCGGCATCGGGGCCAAGGTCGTTCGGGACGCTTTCCACCTGCACCGGACGGGGGAGCGGCCGCGCGGCTCGGCCGGATAGCCGGTCACGACGCCTCCGGATGCGCCGTGGAATCGCTCGCCGGAATGCATGCCGATCTCCTCCACCAGGTTTCTACAGTCGTTGCGGAATCGAGCTGCCAATGTACCCTACTGCGATGAGCGGTTCATCCGGGCCGCCGGCCCGGGATTTTTCCAACGGCCGGAGTGTTCACTGATGTCTTGCCGCTGCCCAGCCGTGCTCGTCGCCGGCGTCGCGCTGGCCCTTCTCGCTCCCGCCGTCCAAGCCGACGTTGCGCTCAACAACATGTTCGGCAACCACATGGTGCTCCAGCAGGGCATAAAGAACAAAGTGTGGGGCAAGGCCGACCCGGGTGAGGTAGTCACCGTCACGCTCGGCAGCCAGGCGAAGTCCACGACGGCCGGTGCCGATGGCACGTGGCACGTGTTCCTTGATCCCGTCATCGAATACGGCGGCCCGCACACGCTCACCGTGAAGGGAAACAATACGGTCACGTTCAACGACGTGCTCATCGGCGAGGTCTGGGTCTGCGCCGGACAGTCGAACATGCAGTGGGGCGTCAACCAGGCGAACGACGCCGACCTTGAGATGGCGGCGGCGAATTTTCCGAACATCCGGCTGATAGCGGTGCCACAGGTGGGCACGCAGGATCCGCAGTGGAACTTCAACGGCAAGTGGGCCCCATGCTCGCCGGGGACGGTCGTCAGCTTCTCGGCGGTCGGCTACTTCTTCGGCAGGCAACTGCACGAGACGCTCGGCGTGCCGGTGGGCCTCATTAACAACGCCTGGGGCGGCAGCGCCGCCGAGGCCTGGGTAAAGCGCGACAAGCTCACCGCACACCCCGTTCTCAAGGTGCTCCACGAGAAGTGGCTGAAGGAGGAGGCAAACTACGAGAACGCGAAGGCCGAATTCGAGAAGAAGATGGCCGAGTGGAAGCAGGCCGCCGAGAAGGCGAAGGCGGAAGGGAAGCCGGAGCCGGGTGGTAAGCCGCAGTACCCTGATTCCCGCATGAAGGGCAACGCCCGTCCTGGCAACATCCACTCGGGCGTGCTCACTCCGTCGATTGGCTACGGCATCAAGGGTGCGATCTGGTACCAGGGAGAGACCAACGCGCCTCAAGCCTATCAATACCGCGAGCTATTTCCGTTCATGATCAAGTCGTGGCGCGAAGAATGGGGGCTCGGCGACTTTCCCTTCTATTGGGTGCAACTGGCCGACTATAAGGCCGAGAAGACGGAGCCGTCCGACAGCGACTGGGCGGAACTCCGCGAGGCCCAGACGATGACGATGAAAAAGCTGCCGAATACCGGTGAGGCAGTGATCATCGACATCGGTGAGGGGAAGGATATCCATCCGAAGAACAAGCAGGACGTGGCCAAGCGACTCGCCCGCTGGGCGCTCGCGGAGACGTACAAGGTTCCCGCGATCACCTGCCGCAGCCCGCTCTACAAGTCGATGGACAAGCAGGGCGCGAAGATCGTGCTCTCGTTCGACAATATCGGGGCGAAGGCCGCCGAGTGGCGGCCGTTCGACGTCGCTGAACCGATCGGGTTCACGATCACCGGGGCCGACAAAAAGTTCGTTGCAGCCCGGGCGAAGATTCTCCCGGACGGCCGGATCGAGGTCTGGAGCGACGCGGTGTCCGAGCCGGTCGCGGTTCGCTACGCATGGGCCGACAACCCGGTGTGCAACATGTACTCAGCGGCCGGACTGCCGCTGACGCCATTTCGTACCGATGATTTTCCGGGTGTGACGGCCACGGCGAACTAGCGAGGCCGGTGGTCCCCGGTGGAATCCGGAACGACGTGGCGCCCGACGCGTGGGGCATTCGCATTGCCTTTGCGCACCACGGGTATCGAGAACGTCGGTGCTTGCCCAACCAGCGAACTCGCTCGGTGTATCATTGGTGATGGTGCTCTCATGGGCTTGCTGCCAGCTTCGACCATCGCCCGACGTCGCCTGCTCCTGAGTTCGTTCGCCGTTGTTGCCACCCTGGCCTTGCTCGCCAGCGGTCTGCTGCTGACCACGACGAGCCGGTCGGCGCTCATGAAGATGCTGCCGGCACCTCGGGTGGAGAGGATCGTTCTGGAAGGGGCCGCGGCCACCGGCACGGTGATCGATCGGCAGGGCGGGTGGTTCAATGAGGGCAAACCGACGGAACTGCTGATCCGCTCCAAGCGAACCGCCGACGGATGGGAGCGGCCGGAGAATGTCGTGATCCGTAACTGCCGGATCCGAGGGTCGATCCGCATCATGGGAATGGGCCGCAACGGCGAAGAACACCAGGTGCGGAGGTCTTCGGTCAGCCTCGGCCACACGGACCGGGCCCAGGCGGCGGCGCCGACGAAGATCCTGATTTCCAACGTCGAGATCGAGGCCGACTATCGGATTCCGCTCTACGTGTCGCCCGGCGTCACGAACGTGACCGTCGAACAGTCGCGCATTACCGGGTGGGGGTGTTCGACCGCCGTGTATCTCGACTGCGAAAGCGGCGGCAACGTCATTCGCGGCAACACGTTCGCCATGCGGCAATCACGGGAGGTAATCGCGATCGACGGGTCGGCCTGGAATCGGATCGAGGAAAATCGATTCGAGAATCTCGCCTTCGGCGGCATCTACCTCTACCGCAATTGTGGCGAGGCGGGCACGGTGAGGCACCAGACGCCGCGTGGTAACGTCATTGCAAGCAATGTGTTCGACACCCAGACGCTCGGGCCCTTCGCGCACGCCATCTGGCTGGGGTCGCGAAACGGCCGCAGCGGCTACTGCCATGAGGACGACGGACATCCCTTCGGCTCGAGCAGCGACAACCGAGACTTTGCCGACGATAACGAGGTGCGACGCAATCGCTTTGAACCCCCGTCACCGCGGGCGATCCGCGACGACGGCGCCGGCAACGTCATCGAGCCCTGAGCATCGGGCGAGATGGTCACTCGGTCGTGAGTTGCAGGTCAGGACGAGTCGCCGGCGATCGACAGCAACAGGCTCTGACGGCTGCCTCGACAAGTCGCAAACGCTTCGCCCCATGGCCGGATTCAGGGCGGCGCGACCCCGGCCCCGGGGTCGTTTCTGCACGATTTCTGTGGATTTCGGTCATGGACCGCCTCCCTACCCCTGCCTAAAATGAGGGAAAATGGTCATGAAGCAGGGTGGCAGGTGAACTGGGCCTTTTTCGTCGGCTCATATCCATGGGCATAACGAGCCCGCTCAGCAAGAGCATCCAGCTGATTCCCAGGGGGATCGACATGCCGGTCGAGACCGTGCCTGCTGCGGAACTCGCCCGGTAGCCAACGCCACTGCGAGCGAGAATGTGACCTCATCCCTTGATTCAGATAACACGTTCATGCGATGCGGGGCATGGCTGCCGCTCGCTTTGATGTGCTTGATGTTCGTGCTGGTGCAGGGCCCAGCCTCCGCGGTGGAGTCACCGCTGCGGTTTGATCGCGACATCCGTCCGCTTCTCTCCGAGAACTGCTACGCCTGCCATGGACCAGGCACCCAGGAGGCAGGTCTCCGGCTTGACTCCGCTGCAGAAGCCGGCCGTGAACTCTCGAGCGGCAGTCGCGCCGTCGTCGCCGGCGACACAGTCGCCAGCGAAGCGATTGCCCGGATCAGGTCCACCGATCCCGACACGATCATGCCGCCGCCGCAGGCGAAGAAGACACTCTCCGCTGAGCAGATCTCGCTCCTCGAGCGGTGGATTGCCGAGGGCGGCGTGTACGAAGTCCATTGGTCGTTCCGGCCGGTCGTGCGGCCCGAGCCGCCGACGGCGACCGCCACCGCGGCCATGCACCCCGTCGATCGCTTCATCGAGGCCCGCGTGGCTGAAGCGGGCCTGCCGCTGAATGGTGAAGCCGACCGCGGCACGCTGATTCGTCGTGCCACCTTTGCCCTCACCGGTCTGCCGCCTACGCCCGCCGAAGTGGAAGCCTTCCTGGCCGATCCGGGAGGCGATGCCTACGAACGCTTGGTGGACCGTTTGCTCGCGAGCCCGCATCACGGCGAGGAGATGGCGCGGCACTGGCTCGATGCCGCCCGCTACGGTGACACCCACGGCCTGCATTTCGACAACGAACGCCATATGTGGGCATATCGCGACTGGGTGGTGAACGCCTTTAACGCCAACCTGCCGTTCAACCAGTTCACGATCGAGCAACTCGCCGGAGACCTGTTACCCAACCCCACCCGCGATCAGCAGACGGCCACGGGCTTCAGCCGCTGCAATGTGACGACAAACGAAGGGGGCTCGATCGACGCGGAACTGCTCTTCCGGTACGCGGTAGACCGCACGGCCACGGTTACGAACACCTGGCTTGGCCTGACGGGGCAATGTGCCGTGTGCCATAGCCACAAGTTCGACCCGATCTCCCACAAGGAGTTTTATTCCCTCTACGCCTTCTTTAATTCGGCGGCCGATCCTGGCTTCGACGGCAACTTGGCCGCTACCAAGCCCGTGCTCGCCCTGCCGACGCATGACCAAGAGAAGAAACTCGCCGAACTCGATGCCGCGATTCCCGATCTGCGGAAGGCCTTGGACGAGGCGATCGCAGCCCTCTCCTACACCGATCCCGCAACGCTCGATCCGCGGCCGCAGCCAACCCGCACCGAAACGCTCTGGCTCGACGAAGAGTTTCCGCCAGGGGCGGACGTGAAATCGAGTGCAGGGCAGACACGGTGGGTGGTCGGCGGCGATCCGGGCGACGTGTTCACAGGCCAACGGAGCCTCGAAATCACGGCGATTGGGATCGGCCAGGACTACTACCAAAGCGGCGCCGCGCCGATCACGATCGCGACCGACGCCGAGATTGTCGCGCATGTGTGGCTCGACCCGGCCAACCCGCCCAAGGCGGTGATGGTGCAGTTCCACGCCGGCGACTGGGAGCACCGCGCGGTGTGGGGCGATTCGCACGCGATCAATTTCGGAACTCCCGAAACGCCCAGTCGGTTTCACGCCGGCCCGCTTCCTGCGGCCGGATCATGGGTGCGGATCGCTGTTCCCGCGGCCAAGCTGGGGCTGACGCCGCAGACGCCGATCACCGGCATCGCCTGCACCCAGTTCGACGGCCATGCGCGGTGGGATGCCCTCGGCATGGTCGCGACCGACGACCCGACGACCAATCCCCAACGGTCGTTCCTTGCCTGGTGGAAGGAGCGGACGGGCAAGGACACGCTCGACGACGTTCCGGCAGACTTGCGGAGCATCGTGAAGCAGGGCCCGGAAAATACGACGAAGCCGGAAGAGGTGGAAAAAATCCGCCACTTTTGGCTCGGCAAAGTGTGGGCCGATCAGCCCGCGGACCTCAAGCAGGCCTCCGTCAGCTTCGAGACGAAGACGAAGGCCCGCGAGGCGCTCGACAAGGAGATCGTGCGGACGTTGGTATTCAATGAGTTGCCGACCATGCGAGACAGCTTCGTCATGCTCCGAGGCGCCTACGACAAGCCCGGCGAAAAGGTCACGCGCGGCACGCCGGCGTTTTTGCCAGCGCTCGAGGTTGCCCAAGGCGCTACGCCCTCGCGGCTCGACCTGGCCAAGTGGCTCGTCTCTGCCGAGCAGCCGCTCACGCCGCGGGTGGCCGCGAATCGTCTCTGGCAGCAACTCTTCGGTACGGGTCTTGTGAAGACCAGTGAAGACTTCGGGCTCCAAGGCGAGCCGCCGAGCCATCCCGAGCTCCTCGATTGGCTCGCCGCCGAATATCGCCAGAGCGGCTGGGACACGCGGCGGATCGTGCGGCTACTCGTGACGAGCCGGGCGTTCAGGCGGGCATCAGGGGTGACGCCGGAGCATCTGGCGGCCGATCCGGAGAATCGTCTTCTCGCTCGCGGGCCGCGGATCCGGCTCGATGCCGAACAGATCCGCGACCAGGCGCTGGCAGTGTCGGGGCTGCTAGTGCCGACGCTCGGTGGCAGGGGCGTGAGGCCCTACCAGCCCGACAACATCTGGGAGCCGCTCGCCCTTCCCGCTTCCGACACCAGCAGCTACAGGCGCGACACCGGCGACGCCCTCTACCGCCGCAGCCTCTACGTTTTTTTCAAGCGCACGGCCCCGCCCCCGTTCATGGTGAACTTCGACGCCTCCAACCGTGAGCAGTTCTGCGCCCGCCGGGAGCGAAGCAACACGCCGCTCCAGGCATTGCAACTGATGAACGACGTGCAGCACGTGGAGGCGGCGCGGGTGCTTGCCGAGCGAACAGTCGCTGCGGCGGGAGACGATGCGGCGCGGATCGACTGGCTCTTCCGCGTCGTGCTCGCGCGAACCCCAGAGCCCGGGGAAGCGGTGGTGGTTGCCCAGACGCTGGCCGGCCATCGGGCCCGCTACGCGGCCGATCCCGAAGCGGCCCGGAAGGTCGTGGCGCACGGCGAGTCGAAGCCGAAGGCTGGAATCCCGACCGAGGAACTCGCGGCGTGGACGCTCGTGGGCAACATGGTCTTGAACCTCGACGAAGCCCTCACCCGGAATTGAAGCTGGAACTGCCCCCAGGAACTCATGCCATGCTCCCATCCGCCGTCGCCCGCCGGGCCTTCCTGCAATCCTCGGGCGTGAGCCTGGGCGCCGCCGCCTTGTCGCTCCTCGAGCAGCGGCAGGCCGCGGCGAATAATACGGCCTCGGTCGCGGCAACTCCTCACCGTGTCCATCCGCCGCTCCCTGGCCTTCCGCACCACGCTCCGAAGGCCAAGAGCGTGATTTACATCCATTTGAACGGCGGCCCTTCGCAGATCGATCTCTGGGACTACAAGCCGGGGCTGAAGGAGTATTTCGACAAGGACACTCCCCAGAGCGTGCTGGGCACGCAGCGCATCTCCACCATGACCAGCGGCCAGACACGCTTCCCGGTGGCGCCCTCGATCTTCCGGTTCGAGCAGGCCGGCCAGTGTGGGCGTTGGGTGAGCACGCAGCTCCTGCCCTATACGTCGAAGATCGTGGACGACATAGCGCTCGTGAAAACTGTCCATACCAACGCCATCAACCACGATCCTGCCTCCACGTTCTTGATGACTGGCAGCGAGATCCCAGGCAAGGCCAGCCTGGGAAGCTGGCTCTCCTACGGGCTCGGCAGCGAGAACGACGATCTGCCCGCCTTCGTCGTCTTCACGCCCCTCCCCGACATTGGCGCCGGACAGGCTCTCTTTACGCGGATGTGGGCGAGTGGCTTTCTGCCCACGCGGTTTTCGGGGGTTGCCCTCCGCGGCTCCGGCGACCCGGTGCTGTATCTGCCAGATCCCGAGGGCATCAGCCGTGCCGACCGGCGACGGATGCTCGACGGCCTGGGTGCCCTGAATTCCCGTGGTTTCGAGCGGTATCACGATCCCGAGATTCAGACGCGGATCGCCCAATACGAGATGGCCTTTCGCATGCAGGCCAGCGTGCCCGACCTCGTGGACACGGCCGACGAGACGGCCGAGACGCTCGCCCTCTACGGCAACGACGTGACGAAGCCCGGCTCGTTCACCCACAGCCTGCTCCTCGCCCGGCGGCTCGTGGAGCGGGGCGTTCGGACCGTGAAGATCATGCACCGCGGCTGGGACCAGCACGGCAACCTGCCCAAGGATCTCGCCGCTCAGTGCCTCGACACCGACCAGGCCACCGCCGCGCTCGTGCTCGATCTCAAGCGGCGGGGGCTGCTCGACGACACGCTCGTGGTGTGGGGGGGTGAGTTTGGCCGCACCGTGTTTTCCCAGGGCACGCTCACGAACGACAACTACGGCCGCGACCACCATCCGCGGAACTTCTGCATGTGGATGGCAGGCGGCGGCGTGAAAGGGGGTGTGTCGTACGGCGAGACCGACGACTTCAGCTACAACGCAGTCGAAAACCCCGTGCATGTGAACGACCTCAACGCCACGATCCTCCATCTGATGGGGATCGACCACGAGCGGTTCACGTTCAAGTTTCAGGGACTCGACCAGCGGCTCACGGGCGTCGAGCAGCAGCGGGTCGTGCGCGAGATCCTGGCATAGCCCAGCCCACGGGCGGCATCCCTATTTCGGTTTGGGACGATCGACCTTGATGTCAAAACGTGTGGTCGAAGAATCCACCACGATCTCGAGACCCGATGTGTCCCTCGACGCATACTTGTCGTCGATGAGTTTTTTGTATCGCGGGGCATAGACCGAACCACCGGGCATTTCCTCGTGGGCGAAAAAAATGCTGACCTTGTAGGAGCCCGGCTCGACCCCACGCCCATCTTTTCCGATTCCGATCGCGTAGCTTCCATCGGGCTGTACGGTTCCACGGGCCATGGCCTTGTCGTTGTCGAAACAGACCACGCCTCGTTTCAAAGGGCTCCCATCGTCGGAAAAAGTGACAGTGCCCCGCACCTTCACCCGATTGGCATCACCGCATCCCAACGTGATCAGCGTCAGGCCAGCAATGATGAAAGGCGATCGAAAACGCAACATTCCCGCGGTCCCTTTTTTATGAAACAGGATGGTGGTCATCCTCCCACGCTTCACGCTGAGTCAACGGGCGTGGAGACGTCATCCCACTGCCCCGCGATCCGCTATGGAATCTCCACAGAGCTCCCGTCATTGACGTCAGCCAACTTGAGGAGCACGCTCCGAGGCGTGGACACGGACATGGCACGCACGGAGCCGTCGCCGAAGAGAAAATTGCATAGGTCGGGGTGAGCGCTGCCGAACCAAATGAATGGCGAGGAAATATTCGTGTCGTCCGACGGGGTCGCGATCGTCTGGCCGGCATTATCGAAGGTTCGGCCAACGTGCTGCACCAGCGACCCCTGGTATGCCGCCAAGTATCCGCAATCTCCCGTACTCCCATCGCACACGCCGGGAGGACGCGAAGCAGGGAAGTGTTTTTCACCGAAGAGCATCTGGCTGCTGGTGCCATCTGACCACCACGCCAGTCTGTCTCGCGGCATCCATTTGGTGATCGTGACCTGCGTGGCCGCCCAATCGGACGAGGCCGATCGAAAGGCGCTGCTGCCGGGTCGGCTGGGATCCGGGAATTCCCACCAATTTCCCGTCGAGTCACCACACAGGACCATGGCGTAGTCGGTCTGACCGCCCGGAAAATTGCCGACCGTTGCGGCGGAGTCGAACACCGCGGGGGGTGATCTCTTCGATGGGCAAAGGTAGGCAGCAACGTTCCCGAAGGCCTTCCGCCTGTCAGCAGACAGCCCCGCCCACCACGTATGCGGGCCTCCGTCGACAAGGGCCTTCTTGTTGTCGGTAATCCCCCACTGGTCCACACCTGTAGCAATGACATCGTAAAGAGCCTGCTGTTCCATGTATGGATACAGGAGCGGGAAAATCGTCATCGAACGTGGGGCAATCGCCGATGGAGGGATTTTATTCTGCTGACTGATGAAAGAGTGCACCGCAAGCCCGATCTGCTTGAAGTTGTTGATGCATGAATTTCTGCGAGCCGCCTCACGGGCCGACTGCACGGCGGGGAGCAACAGCCCCACGAGAACTCCGATGATCGCGATCACCACCAGCAATTCGATGAGGGTGAACGCCGCGCGGGAAAAGCCGGAGCCGGTACGGACAGCCCGCGTATCAAGTGAGCCCCACTCGTTCGACTGTTGTATTGATTGAGTCGCCATCAATGCACCTTTTGTTGGATGCCCACCATGCCTGAATCGAGGTCCGCGTCTTCAACGGCCCATCCCTTCCCGACGAGGCCCCGTCCACCCTCGACCCGGTTATCGGTGCCGCGGACTCGACGCACCGCCATCAGGAAGATGCCGAACGCAGGGTCACGCATCGCGTCATTTTCCTCCTCCGTGGCCTGAGCCCGCTCGGGCAGGTTGCGCGTGAGGTCGATCACTGCACGGGCTTCGGGCTTCCCGCCCGGCGACACGATGCTGTTGCCGCTCACCGTGACATCTTGTGCATTCATCACGAGAATCCCCGGCCCCGGAGCCCGGATGATTCGATTGTCGATGAAATCCAATCGCGACATGTTGATCGCGGCCGTGCATCGCGGTGGAAATAAGCGATCCGCGAAGCCGCTCACGGCCATCAAGGGAGCGAACTCCCAGTATTTTTCCCGAGTGCTCACGCTTCCAAACCCGCAATCCGAGAGCGTGTTGCCCACGATCCGAATGTCGTCGGGGAACGGCCCCTCCAGCCAGTACAGCTCCGGAGCCACGACGATTCCCGAGCGAGCAAGCCTTTCGAATCGGCAGCGTGCCACCGTGCTGCCGGATGACTTCAGCAGGATCCCGCGGACGTGGCCATCGTGGAAGAAACAATCCTCGATCACCGCTCCCGCCCCGCCATGGTCGCCGCACGTCATGAAGTCGTATGGTGATATGCCGTCCTCACGGTCGAAACGAACCTCGACGGACTGGGGCTTGAAGAACGATCGAAGGCGTAGCCCTGGCCATGTCGTCGCAAAGTGGTCCTCGACCTGTTTGCCGATGCGCTGCGGATCCAGTGCCGTGGAAGGCTCACACGACAGAATCCTCGCCTCACCAGCAGGGTTCGCGTCCGGGGGGCGGTAGAAGCGGACCAGGCTTCCCGGCGAAAAATCCTGCCCGGCGGGGCTGGCGACGATCCAGGCACCGTTTTCTCTCCGTTCCAGCGCGAAGCTCAAGAAGCCGTGAATGTTCACCAGGTCATCGAAGCAGTGCGATATCTCGCAATTCCTCAGTGTCGGTCCCGTTCGCTGGGTCATCGAGTGAAGCCCATCGGAGGCAGATGCCATCAGCCTCCCCGATCCAGGACGCCGCACGACCCGGCACCGTTCGTAGACGTGGCCACCCTCCGCGAAACCGGATTCCACGATGGCCATCCCCCCGGATGCGAAGACCGTGACATCCTCCACCCGCATCGCCGAACACTCGTGCAACGCAAGTCCGCCATCAGGTCGACCCAGCGCAACGACAACGCGGTCGCCCGGCTGCAGAGGGCGGGCTTCGACATCGAACGGTCGGGAAGCGGTGGCGCGGTACACACGGGCGCCGATTTCAACGGGCCTCGAAATCGAGGTGTCGATGATGCCCAGTTCGACCGTTCCCGACGGCTCGAAAAACGCGCAGCGCATCAGTGCTTCCTGCGATCCGGCGACAAAGTTCGGGTAGCCGTCGTCGAGGCGGAAGTCGAACGTCGTTTCTGCCGGGTTGACGGCGACGATCGTTCCCTGCGTGTAGGGAAGCGGATCGAGATCCAGTGTCAGTCCTTTGACGACACACGCGGTGCACTTTTCAAGCCTGAGTCCACCAGCGCCTGGTGTGAAAATCAGGGTGGCATCCTGTCCTTCGAGGGTGAAGCCGTTGGCTCCTTCGATCTGCAGGCCGGTGGCAAGCCGGTAGCTCCCCGGCGGTATCCGGAACGAGCGGGCACCGGACGCGATGGCATCCTTGACCTGCCCGGAAAACGCAGCGCCATCGAGCACCTGCGTATCATGCTGCCCGGACTCGACGACTGCTGGCCTGATACCGCTGACGAGGAGCGACACGGCGAGCACGACGACGCTGAGTCGGTTCACGAAAAAACCCCGGGAATGATCGGAGGCCTCAACAACGGTTGGCCGCCCGCCTCCTCGCCGCTCGCCAGCCAACGAGCCCGAGCCCAATCATAGCCAAGGCGACCGCGCTCGGCTCGGGTACGACCACGAGGTTGACCTGGCCCATCGTCGCCGTATCCAA
Organism: Planctomycetia bacterium; assembly: GCA_037129475.1. GTDB lineage: Bacteria > Planctomycetota > Planctomycetia > Pirellulales > UBA1268 > RGVT01. Next base: position 18,219 of record JBAXUY010000001.1, on the reverse strand, counting down.
CCCGAACGAATAGCCATCCGCAAGTGTCGGCATCGAACCGAGCGTGAGCCCGTTGTCGGTAAACGACCCGGTGTAATTAAACAGTCGCCATGATGTTCCCGGGGCCACCGACGTGAATGCATCGATCGCCGTCACGTTCAGCACGCCGTCGAGCGTCAGGTTCGTGATTCCTGTAATCAGGTCGTTTACCCCGCCGCCCACCGAGTTGTTCGAGCCGCTCAGGTCGAAATTTAGCACGGATGTGCCTGCCAGGGCGAACGCGTCGAGGGTCGTCAGGGTTCCGGGGCTGTTGCCCGGGGCGACGATGCCGCCCCCGAGGATCGAGACAGCACCGCCGATCGTGCCGCTCCCCCCGAGCGTCGCCCCGCTGGCGACGCTCAGACCGCCTGTCGCAGCGGACTGGTTGCCGTTGATCCGCAGTGTGCCGACGCTCACGGCGGTCGCACCGCCATAGGCATTGTCACCCCAGAGGGTCGTCGTGCCGGAGCCGATCTTCGTGAGCCCGCCGCTGCCGAGGGCGATCGCGTCGAACACTGAGGTGAGCCCGGCCCCATCGAATGTAAGGCCGAAGTTGCTGGCTTCGATGGCGTTGCCCGAAGCGACGTTCACAGCCAGCGACGTGTTTGCGGCCGCGCCGATCGATGCATCGGCAGCCAGCGTGATCTTGCCCTGCCACGTCACGTTCACCGCGCCGAGATCGGCCGCCGCCCGCATCGCTCCGCCGCCGGTCACGCCGGTGCCCGAAATTGTGACCGCCTCGTTGCCGATGGTGAGGCTGCCCGCCGCCGAGGCGAACCGCAGCTGCGCGCCGCTGGCCACGACGGTGCCGCCGGCCGTACTCCCCAGGGCGTCGTTTGCGGCGACGGTCAGGGTTCCGGCATTCACCTGGGTGCTGCCGGCGTACGTGTTGGCCCCGGTGAGGCCGAGCGTGCCGGCCCCGGTCTTCACCAACCCTCCGCTACCGCCGTTCGTGAGGGGTGCAGACACGGTGATCGTGGCTCCATTGGTGTCGAAGGTGACGCCGCCGTTGCCCACGTTCGTCGTCAGCCCGGTCGCGGCCGAGAGAAACGTCGAACTGGCGCCCGTGGCTGCGCGGATCGTGCCGCCGTCGAGGCTGATCGTCTTCGTCCCTCCGTTGCCGGCCTGGATCTGCTTGACGGCAAGCACGCCGCCGGCCGAAACCGTGAGCGTGCTGCTGCCCGTGTTGGCCGTCGCGTCGCCGTTGCCGCCGTTCAGAAACAAGACTCCGTTGGAGGACGAATCGGAACCACCCCCGATCGAGACGGTGCCGCTGGCCACGGAGAGCGACGACGTGGCGTCGGTGCCGGCCGTCGTATTGAAGTTGCCGCCGAGTTTCAGCCACGTGCCGACATTGAGGTTTCCTCCGCTGATCACAAGGGCACCCGTGGCCGAGCCCGCATTGGAGGCGACATTCAGGTAGCCGTTGCCCGTGCCCGTCGCGGCGTTGGTGAAGTTCACCGAGCCGCCGTTCACCGTGAGCGTTGCGTTGGCACCGCCGCCCACGCCGATGTAGTTCATATAGTTCGACGAATTGCCGCCGAATGTGAGCGAGCCCGCGGTCTGCGCCGAAAGCGTGAGCGTCTTGGTGCTCGCGAGACCGAGAAGGAGACGCTCGGTGGTCACGTAGCCGCTGTTGGCGCCAATCGTGAGCGAGCCGGTGATCGGCTCGGCGAGGTCGCCGCCACCGGCTCCCGTTCGCGTCAGCGTGCCGCCCGTGAGGGTGCTACCGTCGGAGAGCGTGACGATGCCGGAGGTCGCCTGCGACCCGCCGTCGAGGTCGAGCGTGCCGCCCGAGAGCGTGATCGCCCCGGTCGTGCTGAGCCGGTTGCTGCCGCCCGAGAGCCTCAGGACGCCCGCGGTCACGTTCGTCGTGGCGTTGGCGTTCACCCCGGTGAGCGCGAGCGTGCCGGAACCGACCTTGGTGAGCGTGCCGTTGCTCAACTGGCCGCTGTAGGTCGTGGAGCCGCCGCCGTTGCCGATGCTCACGGTGCGGGCGGCGAGGTCGAGGTTCCGCGATCCCGTCAGCCCGCCGAGCGTGGAATTTTGATTGAACGTCACGGTGCCGGAGTCGGCTGTCGCCAGGTCGAGCGTGCTGCTCGCCAGGGAGTTCGCCGCCCCCACGGCGAGCCCGCCCGCGGCCACGCGGGTGGTGCCGGAATGGCCAGACGCCCCGGAGAGCGTGAGCAGGCCGGCCCCTGCCTTCGTCAGGCTGCCCGATCCCGCGAGCGGGGCGGCCACCGTGATGTCGCTGCCGTTGGAGTCGATCGTCGCGTTGCTGCCTCCGATACTGACGGCAAGACCGGTGGCGGCGGGCAGGAACGTGGAACTCGCGCCGGAGCGAGCGCGAAGCGTTCCGCCGTTGATCGTGAAGGTGCGGGTTCCGGTGTTGCCCGCCTGAATCTGCGCAGTCTCGAGGACGCCTCCAGAGTTGATCGCGAGCGTCGTGCTGCCGGTGTTCGCGGTCGCGTCGCCGTTGCCGCCGTTGAGGAACAAGACGCCGTTGTACGTGCCGTCGGAACCGCCGCCGATCGAGACGGTGCCACTCGCCACCGAGAGTGAAGCGGTCGCACTGTTGCCCGCCGTGGTGTTGTAGTTGCCGCCGAGCTTCAGCCAGGTGCCGACGTTGACATTGCCACCGTTCACGACGACGTTGCCGGCGGCCGTGTCGGCATTCGAGCCGACGTTGACATAGCCGTTGCCCGTGCCCGTGGTGGCATTGGTGAAGTTCACCGAGCCGCCGTTCACCGTGAGCGTCGCGTTGGCTCCGCCGCCCACACCGACATAGTTCATGTTGAATGTCGAGTCGCCGCCGAAGGTGATCGCCCCGGTGCTTCCCGCGCCGATCGTTGCCGCCCCCGCGCCGGAGAGGCCCAGGAGCAGTCGCTGGTTCGTCACGAATGCACCACCCGAACCCAGCGTCGCGGTGCCTGAGAGCCAGTTGTTACCCGCAGCAGCGGCATTGTTGCTCGTCAGCGTGCCGCCGGTCAGCGTGCTGCCGTTGGCAAGCGTTACCGAGCCCGTCGTCGTCTGGCTGCCGCCGCCGAAGTCGAGCGTGCCGCCATTGTTGACTGTGATCGCCCCCGAACCGCTCAGCATGCCGCTGCCGCCGGTGAAGCGAAGCACGCCGGCCTGCACGGTCGTCGGGCCGAGGTATGTGGTCGAGTTCGTGATCACGAGCGTTCCCACGCCGTTCTTCGTCAGCCCAGCGGTGGGGTCGGTCGATTGCAGCACGTTGTCGATCGTCAAGTCGGCATTCGCATCACCGGTGACATTCAAGACGCTGAATAACGTGTTGGCAACCCCGGTCCCGCCCAGATTGATCGCGTTGTTGGAGCCGCCGCCGACCGTGATTCTTGACGCGGTCGACCCGGTCACCGAGACGGTGCCAGACAACTGGAAGGCGGGGTAGGAAGAATTCGCGCCACCGTTGGCGAGGAGCGTGCCGCCCTTGAGTTTCAGGCCCCAGATGGTGTTGAAATATCCGCCGCTGGCAAGCGTGCCGCCGAAAACGTTGATGACGGGTGATGTCGAGGTGATGGCACTCCCGAAGGTATCGTTCCCCGCGAACGTCACTGTGCCGGACGCGATCGTCGCCGTGTTCGTGCCAGACGCGCCTGTCGGCCCCGCCACTGGCGTCGTATCGGGCGGGATCGTCCAATTGAGCGAGTTCCACGCACCATTGCTGCCGTTCCATGAATAGGTGGCCGCCGAGGCGAGCGGTACGTCGGCTGCATGCAACATGACGCCCAGCCCGGCGACGACGAGAGCCGTCCGGCAGATTCCCCGACGGCTCATGGGTGGATGACAGATGGCTTGGATAAGGTTCATGGTCTGGTTCCCCGCGAACGATGAAGTGAAGAATGCTTCACTCATTACCGCCCATGGCAAAGACTACCGACGGATTCCTCACGGTGCGCCCATGAAAAGCGTCACCGAATCGAACACTTTTCGCCATGAACCGGGGAATTCCCCCATGCATGGCAAAAAAAGTTCGGTGGTGCGAACATATGCGGCAGCCTTCGGACGCCCGGTATGCCATTTCCTCCACGGATCGCCGTGATCGCCGACACTCGTGGGTCGTACGTGCGCGGACTGATCGGCGGGATCACGGCCTACGGCCACGACTACGGGCCTTGGTCCTACAGGCTGTATGCGGACCCACTCGACACGACGGTCCCGAAACGCATCCGCGACGACGGTGCAGCGGGGGTGCTGGCACGGATCCATCTACCACGCATCGGCCGCGACTTGGCCCGGCTCGGCGTGCCCGTCGTGGACATGCTGGAGGAGGTCGCCATTTCCGGCATCCCGCAGATCGTGGTGGACGATAAGGCGGTCGTTCGGCTCGCGATCGACCATCTGCTCGAACGTGGCCTGAAGACGGTTGCATTTCTCGGCCTACGAGGCGTGCACTACTCGGAGATCAGGCGGGGCCATCTCATAAGTCTGTGCCGTGAGCGCGAGGGCGCCCTGCACGCCGGCCCGACGGCCACCAGGAACGATCCGCTTACGCTTCTCATCAACGACACAGCAGCGGCCCAGACATCCGAGCGCGCCATCGGCGATTGGATCGCAGCGCTTCCCAAGCCCTCTGGCCTTGTGGCGTGCAACGACGTATGGGCTTCGTTAGCCCTCAGTGCATCCCGCGACAGGGGCGTGGAAGTGCCGGAGCAGGTCGCGGTGATCGGCGTCGATGACGATCCAATCTTCTGTCAGGTGTCGACCATGGGTCTGTCGAGCGTCGATCCAAACACGTTCAAGATCGGTTACCAAGCTGCGGCGCTCCTCCACGGCATGCTGACGGACGGGCTTCAGCCGCCGCCACTCAACTACGTGGATCCCGCCGGAGTCGTGGCCCGTCGTTCCACCCACGTGCTGGCGTATCCCGACAGCGATTTCGTGGGGATCGTGCGCTACGTGCGCGATCATGCTTGCGATGGCCTGACGGTTGGCAGGATGGTGAAGAAGTTGGGAGTGTCGCGGCGGACTCTCGAGCGGCTTTTCGCCGAGCACGTTGGGCATTCGCCGAGCGATGAGATCAATCGCGTGCGCCTGGCACGGGTTCAGGAACTGCTCGTCGGCACGGACAGCAGCCTCGAGGATGTGGCTCGCGTCGCGGGTTTTTCCTACGCCGAGTCGATGCGGCGGGCGTTCAAGGCGCGGTTCGGTGTCGCCCCTGGCCGGTATCGGCGGGAGAAGCGGCCCAAGGGCACGGCGATTGCGCCGCGGAGGATCGCCCCGTGAAACGCACGAGGCTCTGGCTTGGAGACGGATCGTGCATCCCGCTGCGGCCGACGCACAGGAACCACGCCTGGAGCCACGACTTCGTTATGGATCGGCACGAGCGTGGACGTCTTGGAGCGGCTGAGCGACTTGTTCGTTCGCCGGGGTGTGCCTGACCACATCCGCAGCGACAACGGCAGCGAGTTCACCGCCAAGCGTGTGCGGGAGTGGCTCGAGCGGGTCGGGGTGAAGACGCTCTCCATCGAGCCGGGATCCCCTGGGAGAACGGCTACGTGGAGAGCTTCAACGGCAAGCTGCGGGATGAGCTCCTGGACCGAGAGGTGCTCGACACACTGCTGGAGGCCAAGGTCCTGATCAAGCGATGGAGGAAGAACTACAACACCGCACGGTCACACAGCTCGCTGGGGTACCGGCCCCCGGCCCCGGAATCGCGCCGCTGTCCGCTCGCTTCGACTACGCCTCAGCAAGCGGACAGCGGCGACCCCTTGGCCGAGGGCAGGTCAGCAGGCCCGCTATGGTGACCTGCTGCCCTACGCTTGAAATCTCGGTGGCTGGTGCGAGTCAGGCCCGCTTGCGACGCTGCAACATCACATAGCCGCCGCAGGCCAGACCGGCGAGGGCCATCATGCAGGTCGACGGTTCGGGCAGGGCAACCACATTCACCGTGGTGTTGAAAGTGCCTGCATAGGGCCCACCATCAAGGACACTCGGTTGGGTTTGGAAGTAGGTGCCGACGTTAAATGCGCTGTACGAAATGGGTAACACAAACGATCCCGTGCCGCTCAGGAAGTTGAGGGTGTAGGAATAGGTCAGATCACTACTGCCGGGAAACGCCGAGGACATGGTCAGTCCAAACCTGTCACCGGTACCCGAATGGATGGCGACAAATGAAGTCACGCTGCTGGTGCTACTCAAACTTACGCCATCATTCGCAGAGAATTTGCTTCCATCAGTCAAAGTCGCGAGACCAATGTTGGTGAAATAGGCCCCATTAAAAATGCCGCTGGCATCGATGATAAATCCGTTGAATCCATTGCCGTTGTTTTTGACAGGGTAGAATCCAACCCCGGAGGAATTCAGACCTCCGAGGACAGTCCAGTTCACCACGGCAGACCCACCTGCACCTTGGGTGATGTCGTAGGTCACGCTGTTGTTGTTGGCTGCAAAGGATGCAGTTTCACCAAGCAAGAAGGCGCACGAGGCCAAAAAAATCTTCAGGGCACAGAGAACCGGCTTCGAGTTCATAGGTCGATCTCCTGGGTACGTTTCATGGCGAAGAGCAACGACGCCGATGTGGGGGTCGGTCGCCATGCTCGGGTTTTCGAGTGAATATGTGTCGGTCGCGGCCACGGCCATCGACACGAGCGCGACGGCCAAGGCCGCGTTTCATAGTCATGGCGTTTCCGTGTGGGCGAGGCTGGAACTCCCGTCGGTGCCGAGAGCCATTGGTGTCGAACGGCGATGCCCCTCTGCAGCTGCGAACAGGGTCGCGTCCTTCTTGATCAACCCTAACGACCCGAGCAAGCCTCGCAATATCCGGAAAGCGCAAAGTGACGAATCCCGCACGGGCTGGGACGAATCAGGATTCAACAGGGACGAATCGGGCACGGGCTGGGACGAATCCGCCGCCAGGTACTACGGACAGGTGGGCAAGCGCACGGCGAGCGGGCCGCCAGTTATGATTCTTGGCTGGCCGCGAGGGCGGCCTCTGCTCGCCAAGCGAGGTCCGCATGCACGGCCGCCCATCCGGCGGAACGTCTCTGATCCTCTTGCTCCTGGCCGCGGCCACCTTGCCCGCGGCCGGTCCGGAAGGCGACGACCGGGCCGGCTACCGCACCCGCGAGATCCAGGGTTGGAAGGTACACGTCAGCGAGGCCCTGATCGCCAGCCAGAAGGCTGACCTCGAAGTGGCGCTCGCGCTCCTCGACAAGCAGCTGGCTGAGGTCGTGAAGGTGGTGCCGGCCCCCGCGGTGGCGGAACTGCGCAAGACGCCGCTTTGGTTCTCGCCCGAGTACCCCGGCGTGCCGCCCCGGGCCGAGTTTCATCCCGACGGTGGCTGGCTGCGCACGAACGGCCGCAATCCCGACATGGCCAGGGCCGTGGAGTTCACCAACGTGCGGATATTCGCCGAAGAGACCAACCGCATGCCCAACTTCGTGCTCCACGAACTGGCCCATGCCTATCACTTCCGCGTCCTGGGCCGGGACCGGGACGATGTGATCGCCGCCTACGAACGAGCCAAGGCGGCGAACCTCTACGGCCGCGTCGAACGGCACCACGGCAATGGCCGGCCGAACACGTTCGAAGCCGCCTACGCCATGACCGATCCCGCCGAGTACTTCGCGGAAACGACGGAGGCATATTTTTGCCGCAATGATTTCTTCCCCTTCACCCGCAAGGAGCTCCACGCCCACGACCCGCGCATGTTCGCCGTGCTGCAGGAGGCCTGGGGCACGACGCGCATCGAGCGATCGTCAGCCGCGGGCCCGGAGAGAAGGCCATGAGTGCAGCCGTGGCCCGTTGAGGAGCAGACCCAGCAGCGTGTGGCGGACGAGGAGCTGGTAGCTCACGAGGAGGATCGCGGTCGCGAGCGTCGTCACGAGGAGAAATTTGAGCGTGCCCGGCACCGGCCAGTCATGCGTGGCCTGCTGAAGCACGATCACCACCGGCATGTGGACCAGATAGAGCCAGTAGGCCGAGTCGGAGAGATAACGCCACGCCCGGCTCTCAACCGGCACGAGCCAACGGAAGAATCCGATCGCGGCGAAGCACATCAGCCACGCGTAGAGAGCCTGCGGCATCGCCGTGGTCGCCGGCGATTGCATCGTGACGAGCCCCACCGGGAAGAGCACCAGCAGCGCCAGGGAAAACAGCAGGCGCCAGCGTCGTCCGACGCTTTCGACGTCGTTTTCCGCCCGGTCTTCAGCGAGGAATAACATGGCTCCGTACCCAAAGAAGATCGCGTAGTACGCGAGGACATGCGGCTGGGGGAGGAGCCCGAGGGAGGTGTCGGGACCGAAGCCCGGCGTGAACAGCCCCATGAACAGCTGCGGCAGGAGCGTGAGCGGCACCGTCCAGAGGAGAGCCGCGGGGGAGGTGATGAGCCAGCCCGGGGGAAACGGGAGCCGGAGCCGTGTCGCGAACGCGGCAGCTCCGGCGAATCCGACGGCCAGCCAGCAAAGCATCCAGAGAAACCACAGATAGTTGAAGGTGCCGCCGAGAAAGAGCGACTGCGGTTGCTCGTTCCCGGGCAGCGGCACGACGAAGGCCGACGAAACGAGCCATTCGCGGTAGGCGTGGCGAACCCGGACAACAAATCCCTCGGGCGCGGGCGGCGGAAGGTGGGCGACCGATTCGCCGGTGTGCGCGGCGAGGAGCGTGCGGATCGCCTCGCGGCCCGCAGAAATCGTGTCCGTTCCGCCAAGGCGGATGCGGAGGAGGCGGCCGATGAACTTCGTCGTCCGCTCGTCGGCCTTCGTCGAGTCGAGGGGGCTGTCGCCGGCAGGGCCACGCTTCGCCGGATCGGCGCCGGCCTCGAGGAGACGCTGCACGATCGGCAGATTGCCAGCAAAGGCTGCCGCGTGGAGAGGGGTGCGGCCGTCGCCGCCGGGGGCATTGGGATCGGCCCCGGCATCGAGCAGGCGCTGCACCACCTCGTCGTCTCCGACGAGGGCCGCCAGCGTGACCAGCGGCATGCGGAACTCCGTATCGATGCCCCTCGCGTCGGCGCCGGCTGCGATCGCGGCGGCGACGCGGGCAGCGTCCTTCGCGCGGATCGCCGCGGTCAGGGACGCCTCATTCCTGCTCGGCGATGGCGGCTGGCCGACAGCCCCGGCATCCGGGGAGCGCGTGCTTACCCAGTCGAAGAGCGGGAGAAGGGTGCAGAAGCCGAGGACGAGGGGGACAAAGACCCGCTTGTAACGCTGCGCGAGCATCGCCGCGGAGCCTCGTCTGCGCCAGAGCATCGCTGTGAAGAACCCGCTGACCAGGAAGAACAGCGGCATGCGGAAACCGTGGATGGCGAGGAACACGAGCCCGAGCCAGCGGGCCGGCTGTGAGTCTTGCACCGGCCAGGGAATGTTGGGGACGTAGGCGAGGCTCGCATGGAGAAGAATCCCGAGGAGCATCGCCACAGCGCGGAGGGCATCGAGATCGTGGCGGCGGGGATTGGCAGGAGGGCTCATCGACCGGCCCACGATTACGGGAGTTTCTTTGGGTATCCTATCCTTCGTCACAACAGCCGATACGCACTGATTGACAGTCACGGCGAAATCTGATATTTCAACTGGGTGAATGGTGGGATCGCGGGTGTTGCTCCCACTTCCGCTGGAGCCGCGTGTTTTATGTCCCTGCGACGTCGCGCCGCCAGTCTCCATTTGCGCGTGAGTGGTTTTACTCTGATCGAGCTTTTGGTGGTGATCGCGATCATCGCCGTGCTCATCGCGCTCCTGCTCCCCGCCGTGCAGTCGGTCCGCGAGGCGGGCCGGCGGATGAGTTGCGTGAACCGCATGCGGCAGCTGGGATTGGCGTTCTACAACTACGACAACACGAAGAAGGCGCTGCCCGACGCTTATACGGCTCCTAACTACTGGGGCGCCCTCGTAACGGTGATGCCGTTCTTGGAGCAGCAGGCAACGTACGACCAGCTCGCGCCGTATACCTCAGCCGCCCTTTCGAGTGCGCCGTCCTCCCTGGTGAAAACTCTGAATTCCGCCTATCAGTGCCCAAGCTGTAGTACGTCGGGCACGAATCCGAACCAGTCGGGTCTCGGCACGTCGAATTACGTCGTCAGTGATTCGGTGTTCGGTCCGTATTCTCCCGCTGACGAAGTTGGCTTGCCGCAGACCCATGCCACCGGCCAACCCTACCGTTTGAGCCAGGTTACCGATGGACTCAGCAAAACCATCATGCTTGGCGAGCGGGCCTTGGGAATGTCGCCCTTTGCGGCCTATGGTGGCGCCTGGCCCGGTCGCGGTTCGAGTTCAAACGCCGGGGCAATCGCGCGAGGTTCCTGGCCACCGAATATACCTTGGTTCGGCGGGAGCGATCCGTCCTGTACGCGGCATGGCTGGTCGAGCTATCACCCGGGTGGAATAAACATTGCCATGTGCGACGGCTCCGTCCGATTCCTGAACGAAACGATCGACAGTTTCACTGGATACAGCGCGTGTGCTGATACCGTCGCAGCGGCGATTCTCGACAAGGTGCGCAAGGGCACCATCAAAAATACCTACCAGTTACTCTACCTGCCTCGTGACGACAGCGTCGTCGACGTGCCCTAGGTGTTCCTGCAGCGCCTTATGCGAGCGTATCCAATGAGGGCTTCAGGATACCCGCTGGCGATGACGCTCATGGTCGCCGTTGCGATGGCCGCCCCGGCATGTCGCCGCGTCGACCGCTGGCACCTATCCGGAAGTGTCACCTACGACGGCAAGCCCGTATCCGATGGACTTATCACGATGAGCCCCTTGGATGCCCGCAAGGGGGGCGGGTTCGCGAAGATCGTGAACGGAATCTATGACACGCGGTCATCCGGTCGCCCACATACGGGAGGGCCTCATCGAGTCACGATAACCGCCTACAGGGGACTCAAGAATTCGGACAATCTCGACTCCGCCGTCCTTCTGCTCTTTCCGCCCTACTCGGTCGAATCCGAACTGCCGAATCGGGCCGACACAATGAATTTTGATGTGCCCGCTCAGGCAAAGTGAGGCGTGATCTGGCTCACGCCGTCGGGCGGCGCGAGCGGGCTCGACGGCTCGCGGCGGTCTTCTTCGATGCGATTCGGACAGCGTTTCCCCTCGTGACGGCGATCGATGCCGGCTCGCCGATGGCGGAAACGGCCCGAGAGAGTGCATCGACCCACGGGCCCAGGTGGCTACGGATCAGCCGATCAGCCGTCGCGGCGTCGGCCCGACACATTGCGGCGATCAGCTTCGTGTGCATCTGCGGCGTCCGCTCAGGCAGGATTGGCAGCAGGTCATGGGCCGCGTGGTAGAGGCTGTGCCGCATCACGTGGGAAAATTCCTCGTTCAACGCCTGGCAATCGGCCAGTTTGACGAGCGCCATGTGAAATTCCACTTCGGTGCGGTAGTTGGCGAGCGTGCCCGTTTCTGCGGCGTCGGCCCGTTCCGCCAGTGGCTCGACCGCACGGCGGGCATCACGGATTCGCTCGCCCGCATAGAGCCGCGCCGCCTCGACTTCGATCGCCTGACGCAGGCGGAATTTGCCGAGCACGTCGGCGAGCGTCACCCCGCGAACGATCGTGCCAACTCGAGGGCTCGTCGCCAGGAATCCCTCCCACTCCAGTTGCACCATCGCCTCGAGCACCGGAGCCACGCTGACGCCGAGATCCTGGGCCACCTGCCGCCTATTCAGCCTGTCGCCCGGTCTGAGTCGGTGATCCAACATTGCGTCGTACAACTGCCGGTAAACTCTTTGAGACAGCAAATTCTGCAAGGGGCGACTCCGATCCAGGGTGGTCGCCGCGTGGGCGACTGCCAACATCATCCTGCGGCCAGGGAGGCAGGATTCTTGCCTGCCAAAACAATGGGGTCAATCCGGAAGCCCTGCCCCATCGAATCGGCCAGAGGATCTCGCTGAAAGGGGATAGGTCTCCACGAACACCCTTTCAGAAGTCCGTGCTCTAATATATCATAGTCTGAGTCGGTGGCCGTCTGGCATGGCTGCTGCGAGTGGCTTCTCTTTCGCGATGCTGATCCCACTGGAGCGACCATGAAGAGCCGCCTGCGAGGTGTGATTCCCGCGACGTACACGCCGCTAGGCCCCCAGGGTGAAGTGGATCTCGATGCCATTCGTCCCATGGTCGAGCGGCTGCTGGACGACGGCGTGGATGGCCTCTACGTCTGCGGCAGCACCGGCGAAGGCGTGTCGCTCGCGATGGGCGAGCGGAAAGCTGTGGCCGAGGCATTCATCACCGCCGTCAACGGGCGCGTCCCGGTGATCGTCCACGTGGGCCATAACTCCCTCGTGGAGGCCTGCGAGCTGGCCGACCATGCCGCTGCATCAGGCGCTTCCGCCACGTCGGCGATGCCGCCCACCTACTTTCGCATCAGCCATGCTCGCACAGTCGTCGACTGCTGCGCCGAAATGGCCTCCGCCGCCGCGGCCATTCCATTTTACTACTACCACATTCCGGCGATGACGGGCGTCACCATCGACGTCGTCTTGCTCCTCAAGGAAGTCGGTGACCGGATCCCGAACTTCGCGGGCGTGAAGTACACGGCCAACACCATTCACGAATACCAGGAATGCCTGGCCTTCAAGGGCGGACGGTTCGACATGCTCTTCGGCTACGACGAACTCCTGCTTCCGGCGCTGGCCGTGGGAGCCCGGGGGGCTGTGGGGTCGACGTTCAACATTGCCGCACCACTCTACCGACGCATCATCGCGGCTTTTGACGCGGGCAACTTGGCCCAGGCCCGTGAAGAACAACTGCGGGCGATCCAAATGATTCGGGTGTTGATGCAAAGGCCATTCCATCCGGCGATGAAGGCCGTCATGGAAATGCTCGACACGCCCTGCGGCTCGTGTCGACTCCCGCTCCCCAAACTCTCCGACTCTGAAAAGCGGGGTCTGCGGGACGAACTGCAGCAGATCGGTTTCTTCACCTGGGCGCGACCCGAGCCCGAGTTGGCGCGACAGTGACTACCGTGGCCGAGCTCAATTCGAGTCGGGCCATGCGGGTGGCGTGGCTGATGGTCTTGCTGCTGCTGCCGGTGGCGTTGCTCAATTATCTCGACCGGCAGATGCTGGCGGCGATGAAGTCGTCGATGATGGCCGACATCCCGGACATCGGCAGCCGCGCCAACTGGGGAATCGTGCTCGGTTCTTTCAAGTGGGTGTATGCCCTCTTCAGCCCGCTGGGCGGGTACTTGGCCGATCGCCTCAGCCGCCGGCATGTCATCGCTGCAAGTCTGATGGTCTGGTCGGCTGTCACGTGGTGGACCGGATTGGTCGACACCTTCGCCGAACTGATCGCGACGCGGATGATCATGGGGGTCAGCGAAGCCATCTACATCCCCGCGGCGCTCGCCATGATTACCGACTTTCATCGCGGCTCGACGCGGTCCCGGGCCGTCGGGCTCCACCAGATGGGCATTTATGCCGGGATCATCATCGGGGGTTTTTCAGGCTATGCGGCCGACGATCCGGCGATCGGCTGGCGAAACGCCTTCGCCGCCTGCGGACTCGTGGGGATCGCGTATGCAGTTCCGCTGTTCTTCCTCCTGCGTAACCCGCCACGTGATCGCGGTGAACAGGTGCGGCCCACACTGGCAGCCGCGGCCGGAGAAATCTTTTCGACGCCCGGATTCATCCTCATGCTGCTCTATTTCACGCTGCCAGGCATCGCCGGCTGGGTGGTGAAGGACTGGATGCCCGACATCCTCAAGGAAAAGTTCGATCTGGGGCAGGGAAAGGCCGGAGTGACGGCGGTGCTCTACGTCCAGATAGCGTCGATCATGGGCGTGCTCATCGGTGGCTGGCTGGCCGACAGCCTGATGAAGCGAACCGATCGCGGGCGGATCATCACCAGCGCCTTGGGCATGAGCTTCTTTCTGCCGGCCCTGTTCGGCGTGGGGAATGCGGGCACGCTGGCATTCGCCATCGGCTGTCTGATGCTCTACGGTCTCGGCTGGGGCTTCTTCGATTGCAACAACATGCCGATCCTCTGCCAAGTGGTGCGGGCGCCATTACGGGGCACCGCCTATGGATTCATGAACATGATCAGTATCGCGATGGGCGGTCTGGCGGATTGGGGATTCGGTGCACTCCGCGACATGGAGATTCCGCTGAGTGTCATCTTCGGCGGTTTCGGAGCGATCGCGATCCTCTCGATCGTGATCGTGCTCACCATCCGGCCGACGGCATTTCCGCAGGAGGGATGATCGGCCGCCGGCGCCCGTTCAACCGCTGACCTACTTCGCCGCAGCGTTGCCCGCAGCTCCGGCAGGCGAAGTGATCAGCCATGCGTTGGGTGTTCGCACCCTCGGCCGGATTTCACCGCTGACCATCACCCATCCGCCGTCCCAGGGCACGATGGTCGTCGCGAGCTGGCAGGTCGGTGCGTCGCCTGCAATGCTCCATGTGTCGGCCGACGCGTCGTAGACGAGACAGGCCTTGGGAAACCCGGGATGCGCATCTTTCAATGCGTTCGTCTGGTTGAATAGCCGGCCGTCATCTCCCGAGAGAACGATGAGGTGCGAGGGCGAAAGCGGCAGTGCGGTTCCCGCCATGCGCGCTGCGGGCATATCGGCCAAACGCTTCCATGCAGCCATGGCCCCGGTCTTTTTGCCAGACGCCTCCCAGGCGGTGGGATCGAATTCATAGGCATCGCGGAGCATTTCGATCGCTGTATCGCCATGTGCCGGATCTGGTCTACGACCACTCATCACGCACAGCCGCGGAGTGGTCGATCCCGTTCGCGCGATGACCACCGGTACGGTCCGTGGGCCTCCGGGCACGTCTGGAAGACGTTCCCACTTCAGCGGCAGGGTGCTCGTCGCGGCCGCGGATGGCTCGAAGTCCCGGAGATCAAGCCGATACGCCGTCGCAGCAGCGGTCAGTCGGTCGGTTCCGTGCTGCCCGCACACGACATACACGGCCGAGTCGATCGCGGCGGCCCCGCCGAAGCACATCGGGTGCGGAAGGCTCGGGAGTGGATGAACATCGAGGCGGCGGGTGGCTGGGTTCCACGACAGCAGCGTCACGCTGTCGAAGACGTTCTTCCCGTCATCTCCTCCGATGCAAACCATTCCATGCGGCGTGCTCGCCGTGGCTCCATGAGCCATCGGTCGCGGCAAGGGTTGTTGCGGCACCCACTCATATCCGCCGTTCTTGGCTTCGGCCATCACCCACACGTCGTCGTGCCAAATCTTGACTGCGGCCCAGCGATCCTCGCCCTCGGTCGTCGGAAAGTTGGCCCCTCCCGCCACGATCACCGCGCCGCGGTGCGTACCCACGTAGGGGCCGGCAACACCCAGCGGATTGGGAAGGTCGGGAAGGCGTCGCCAGCTCAGGGGTCCTAGGGGCGTTTCGGTCGTGGCGGTCTGCGGATAGGCATGGTCCATTGGGGCGACGATCACTGCGAAGACAATGGCGGCAGCGACAATGCGGAGCATCATGGAAATCCGCCGCTGAAACACGAGGCAAAGCTTTGGCATTCTGGCCACGCATGCGCCCCGAACGGGACAATATGATATACCAGACGCGTCGGTCCTTTGTCGCGCCAGTGTCCGGCAGGGGCGCAGGGCTTTCAGGGCATCCCACTCATGTTCTCGGAGAATCGTTCCCATGTACCGACCGCGTTTCCTTCGGTCCATGTTCGCCATCGCATCCTTCGTCGGTGCTACCGAATGGGTAGCGGCTGAGGCACCCGAGGCGTCGGTCGTGTTCGAGAGCGGCTCCGGCGGCTATCACACCTATCGTATTCCGGCGATTGCGGTGACCAAGGAAGGCACGGTGCTGGCATTTGCCGAAGCTCGGAAATATGACCGGAGCGACGCTGGGAAGATCGACCTCGTCGTGAAGCGGTCAACCGATGGGGGCGATACCTGGAGTGATTCGCAGCTCGTGTGGGCCGATGGCGAAAATACATGTGGAAATCCCTGCCCGATCGTCGACAGTGAGACCGGAGTCATCTGGTTGCCGATGACCTGGAATCGTGGGCACGACAAGGAGTCGGCCATTCTCGACGGAAAAGGCAGAAGCTCCCGACGGGTCTATGTCACCTGCTCCCGCGACGATGGGCTCACTTGGGAAAAACCACGCGACATCACCAAAACGACGAAGCGCGAGAACTGGCGATGGTACGCGACCGGTCCTGGCAGCGGCATTCAGCTCACGCGTGGTCCTCATGCAGGTCGGCTGCTCGCTCCGTGCGATCATAGCCGGGCCGAGGACGGCCAATACGGCTCACACGCCATCATTTCTGACGATCATGGCCAGACGTGGACTCTCGCCGGCATCGTGCCCGAGCCCGGGGTCAATGAATGCACGGCTGCCGAGCTTCCTGACGGCAAGATCCTGATCAACATGCGGAATATGCGAAAAGGCGACAGTGGCAAAAAATCGCGACAAATCGCCATCAGTGACGATGGCGGTTCCACATGGCACGACCAGCGTTTCGACGACGCGCTCATCGAGCCGGTCTGTCAGGCGGCGCTTGAACGGTGCCGATGGCCGGAGGGTGCCACTCCTGGGGTCCTCCTCTTCAGCAATCCCGCCAGCGAAACGAAGCGTGAAAAATTGACCATTCGAGCGAGCTTCGACGACGGGGCGACCTGGCCAGCCGCATTCGTCGTGCATGCCGGAACCGCCGCTTACTCGGATCTCGCCGTCCTGCCCGATGGCCGGATCGCGTGCCTCTACGAGGCCGGCAAGAAGAAGTCATACGAGTCGATCCGCTTTATGAGGGTTCCGCTCGAGGCCATCACCGACGCCTCCCCAGGTCGCGAATAGGCCTGGAAAACTGGTATATCTCACCCCCCGACCCCATTTCTTGACAGGCCTTGTCTTCGCGGGCTAGACTCGAGATGTCTGAGATATCACAGTGTGCGTTTCGCGAGTGGTGCGGAGAGGGGGTTACCAATCATGTCCATGGCGCAAGCAGCCCTGCACAGGCCCGTTTCCAAGCGGCGGGACACTGGGATCGCCTTCCTGGTATTTCTGGCTGTCGCAGTCGGCGGGTTCAGCAGCGCCCGGGCCGCCACCTATTACTGGGATACCACCGGCACCACGGCGGGCTTCGGCACCGCATCGGGCACGTGGAATACCAGCAACTACTGGAGCACAAGTAGCGCAGGGACCGCGACCACGGCCGGCACGAGCATCACGACGAGCGACAGCGTGTTCTTTGGCACAGACTCGCTCGGCCTGGCCTCCGGCACCGTGACGATCACCGCTACCGGACAGAGTTTCGGGTCGATGACGTTCGGCTCCGCGTCGGGTGCGATCACCCTCACCTCCGGCAGCCTGACACTCGCCACGAGTGCGACTGTCACGATGAACGCAACCGTCGGCACCATTGGCTCTGTCCTCACGGGGGCCAGCAGCGGTCTCGTGAAGGAGGGGACAGGCACTCTGACTCTCGTCGCCACGAACAATTACGCCGGTTCGACGACGATCAATGCGGGCGTGCTGCAGATTGGGTCGGGAACGACGACCGGTGCGATTGCAAGCACGGGCGCGATCAGCATCGCGTCCGGTGCGGGCCTCGTGAGCAACCGCAGCAACACCATGACCTTGAGCAATAACATTACGGGTTCGGGCACGATTACGAACGGCGGCACCGGTGAACTCTCTCTTTCGGGCTCGAATACGTTCAATGGAACGATAGTCGCGAACGCGAAGATGAACATCACCGGCACGTACGCCGCGATCGGCGTGCCCAACGTTGTGACGAACAGCACATTCAGCCTCGGCTTGCCATTCGTCGATGGAACCTGCACGATCAACGCCCTCTCGGGCACCGGCGTCGTTGACGCAACCAATGGCAGTACCGCCGGTACCCGTACGATCAGCATCCAGACGGGCACGTTTGCAGGGGCGGTCGCCGACTCGACCAGCAGTCGCGTCATGGCCGTCACGAAAGACGGATCAGGCACGCTTGCCCTCACCGGCGCGAGCACCTACACCGGCCCGACGACGATCAATGCAGGTGTGCTGCAGCTCGGAGCTGGATCGACCACTGGCTCGATCTCGGGCTCTAGCGCGATCACTATCGCGTCCGGCGCCACGCTCGCAAGTAATCGTTCGAACTCTCCCACGATCTCCAACAACATCACCGGCTCGGGCACGATCGCGAACAACGGCACCGGTGAGCTCTCTCTTTCGGGCTCCAATACGTTCAATGGAACGATCATCGCGAACGCGAAGACGAACATCACCGGCACGTACGCCGCGATCGGCGTGCCCAACGTTGTGACGAACAGC